>NZ_CAXBOD010000001.1:0-510698 GCF_963977235.1 uncultured Albimonas sp.
GCCGTCCGTCGCTGATGCCGATCAGAGCGACTCGCCCGCCCCGGTCAGGGATCGCCGCAGGCGACCCCCGCAGGGGGCTTGTCCTTGACCGGGGCGGGCGAGTCGCTCAGGCATCAGAAGCGACGGACGGCTCCGGAGGACAGGCGCGGGGCCTGTTCTTGGGTGAGTCCCGAAGCGGCCTCCGCGTCTCCGGGCGCGCCTCTCGTCACCGGCCCAGGCCCGCCCGCAGGGCGCCTCCTCTCCGGTCCCTTCCAGCGCTTCCTACCGCGGGATCCGCAGCACCACCCGCAGCCCGCCCAGCGTCTCGGAGCGCTCCAGCGCCAGCGCCCCGCCATGCGCCCTTGCGATGTCCAGCGCGATGGCCAGCCCCAGCCCCACGCCGCCTCCGTCGTTCTGGTTGCGGCTTTCGTCGAGCCGCGCAAACGGCCGCAGCGCGGTCTCGCGCAGCGCCTCGGGAATGCCGGGCCCGTCGTCCTCCACCGTCCATTCCACGAACATCCGCCCCAGCCGCAGCCGCGCCTCGACCCGATCGCCGTGGCGGGCCGCGTTCGACAGCAGGTTGCCCAGCGCCCGGCCGATGGCGCCGGGGCGCAGGGTCACCGGCTCGGGCTGGCGCGAATCCTCTGTCAGACCCACGCCGACCTGCGCCCCGGCGCGGCGGGCGTCGGCGGCCGCGGTCTCCAGCAGCGCCAGTGGATCGGCCTCGACCGCCGTCTCCCCCGCCCCGCCGCGGGCGAAGTCGAGGAACGCCGACAGCATCCGCTCCATCTCGGCGATGTCCTTGGCGAGGTCGTCGCGGTCGGGCGTGGGGTCCAGCATCTCGACCGCCAGCCGCATCCGGGTCAGGGGCGTGCGCAGGTCGTGGCTGACGCCGTAGAGCATGTTGGTGCGCTGCTCCATCGCCCGCTCCACCCGCCGGCGCATGTCGAGGAAGGCGGCGCCGGCGCGGCGCACCTCCTCGGCGCCGCCGGGGCGGAAGGGGACCACGCGGCCGCGCCCGAAGCCCTCGGCGGCGTTGGCCAGATGCCGGATCGGCTTGACCTGGTTGCGCAGGAACAGCACCGCCACCACCGCCAGCAGCACCGCCGTGGCCACCATCCACACCAGCAGGATATGCGGGTTCGAGGCGATCGTCCGCTTGCGCGGAATCAGCGCGCGGAGCACCCCCTTGGCGGTCTGGATCTTCACCTCGACGTCGCGGTTGTAGCGCACGAGGTCGATGGACATCGGCCGGGCGATGTCGAGGCGCAGCCGCTCGGCGAGCGCGTTGCCCGAGACGTCGTAGAAGTTCTGCGCCGTCGCCTCGGGCACACTCACGCCGGGATCCAGCGCCAGCGTCATGCCCAGCGGCCGGGCGATGTTCTCCAGCCGAATCCGCGCCCCCTCGACGTCGGCCGCGGTCTCGACCGCGTTGACCGCATAGATCAGCTCCAGCGCCACCGAGCCCGCCATCTGCTGGGTCACGCCCGCATAGTGGTTCTGGATGAACAGGCCCGCCACCACCAGCTGCAACAGCACGATCGGCGCCAGCAGGATCACCAGCGCCCGACCGAACAGGCTGCGCGGCAGGTATTTCTTGTATGCCCTGACCATGCGCGACAAGTTGCGCGCCACGAGGTCCCGAAGCAATGGGCCCGAAGGAGGAGGATCCCCGATGGCCGCAGGCCCCACGCCCGCCGACCCGTTCGACCGCCGCTCCGACGCCGAGGCCGGCGCCCCCGGGCCTGTCGTGACGCTCGAGCCCGGCCTGCGCCGGGTCGCCTGCCCCAATCCCTCGCCCATGACCTTCACCGGCACCCGCACCTATATCGTGGGCCGGGGCGAGGTCGCGGTCGTCGACCCGGGCCCCGAGCATCCCGGCCACCTCGAGACCATCCTCTCGGCGCTGGAGCCGGGGGAGCGCGTCTCGCATATCGTTCTCACGCACACGCACATCGACCACTCCCCCGGCGTGCCTGCGCTGAAGGCGCGCACCGGGGCGCAGACCTGCGCCTTCGGAGCTCACGGCGCCGGGCGCAGCGCGCGGATGGAGACGCTGGCCGCCTCTGGCGCGCAGCTCGGCGGCGGCGAGGGCGGCGACCGCGGCTTTGTCCCCGACCGAACGCTCGCCGACGGCGAGCGGCTGGAGGGCGCCGGCTGGGCGCTGACCGCGATCCACACGCCGGGGCACATCTCCAACCACCTCGCCTTCGCCGTCGAAGCCGACGGCATGTCCCCCGGCGCGGTGCTGTCGGGCGATCACGTGATGGGGTGGGCGACCTCGATCGTCTCGCCCCCCGACGGCGACATGGCCGCCTACATGGCCAGCCTCCGCAAGCTCCAGGGCCGCGGCGACCGGGTGTTCCATCCCGGCCACGGCCACCCGATCGAGGACCCAGAGGCGATGCTCGCCCACCTGATCGCGCACCGCGAGTCGCGCGTGCAGCAGGTGATCGCGGCCCTGCCCTCGCCGGGGATGCCCGGCAAGGACGCGCTGGAGATGGCGCGCGGCATCTACACCGACGTCGACCCGGCCCTGCTGGGCGCGGCGGCGCGCAACGTCTTCTCGGTCCTGATCGGCCTGGTCGAGGAGGGCCGCGCCGAGCACGAGGGCGTCCTCTCCGACACCGCGAAGTTCCGCCACCGCTGAACCGCCCCCGCCCCGCGACGCGCCCCCGGCGCCCCGCCGACCGCCCTGCGGGAGCGCCGGTTCCCGGGTGAGTCAGGAGCGCCGCCGGAGGCTCCTGCCTCGCCCGCCGGCGGCCCCGGACCCCGCGTCGCGTTCCGTTCCGCCCCCCGCGCCCCTAGTTAGTGACGCAGGCCCCGCGACCCACAGGAGATCCCGATGAGCAATCCCCCCAAGCCCGTGGTTCTGGTGATCCTCGACGGCTGGGGCCTGCGGGCGGAGACCGAGGGCAACGCGGTCGCGCAGGCGCGCACCCCCACCTTCGACTCCCTGATGCAGGGCCGCCCCAACGCCACCCTCAAGGCCTGCGGCAACGCCGTGGGCCTGCCCGAAGGCCAGATGGGCAACTCCGAGGTCGGGCACACCAACATCGGCGCCGGGCGGATCGTGTGGATGGACCTGCCCCGGATCGACCGCGCCATCGAGGACGGCGAGTTCGCCCGGAACGAGGTCCTGCAAGGCTTCATCAACAAGCTGCAGGCCGCCGGCGGGACCGCGCATGTGGCGGGGCTGGTCTCGCCCGGCGGCGTGCATTCCCACCAGCGCCACATGGCCGTGGCCGCCAAGGTCCTCGCCGAGGCTGGCGTCCCGGTGCGCCTGCACGCCTTCCTCGACGGGCGCGACACGCCCCCCAAGGCGGCGCCCGGCTACCTGCAGACGCTCGAGGACGACATCGCGGGGACGCAGGGCGTCTCGATCGCCACCGTGATCGGCCGCTTCTTCGCCATGGACCGCGACAACCGCTGGGAGCGCGTCGCCGAGGCCTATGAGCTGATGGTCCGCGGCAAGGGCGCGAGAGCCGAGAGCGCCGTCGCCGCCGCCGAGGCCGGCCACGCCGCCGGCGAGACGGACGAGTTCGTCTCCCCCCACGCGATCGGCGGCTACGACGGGATGAAGGAGGGCGACGGCCTGCTGTTCGTCAACTTCCGCGCCGACCGCGCGCGCGAGATCCTCTCGGCGCTCGCCGCGCCCGAGTTCGACGGCTTCGACCGGGGCGAGGCGCCGCGGTTCTCGGCCGTCGCCGGGATGGTCGAATACTCCTCCGAGCACGCGAAGTTCATGCCCGCCCTGTTCCCGCCCGAGGAGATCGTGAACACGCTGGGCGAGTGGGTCGCCCGCCACGGCAAGACCCAGATGCGCCTCGCCGAGACCGAGAAATACCCCCACGTCACCTTCTTCCTCAACGGCGGCGAGGAGGTCCCCAACACGGCCGAGGACCGCCACATGGCGCCCTCGCCCTACGTGAAGACCTACGACGCCCAGCCCGAGATGGCCGAGCCGGAGGTCACTCACCGGCTGGTCGAAACCATCCGCCGCGGCAAGCACGACCTGATCGTGTGCAACTTCGCCAACCCCGACATGGTCGGCCACACCGGCGACCTGAACGCGGCCATCGCCGCGGTCGAGGCGGTGGACGCGGGCCTCGGCAAGGCGATCAAGGCGCTGGAGGCGGTGGGCGGCGCGATGATCGTCACGGCCGACCACGGCAACTGCGAGACGATGATCGACCCCGAGACCGGCGGCCCCCACACCGCCCACACCCTCAACCCCGTGCCGGTGATCGTGGTCGGCGGCCCCGAGGGCGTCCGCCTGCGCGAGGACGGGGTGCTGAGCGACCTCGCCCCCACCCTGCTGGAGCTGATGCGCCTCGATCAGCCCGAGGAGATGACCGGCCGCTCGCTCCTGATCCGCGCCAACGCCTGATGGCGCGCGCGCGGGCCCTGCCGATCCTCGCGGGCTGCGTGCTCGCGCTGGTCGCCGGAGCGCCGGCGTCGGCGCCGGCCCAGGAGACGCCCGCCCCCGCCGCGCTGGGCGCCCGCACCTCCCAGGCGCCGGCGACCGAGGCGCGCGAGGCGCTCGAGGAGGCCGACCGGGCGCTGGTCGAGGCGGCCGACGACTCGGCCCGCCGCGCCGCCGCCACCCGCGCGGGCGCCGCGGTCGAGGCGACCCTCTCGACGATGCGCGAGACGCTGCGCCAGGCCGCCCGGCTGATCGACACGCTCGAGGGGCGGGCCGCCGCAGCCCATGACGCCGGCCAGTCGGCCGTGGCCCGGCTGGCGGCGCTGGCCCGCGCGCCGCTCGCCGCACAGGCCGCCCAGCCGGCCGGACCGCTCGCGGCCGCCCGCGGCGCCTGGCTCGCCGCCGCCATGGGTCCCGCCCGCGCCGCCGACGCCGCCGAGCGTCGGTCCGAGGTGGCCCGGGCGCAGGCCCGGGACCTGGACCGTCGCGCGGCCTGGTCGCGCGCGCGCGGCGCCGCGCTGGATCTTCGCGGCGCGCGCGAGGGGGTGCTCGCCCCCGGCGGCGTCGGCGCCCTGCGCGCCAGCCTGCGCGAGATGCGCGCCGCGCTCGCCGATTTCGTCGCCGTGGGGCCGGTGACCGACCCGCTTGGCCTCGCGCCCCCGCGCCCCGAGACGCCCGGCGACTGGCCGCCGCCGGCGCCGGGACCGATCGTCACGCCATTCGGGACCCGCGATCCGCTCGGCCAGGCCCACACCGGCATCGAGATCGCGGTCCCCGAATGGGCCGCCCCGCGGACCCCGGCGATGGCCTCGGTGCGCTACGCGGGCCGCCTGGGCGGGCGAAAACAGGCCGTCGTCCTCGAGACGGCGCCCGGCCGTCTGCTGATTCTCGGCGGGCTCGAAAGCCTGCTGGTGGCGGAGGGGGAGATCGTCCCCGCCGGGGCGCCCATCGGTCACTTGCGCGTCATCGACCCCGCCGCGCCGGAAATTCTCGTCGCCGCGCCCTTCCCCCGGGAGGCGTTTTCCGCTGCAATGCTCTATGTGGAAACGAGGGAGGCCGGGATCCCCGTGGACCCCGCCCGCTGGTTCACGCTCCCGAAAGGAGAGTCAGAGACGCCATGAGAAAAATCGCCGTCGCCGCGTTGGGGGGCGCCGTCGCGGGCGCCCTGCTGACCGCGCCGCTCGTCGCGCCGCTCAGCGCGCAGGAGAACGACGCGCGCACCACCTACGAATACCTCGACCTGTTCGGCGACATCTTCGAGCGCGTCCGGACCGCCTATGTCGAGAAGGTGGATGAGAAGGCGCTGATCGAAAGCGCCATCAACGGGATGCTCACCTCGCTCGATCCGCACTCGAGCTACATGCCCCCCACCGCCTTCGACGACATGAAGGTGCAGACCCGCGGAGAGTTCGGCGGCCTGGGCATCGAGGTGACGATGGAGAACGGCTTCGTGAAGGTCGTCTCCCCCATCGACGACACGCCCGCCGCCGAGGCCGGCGTCGAGTCCAACGACTTCATCACCCATATCGACGGCGAGTCGGTGCTCGGCCTGACGCTGGCCGACGCGGTGGACAAGATGCGCGGGCCGGTCGGCTCGGACATCGTGATCACCATCGTCCGCGAAGGGGCCGAGGAGCCGCTCGAGGTCACCATCACCCGCGCCAACATCAAGATCGCCGCCGCCAAGGGCCGCGCCGAGGGCGATGTCGGCGTGCTGCGCGTGACCCAGTTCACCGAACAGACCTACGACAACCTCAAGGAGGCGATCGAGAAGGTCCAGGAGGACATGGGCGGCGCGGAGAACGTGAAGGGCTACGTGCTCGACCTGCGCAACAACCCCGGCGGCCTGCTCAACCAGGCGGTGGCGGTGTCCGACGCGTTCCTCGAGTCGGGCGAGATCGTCTCGACCCGCGGACGCGACGCCAAGGACATGGACCGCTACAACGCCGAGCCCGGCGACCTGACCGGCGGCAAGCCCATCGTGGTGCTGATCAACGGCGGCTCCGCCTCGGCCTCCGAGATCGTGGCCGGCGCGCTGCAGGATCATCACCGGGCCATCGTCGTGGGCGCCAAGTCCTTCGGCAAGGGCTCGGTCCAGACGATCATGCCGCTCTCGGGCAAGGGCGCGATCCGGCTGACCACGGCGCGCTACTACACGCCGTCCGGCCGCTCGATCCAGGCGCTGGGCATCGAGCCCGACATCCTGATCGAACAGGCCAAGCTGGCGGTCGAGGAGGGCGAGGTTCCGCCCCGGATGCGCTCCGAAGCCGACCTGCGCGGCAGCCTCGAGAACGCGCTCAGCGAGGACGAGCGCAAGCAGATCGAGGATGAGCGGGCCCGCCACGAGGCGACCGCCAAGCTCCGCCAGGAGGATCTGCAGCTGGCCTATGCGCTGGACGTGCTGACGGGTCTCTCGGTCTACGGCATGGGTGCGATGCAGGCGGCGCCTCCCGCGTCGAACGAGTGACGGAGGACGGCGGCGTGGCGAAGGAGCTGAAGAAAGAGCTCTCGGAGGCGGAGATCGCCGCGCTGCCGTACCGTCCCTGCGTGGGGCTGCTGATCCTGAACCGGGCCGGCGAGATCTTCGTCGGCCAGCGGCTGGATTTCCGCTCCGACGCCTGGCAGATGCCGCAGGGCGGCGTCGACGAGGGCGAGGCGCCGCTGGAGGCGGCGCTTCGCGAACTGTGGGAGGAGACCGGGATCACCCGCGACAAGGTCACCCTGCTGGCCGAGAGCCGCGAGTGGATCCCCTACGACCTGCCCGCCTCGCTGATCCCCAAGCTGTGGAAGGGCCGATACCGCGGCCAGACCCAGAAGTGGTTCGCCTTCCGCTTCCACGGCGGCGACGCGGACGTGAACATCGAGTCCGAGCACCCCGAATTCTCGCGCTGGGCGTGGTCCCCGCACGACGAGGTCCTCGCGCGGATCGTGCCTTTCAAGCGCGCCACCTACCGCAAGGTGCTGGCCGAGTTCGACCGCCTGTTCGCCTGATCCTGCGCAGGTCGCGCTGCGCGGCCGCGGCGTCCGGCGCCGCATGAGCAATCCCCGGCGCGCGGCGGTCTCCGAACGGGGCCCGGCGCCGGATTCCTCCGGCGAGGCGGAGGGCGCAAGCCAGGCGCGCGGCCTACCAGGGACGGGTGGCGCGGAAGGCGGGGCGGGCCTGCATCGTCTCGAGCCAGGCCTTCAGGCGGCGGCGTCCGGCCAGCAGCGCGCCGCCTTCGGGCGCCTCGGCGAAGGCGGCCACGATGGGCGCCAGGTGCAGGTCGGCCAGCGAGGGCGCGGCGCCCCCGAAGAACGGCCCCTCGCCGGTCAGCGCCTCGAGCGCGTCGAGCACAGGGCGGGCGCGGGCCAGGCCCTCGCGCGCCTCGGTCCGGTCGGGCTCCTCGCCATGGCGGGGGCGGAAGACGCGATTGGAATACAGCATCCGCACCATCGGCCAGTAGGCGTAGGCGTCCGCGATCGCCTGCACCTGACGCATCCGGCCGCGCGCCTGCGGGTCGGTGGGCTGGAGGGCGGGACCGGGGAAGGCCTCGTCCACATACTGCACGATCGCCACGGTTTCGTAGAGCGCGAAGGACCCGTGCACCAGCACCGGAACCTTGGCGAAGGGATGCCGGCGAGCGGCGCGCTCCGGCTCGGCGAAGGGGTCGACCTCGACCCAGTCCCAGTCGACGCCCTTTTCGGACAGGGCCAGCCGGGCGGCCCAGGCATAGATGCTGTGCTGGTAGCCGTGCAGCGTCACACGCGGGGGCGAAGTCATGCGGGGTCTCCTGGCGCCGAGGGCCGGACCCTGCCGCCCTCGCCGCCCGGACGCAACCGGGAGCGGCCTGCGACGCCGCGTCCGCCGGCCGCTCCGGCGGGGGGCGGCCAAGGCGGCTCGACGCGTCCCAAGACGCCCTCCCTGGGTTCAGCCCCGACGCTGGCGGCCGCGCGCCCGCTGGGTCATGATGCGCGCCGCGGGCCGCCTGGCCCGTGGGCCCCGCGCCCGCCTTACGCCCCTGCCGGAGCCGCCCGCGCCATGACCTTCGACCAGTCGCTGTCCGCCTGCTTCTCGAAATACGTGACCTTCTCGGGCCGGGCCGCACGCTCGGAGTTCTGGTATTTCGTGCTGTTCGTCTGGGCGATCAGCCTGCTGCTGGGGTTCGTCGAGGCGCGCCTGCTGCCCGGCATGACCAACCCCGAGGCCGGGGCCGGCCCGCTCAGCGGCCTGTGGGGCCTGGCGACGCTGCTGCCCCTGCTTTCGGTCACCGTCCGCCGCCTCCACGACGGCGCGCGCAGCGGCTGGTGGTGGTGGTTGTGGCTGGTCCCCCTGATCGGCGCGATCGTGCTGCTGGTCTGGTTCTGCCTGCGCGGGACCCAGGGCCCCAACCGCTTCGGCCCGGACCCTCTCGCCCCGCCCTCCGCTCCCCACGAGCGGCCGTGGGAGATCCCCGCCGTCTCGAAGCCGCACGGCTGAGGCCGACCCGAGGACCGGAACCGCCTTCGCCGGCCCTCCTTCGGCGTCGGCATCGGGCCCAACGCCCTCGAGGCGCATCGGGCGTTCGGGGCGAGACGGCGAGCCTGCGCCGCATGACCATGCAGACCTTCGACTGCGACGCGGTCGCCACCCTGCTCGCGCGTGGCGGCGCCGAGGCGGTTCAGACCCCGCGCCCCCCGGGCGCGGCGCGCTTCGGCTTTGACGGTCGCTGGAACGCACGTCCGGAGCGCGGCTTTCTCAGCGGCCGCCAGCCGCGCCCGGACTGAAACCGCAGACCGCGTCCGCCAATGCAGAAGCCCCGCACGATCGCTCGTGCGGGGCTTTTGTTGTCCGTCGGACGAAGCCGGCCGGTCGTCGGGGCTCAGAAGCCGAGCGACGAGGCCAGGAACTTCATGTCGTTCAGGCGCAGGGCGGCGAGGGTCTTGCCCTGGCCGGACGCGATCTCATGGGCCTTCTCGGCCTCGGCGATCTTGGCCGAGAACCATTCGGCCGAGACCTCCTCCTTCTTCACCGCCTCCTCGGCCAGCACCGCGGCGCCGGCCGGAGAGATCTCGGCGAAGCCGCCGGTGACGACATAGGCGGTTTCCGAGCCGCCGTCCCGCACCGTCACCACGCCGGGGCGCAGGGGGGTGAGGAAGGGCGCGTGCTCGGGCATCGCCGTCAGGTCGCCCTCGGCGCCCGGGATCTGGATCGCATCGGCCTCGCCCGAGGCAAGCTTGCGCTCCGGCGAGACGAGATCGTAGGCGAGCTTGGCCATCGGGCGCTCCTAAATCAGGCCGCGGCGGCCAGCTTCTCGGCCTTGGCAACCACTTCGTCGATGCCGCCGACCATGTAGAAGGCGGCCTCCGGCAGATGGTCGAACTCGCCCTCGCAGACCCGCTTGAAGGACGAGATCGTGTCCTCGATCGGAACCTGCACGCCCGGCGAGCCGGTGAACACCTCGGCCACGTCGAACGGCTGGGACAGGAAGCGCTGCAGCTTGCGCGCCCGCTGCACCGTCACCTTGTCCTCTTCCGACAGCTCGTCCATGCCCAGGATGGCGATGATGTCCTGGAGCGCCTTGTAGCGCTGCAGGGTCTCCTGGACCATGCGGGCCACCAGGTAGTGCTCCTCGCCGACCACGGCCGGGTCGAGGATGCGCGAGGTGGAGTCGAGCGGATCCACGGCCGGGTAGATGCCGAGCTCCGAGATGGCGCGCGACAGAACGGTGGTGGCGTCGAGGTGGGCGAAGGACGTGGCCGGCGCGGGGTCGGTAAGGTCGTCCGCGGGCACGTAAATCGCCTGAACCGAGGTGATCGAGCCGTTCTTGGTCGAGGTGATCCGCTCCTGCAGCTGGCCCATGTCGGTGGCCAGCGTCGGCTGGTAGCCCACCGCCGAGGGGATGCGGCCCAGAAGCGCCGACACCTCGGAGCCCGCCTGCGTGAAGCGGAAGATGTTGTCCACGAAGAACAGCACGTCGGCGCCGGACTGGTCGCGGAACTGCTCGGCGATGGTCAGGCCGGTCAGCGCGACGCGGGCGCGGGCGCCCGGCGGCTCGTTCATCTGGCCGTAGACCAGGGCCACCTTGGACTTGGTCAGGTCCTCGAGGTTGATGACGCCGGACTCGATGAACTCGTGATAGAGGTCGTTGCCCTCACGGGTCCGCTCGCCCACGCCGGCGAACACGGAATAGCCCGAGTGCACCTTGGCGATGTTGTTGATCAGCTCCTGGATGAGCACGGTCTTGCCCACGCCAGCGCCGCCGAACAGACCGATCTTGCCGCCCTTGGAGTAGGGGGCCAGCAGGTCGATGACCTTGATGCCGGTGACCAGGATCTCCGACTCCGTCGACTGCTCGGCGAAGGACGGGGCCTGCTGGTGGATGGCGCGGGTCTCGGTCGCGTCGACCGGGCCCTTCTCGTCGATCGGGTCGCCGATGACGTTCAGGATGCGGCCGAGCGTGCCGTCGCCCACGGGCACCGAGATCGGGCCGTCGGTGTCGGTCACGGCCTGGCCGCGGGTCAGACCCTCGGTGGAGTCCATGGCGATGGTGCGGACCGACGACTCGCCCAGGTGCTGGGCGACCTCGAGCACGAGACGCGTGCCGTTGTTGTCGGTCTCGAGCGCGTTGAGGATCGCGGGCAGATGGCCGTCGAAGGCGACGTCCACGACCGCGCCGATGACCTGGGTGACTTTTCCGGTAGGCATGGGGGTCTCCGTCCCTTACAGCGCTTCCGCGCCGGAGATGATCTCGATGAGCTCCTTGGTGATCGCAGCCTGGCGGGAGCGGTTATACTCCAGCGTCAGCTTGTCGATCAGGTCGCCGGCGTTGCGCGTGGCGTTGTCCATGGCCGACATCCGCGCGCCCTGCTCGGACGCGGCGTTCTCCAGCAGACCGGTGAAGATCTGCGTGGCGATCGCACGCGGCAGCAGGTCCGCGAGGATGACGTCCTCCTCGGGCTCATACTCGTAGGGAACCGCGGCGCCGTCCTCTGCGGGATCGGCCTCCTCGGTCTCGAATTTCGCCGGGATCAGCTGCTGCGCCGTCGGAATCTGGCTGATCACCGACTGGAACTCGTTGAAGAACAGCGTGGCCACGTCGAATTCCCCGGCCTCGAACATGGCCAGGACGTCGGTGGCGACCCCTTGCGCGGTGGCGTAGTCGACCCGTTTCAGGCCCGAGAGGTCCACGTGCTTGACGAACAGGTCGGCGTAGTCGCGACGCAGCTGGTCGCGGCCCTTGCGGCCGATGGTCAGGATCTTGACCGTCTTGCCCGCCGCCTGAAGCTCGCGGATACGCACGCGCGCCAGCCGCACGATGGAGCTGTTGAAGCCCCCGCACAGCCCGCGCTCGGCGGTGGCCACGATCAGCAGGTGGGTCTGCTCCGATCCGGTGCCCGACAGCAGCCTCGGCGCCGTGTCGGGGTTGGCCCCCGCCGACAGCTTGCCGAGAACCGCGTTCAGACGCTCCGCATAGGGGCGGCCGGCCTCGGCCGCCTCCTGGGCGCGGCGGAGCTTGGCCGCCGCGACCATCTGCATGGCCTTGGTGATCTTCCGGGTCGACTTGACCGAGTTGATCCGGTTCTTGAGGTCCTTGAGGCTGGGCATATCAGATCCCTATTCCTGCGGGGCCGGGGCCCCTCAGGAGAAGCCCTTGGAGAAGTCCTCGATGGCCGCCTTGATCTTGTCGGCCAGCTCCCCGTCGACCTTGCGGTCGTTGGTCTCGATGTCGTTGAGCAGGTCCTTGCAGGCCGACCGCAGGTGCGACAGCAGCCCGCGCTCGAACTTGGTGACCTGGTTGACGGGGATCTTGTCGAGGTAGCCCTGGGTGCCCGCGTAGATCACGATCACCTGCTCGGCGTTGGTCAGCGGCGAGTACTGGGCCTGCTTGAGCAGCTCGGTCAGACGCGCGCCGCGGTTCAGCAGCCGCTGGGTCGAGGCGTCGAGGTCAGAGCCGAACTGCGCGAAGGCCGCCATCTCGCGGTACTGCGCCAGCTCCAGCTTGATCGAGCCGGCGACCGACTTCATCGCCTTGGTCTGGGCGGAGGAGCCCACGCGCGACACCGACAGGCCGGTGTTCACGGCGGGGCGGATGCCCTGGAAGAACAGCTCGGTCTCGAGGAAGATCTGGCCGTCGGTGATCGAGATCACGTTGGTCGGGATGTAGGCCGACACGTCGCCGGCCTGCGTCTCGATGACGGGCAGGGCGGTCATCGAGCCGGAGCCGTGATCCTCGTTCATCTTCGCCGCACGCTCGAGCAGGCGGGAGTGGAGGTAGAACACGTCGCCCGGGTAGGCCTCGCGCCCCGGCGGACGGCGCAGAAGCAGCGACATCTGGCGGTAGGCGACGGCCTGCTTGGAGAGATCATCGTAGATGATCAGCGCGTGCATGCCGTTGTCGCGGAAGTACTCCGCGATCGAGCAGGCGGCGTAGGGGGCCAGGTACTGCATCGGCGCGGGATCGGAGGCGGTGGCCGCCACGATCACCGAGTAGTCCATGGCGCCCGTCTCTTCCAGCTTCTTCACGAGCTGGGCGACGGTCGAGCGCTTCTGGCCGACGGCGCAGTAGATGCAGTAGAGCTTCTTGGACTCGTCGTCGCCGGCGGCGTCGTTGTAGCTCTTCTGGTTGAGGATCGCGTCGAGCGCCACGGCGGTCTTGCCGGTCTGGCGGTCGCCGATGATCAGCTCGCGCTGGCCGCGGCCGATCGGGATCAGCGCGTCGATCGCCTTCAGGCCGGTGGCCATCGGCTCATGCACCGACTTGCGCGGGATGATGCCGGGGGCCTTCACGTCGGCGCGGCGACGCTCGACGCCCTCGAGGGCGCCCTTGCCGTCCAGCGGGTTGCCCAGCGCGTCCACGACGCGGCCCAGCAGCGCCTTGCCGGTGGGGACGTCGACGATCGAGCCGGTCCGCTTGACCGTGTCGCCTTCCTTGATGCCGCGGTCGTCGCCGAAGATCACGGCGCCCACCGAGTCGGCCTCGAGGTTCAGGGCCATGCCCATCATCCCGCCGGGGAACTCGATAAGCTCGCCCATCTGCACGGAGTCGAGGCCGTAGATGCGGGCGATGCCGTCGCCGACGGACAGCACGGTGCCGACCTCGGAGACTTCCGCTTCCTGACCGAAGTTCTTGATCTGCTCCTTGAGGATCGCAGAAATCTCGGCTGCCTGGATGCTCATCACCCGACCTCTCTCATGGCGTTCTGCAGGGCGGCGAGTTTCGAGCGGATCGAGGTGTCGATCAGCTTGGACCCGACCTTTACGACAAGACCGCCGATGAGGCTTTCATCGACGGTCTCGTCCAGATTCACGTCGCGGCCGAAGGCCGCCTTGAGCGCGTCGGCGAGAGCCGCGCGCTGTTCGTCGCTGAGCGGAGCCGCGACCTTGACGTCGGCGGTCAGCTCGCCCCGACGCTCGGCCATCCGCGCCACATAGGCGTCGCAGACGTCGCCGAGCGCGAACAGGCGGCGCTTCTGCGCCATCAGTCCGATCACGTTCCGGGTGATTTCCGACAGGCCCATCGCCTCGGCGACGGCGGCCATGGCGGCCGACAGCTCGTCCCGCTTGTAGATCGGGCTGCCGACGGCGGTGCGAAGTTCGGCGCTGTCGTTCAGCGCCTGGCGGACCGCCTTGAGATCCGACTCCACCTGGTCGAGGGCGCCCTGCTCCTCGGCGAGCTCCAGCAGAGCGGTCGCGTAGCGTCCCGCGATGCCGGTGGTGAGCGTTGCTGATACTGCCACGGGTCCCCTTCCGAATTCGGCTGGACATGCCAAAAGCCGGCGCGGGGCGGCTTCCTTGCGGACGCCGTCCGCCCCCTCTCTCGAACCGAGGGCTAGCTAGCACAGGGGGTTGAGGCGCGCAATATCGTGACAGGCGCCCGATGGGTGCGACGAAGTCATTGATATTTCGTGAACTCGCCGCCCCCAGGACGGGCCCGGCGCCCTGTGCAGCGTCGCCCTGCCGCGGGGGGGAGGGCGGCCATGCGCCGGATTCGCGCCCGATCGGGTGGAATCCCGGGCGCTCAGGTGGTTCTCGCGCCGCGAGCGGGCCCCGTGCGCGGCGCCAAAACCGCGCGCGGGGCCGCCGCGCAGGCCCGCGCGAATCCCTCAGCCGCGATCGAGGCCCCGCGCGATCTCTCCGGCCAGCGCGAGACCGCCGTAGACCAGGCCCGAATACAGCTGCACCAGGCTCGCTCCCGCCTGCAGCTTGGCCCGCGCCTGCGCGGCGGAGGCGACGCCCCCCACCCCGACCAGCGGCAGGGCGCCCCCGGTCAGGCGCGACAGGCTCGCCAGCACCTCGGTCGAGCGGTCGAACAGCGGCTGCCCGGAGAGGCCCCCCGCCTCGCCGGCCTGGGGGCTGCGCAATCCCGCGCGCGCGAGGGTGGTGTTGGTGGCGACGATGCCGTCGATCCCCTGCGCGAGGCAGACCTCGGCCACGTCCGACAGCTCGCCCTCGGTCAGATCGGGGGCGATCTTGACCAGCAGCGGCGCGCCGGGGGCCTTCGCCTCGCGCGCCTCCAGGCTGCGGGACAGCGCCGCCGACAGCGCCGCGCGGCCCTGCAGGTCGCGCAGCCGCTCGGTGTTGGGGGAGGAGACGTTGACCACGAAGAAGTCGACCAGCCCGGCAAAGCGGCCCAGCACGGAGACATAGTCGGCGACCTTGTCCTCGCTGTCCTTGTTGGCGCCCAGGTTCAGGCCCAGCGGCGCGGGCAGGGGCGCGGCGGCGCGCGTCGCCTCGAGCCGGGCCGCGACCGCCTCCATCCCGTCGGTGTTGAAGCCGAAGCGGTTGATCACGCCGCGGTCCTCGGTCAGGCGGAACAGGCGCGGGCGCGGGTTGCCCGGCTGCGGCTTCGGCGCCACGCCCCCGATCTCGAGGAACCCCGGCCCGGAGGCGAGCGTGGCGGCCACGGCCTCGGCGTTCTTGTCAAAGCCCGCGGCGACGCCGACGGGGTTGGGGAAGTCGAGGTTCCACACCCGCCGCGTCAGCCCGCCCGAGGTCGCCGGCCCCCCCGGCGACAGCCCCAGCGCGTGCCGCAGGTTCAGCGCCTGCAGCGCCCGGCGGTGAGCGTCCTCAGGATCGAGCGTGCGGAGCAGGGCCAGGCCGGCGCGCTCGGCCGAGACGGCGAGGCTCATGCTCCCGCCTCGCCCCAGGCGAAGCCTGTGGGAAACAGGTGACGCCCCTGCGCGCCGCGCGGCAACGGCCGGATCCAGGAAACGTCCGAAAACGCGATTTCGCGGTAGAGATGAGGGAACAGGGCGCCCCCGCGGCTTTCTTCCCAGTGAAGTGATTCTCCCAAAGCGGCGACTTCGAGACCCAAAAGCCACAGGTCGCCGTCCTGGGCGAAGTGCTTCGCCGCCGTGCCCGGCGCCTGCCCTGCGGACGAGAGGTGGACGAATCCGTCGCGAATGTCATGCTCGGACCCTTTGAATTCAAAGGCTTGCACGAGGATCGCGCACTCTTCGGGCCGCAGGATCTTGAATACATGAATTTCGCTCACGTCGCCGTTCATCCCATCATTGACATCGGGGCAGGGTTAAGGATTCCTTAACGGGTAGCCGACGCTCGGTGGCGTCGGGAGTAGCGTACCAGGTGGCTCAATGACTCGAGTAGCGTCTGAAGGGTAAGTGACCGGGGGTGGCCTAGTCTGCCGCCGAAGGCCACCCCCTTCCATCATGACCGATACACGTGAAATGACCCGGACGCCCGACGAATAGTCGGGCCTGACTGAAAACGGGCCGCGGCTTTCGCCGGGGCCCGTTTCGCATTTCAACAGATCAGACCAGCCCTTCGGACTTGGCGAAGGCGAGCGTGGCGTCGAGGCAGTCCTCCATCGGCGCGAACATCGCGTCGAGCTCCGCCTCGGTGATGATCATCGGCGGGCAGAAGCCCAGCGCGTCGCCCATGTTGCGCAGGATCACCCCCCGCTCGACCAGCTCGCCTGCGAGCTTCGCGCCCAGCTTGCCGGCGGGGTCGAAGGTCTTGCGGCCGGTCTTGTCGGGCGAGAGCTCCAGCGCGCCGATCAGGCCGACGCCGCGCGCCTCGCCGACCAGCGGGTGGTCCTTCAGGCGGTCGAGATGGCCGAGGAAGGTCTTCGAGACGGCGCGCACATGGTCGAGGATCCTGCGCTCCTGATAGATGCGGATCGCCGCCACGCCTGCGGCGCAGCCCACCGGGTGACCGCCGTAGGTGAAGCCGTGGCCGAGCGTGCCGATCTTGCCGGTGTGCTGCTCGATCACCTCGGCCTGCTCGCGGCAGAGCGCGACGGCCGACAGCGGCGCGTAGCCCCCGGTCAGCTGCTTGGCGAGCGACATCGAGGTCGGGTTGACGTTGTAGGTGTCGGCGCCGAACCACTCGCCCGTGCGGCAGAAGCCGTTGATGACCTCGTCGGAGATCATCAGCACGTCGTATTTCTCGAGCACCGGGCGGATCGCCTCGAAGTAGCCCGCCGGCGGGATGATGACGCCGCCCGCGCCCATCACCGGCTCGGCGATGAAGGCGGCGACCGTCTCGGGGCCCTCGCGCTCGATCAGCTCCTCGAGCTCATGGGCGAGGCGGGCGGAGAAGTCGTGCTCGGACTCGCCGTCCTGCGCCTCGCGCCAGTGGTGGGGGGTGCCGGTGGAGAGGAAGCGGTCGAGCGGCAGGTCCCAGTCGATGTGGTTGTAGGGCAGCCCGGTCATCGAGGCCGAGGCGATGGTCACCCCGTGATAGCCCTTGCGGCGGGAGATGATCTTCTTCTTCTCCGGCCGGCCCAGCGCGTTGTTGTAGTACCAGGCCAGCTTCACCTGGGTGTCGTTGGCCTCCGAGCCCGAGGACTGGAAGATCACCCGGGCCATGTTCGGGGCCAGCTCCTTGATCTTCTCGGCCAGCTCGATGGCGGGCTCGTGGGAGCGGCCGGCGAAGAGGTGGTAGTAGGGCAGCTTGTGCACCTGCTCGGCCACCGCGTCGGCCAGTTCCTTGTCGCCGAAGCCGAGGCCCGCGCACCACAGGCCGGACATGCCCTCGATGAACTCGCGGCCGTGCTCGTCGTAGACGTAGACGCCCTTGCCCGTCTCGATCACGTGGGGGCCCACCTGGCGATGCGCGGCGGCGTTGGTGTAGGGATGAAGCAGCGCCTCGACGTCGCGCGTCTGCATGTTGGTGAGCTGGACGTTCATCGGAAGGCCTCGTTGGCAAGGGATCAAAAGGGCTACGCCCGGCTTCGGGGCTGCGTCAATGGTCCGGATGATGCGGCGCCGCATGGCCCGGAAGGCGCCGGCGCGGCCCGGGCGAGGGCCGCCGCGCGGCCCCTGCGCGAAGGTCGTCCGCCAAGGCCTTGTCCGGACAGGGGTGCGAGCGGGTCGCACAGCGCCATGGACGTGGTTGCGGCGCCCCGATAAGGTCGCCGAACTTTCCCGGCGTCGGCTCTGCGTGCGACGCCTTTCCCTTGCCCCGATGGGAGGTTCGCGTCCATGCCCGGCATCCTCGCGCTGGGGCTCGGCTATGTGTTCAGCCAGTTCTACCGGGCCTGCCTGGCCGTTCTCGCGCCGTATCTGACGACCGATCTGGGGCTCGACGCCGCCGACCTGGGGCGCGCCTCGGGGGCCTGGTTCCTGGCATTTGCGCTGATGCAGCTGCCGGTGGGCGTGGGGCTGGACCGGCTGGGACCGCGGCGCACCGCGGGGCTGCTGTTCGGGATCTGCGCGGCCGGCGGCTCGGCGATCTTCGCGCTGGCCCAGGGGCCGGTGATGATCACGGTCGCGATGACCCTGATCGGGGCGGGCTGCGCGCCGGCGCTGATGGCGCTGTTCTACATCTATGCCCGCGGGTTCAGCATGGCGCGCTTCGCCTTCCTGACCTCCTGCACCGTGGGGGTCGGGACACTGGGCAACATCGCGGGGACCGAGCCCTTCGCCCTGCTGATCGAGGCCGTCGGCTGGCGCGCCGCGATGGGCGGGTTCGCGGCCGTCTCCGCCCTCTCGGCCATCGCCACGCTGCTGCTGGTCAAGGATCCCGCGCGGGTCGACCCCGAGGCCGGCGCCGCCCACGATCGCGGCTTCCTGGAATACGGCGAGCTCTTGCGCCTGCGGGTGTTCTGGCCGCTGATCCCCATGGCCATCGTCAACTACGCCCCCGCCGCCGGCATCCGCGGCCTGTGGGCGGGGCCCTACCTGTCCGAGGTCTTCGCCCTGCCCGCGCCCGAGGTCGGCCGCGCCGTCCTGTGGATGGCCGTGGCGATGTCGCTGGGGGCCTTCTGCTACGGGCCGCTCGACCGGGTGCTGGGCACGCGCAAGTGGATCGTGGCGCCGGGGAACCTGGCGGCCGCGGGCTGCTGCCTGGCGCTGGGGATCTGGGCGGACGCCTCGGCCTCGCTCGCCACGCTGCTGCTGGCCGCGATCGGCTTCGTCGGCTCGACCTACACCATCGTCATGGCCCATGCGCGCGCCCTGGCGCCGCTGCGGCTGGTGGGGCGGACGGTGACGCTGATGAATTTCTTCGTGATGGCGGGGGTGGGCCTTGCCCAGCCGATCACCGGCGAGGTGGTCGAGGCCGCCCGCGCCGCCGGCGCGCCCCCCGCAGACGCCTACGCCCAGGTCTTCATCCTCTACGCCGCCGCGATGGTCTTCGCGACTGTGGTCTACCTGTTCAGCCGCGACGCCAAACCCTGAGGACGCGGCCCCGCCCGCCGCTCCCAGGTCGCGACAGACGGCCGGGACGGAGGGGCGCAACGATCAAGAAATGGGTCTGGGAGGACCTCCATGGATATCGTCGCGCTGATGGTGATCTACATCCTCAGCCAGTTCTACCGCACCTTCCTCGCGGTCCTGGCGCCGGCGCTGACCGCCGATCTGGGCGTGACGGCGGCCGAGCTCTCGCATGCCGCGGGCTCGTGGTACCTGTTCTTCTCGCTGGCGCAGTTGCCGACCGGGGTGCTGCTCGACAGGTTCGGGCCGCGGCGGGTGGTGGCGGCGTTCCTGTGCGGGCCAGCCTTTGCGGGGGCGCTGGTGTTCTCGCAGGCCCATGACGCGTTCGAACTGACGCTGGGCGTCGCCCTGATCGGCATCGGCTGCGCGCCGATCCTGATGAGCGGCATGTTCCTGTTTGCCCGCCGCTACCCGCCGGCGCGCTTCGCCACCCTGTCGGGGCTGATGATCGGGGTGGGGGGCCTGGGCAACATCCTGGGCGCCGCGCCCTTCGCCTTCGCGGTCGAGGCGTTCGGCTGGCGCGAGATGATGCTGTTTCTCGCCGCCACGGGCCTGATGTGCGGCGCCGTCGCCTTCCTGGTCCTGCGCGATCCTCCGCCCCTGCCGGTCGAGCCCGGGGCGAAGGACGCCGGCTTTCGCGGGTTCCTCGAGCTTCTGCGCATGCCGCTGCTGCTGGCGATGCTGCCGCTGGCGCTGACCAACTACGCGGTGGCGGGGGGCATCCGGGGGCTGTGGGCGGGGCCCTACCTGGCCGATATCCACGGGTTCGACGCGGCCGCCATCGGCATGGCGACGCTGTGCATCGCGGTCGCGATGATGTCTGGGAACTTCGTCTATGCGCCGCTCGACCGGGTGTTCGGCTCGCGCAAGCCGCTGATCCTGTCGGCCAACGTCGCGGGCTTTCTCTGCGTCGCCTGGCTGGCCTTCGGCGCGCCGGGGGCCTGGACCGCGGTCGCGCTGATGACCGCCTGCGGGTTCTTCGGGGCCACCTACGCCGTGCTGATCGCGCACTGGCGCAGCTTCGTGCCGCTGCGGCTGACTGGGCGCGGCGTGACGCTGATCAACGTCACCGGGATGATGGGCACCGCGCTTGGCCAGTTCGCCACGGGTGCGCTGGCCGACGCGCCGCTCTCGGCCGGAGAGTTCGCGACGGGCTATGAGCGGGTGTTCCTGTGGTACGCCGCGACGCTGCTGATCGGCCTGACGATCTACGCCCTGTTTGCGCGCGACGCCCGCCCGGACCACGTGACGGCCTGAGGCCGCGCCTCGGCCCCGTTCGCCCGTGAAAATCCCGAATCCCCCGTCTTGCGGCGGGGATGCCGGGTAACTACGCTCCGCGCACGGGAAATGCCCCGAATGCCGGGTGGAGCCGACATGCTGGACGGAAAGCGCATCCTGCTGGTCATCGGCGGCGGCATCGCCGCCTACAAGACCCCCGAGCTGGTTCGACAGTTCCGCAAACGCGGCGCGAGCGTCACCTGCGTGATGACCCGCGCGGCCGAGGAGTTCGTGGCCCCCCTGGCGCTCGGCTCCGTCTCCGGCGCCAAGGTGTATCGCGAGCTGTTCGACCTGACCGACGAGGCGGAGATGGGGCACATCCAGCTCTCGCGCTCGGCCGACCTGGTGGTGGTGGCGCCGGCCACCGCGGACCTGATGGCGAAGATGGCGAACGGGCATGCCGACGACCTCGCCTCGACCCTGCTGATGGCCACCGACAAGCGGGTGCTGATCGCGCCCGCCATGAACGTGCGGATGTGGGAGCATCCCGCCACACAGCGAAACCTGAAGACGCTGGCGCGCGACGGCGTGCTGAGCGTCGGCCCGGACGAGGGCGACATGGCCTGCGGCGAATACGGCCCCGGCCGGATGTCCGAGCCGCCGGCCATCGCCGACGCCGCCGCCCTGGCCCTTGGCGGGGGACCGCTCGTCGGCCGCCGGATCCTCGTCACCTCCGGCCCGACGCATGAGCCCATCGACCCGGTGCGCTACATCGCCAACCGCTCCTCGGGCGCGCAGGGCACGGCGCTGGCCAACGCGCTGCGCGATCTCGGCGCCGCCGTCACCTTCGTCACCGGCCCCGCCGACGCCCCCCGCCCCACCGGCGTGCAGATCGTCGAGGTCGAGAGCGCGCGCGAGATGCTCGCCGCCGTCGAGGCCGCGCTGCCCCCGCACGGCCCTCCCGCCGACGCCGCCGTATTCGCCGCCGCGGTGGCCGACTGGCGGGTGGCCAGCGCCTCAACCTCCAAGATCAAGAAGCAGGCCGGCGCGCCGGGGCCCGCGCTGGAGTTCGCCGAGAACCCCGACATCCTCAGCACCGTCGCCCATTGGACCGAAGGCCGCCCGCGTCTGGTGGTCGGCTTCGCGGCCGAGACCGACGACGTGGTCGCGCACGCCTCCGCAAAGCGCCTTCGCAAGGGCTGCGACTGGATCGTGGCCAACGACGTGTCGCCGGCCACCGGCATCATGGGCGGGAGCGAGAACGCCGTGATCCTGATCACCGGCGACACGCCCGAGCCCTGGCCCCGCCTGAGCAAGATCGAGACCGCCCAGCGCCTCGCCCGCCGCATCGCCGAGCATTTCGAAGACGCCAGGGAAGGAGCCGCGTGATGGACCTCGAGATCGCGGTGACCCGCCTGCCTCACCACGACCCCGCCCTGCCCCTGCCCGCCTACGAGAGCGCGGGCGCCGCGGGCATGGACCTGCGCGCCTGCCTGCCCGACCGCGAGACCGTCAGCCTCGCCCCCGGCGCCCGCGCGCTGATCCCGACCGGCCTCGCCATCGCGCTGCCCGAGGGGTTCGAGGCGCAGGTCCGCCCCCGCTCCGGCCTCGCGCTGAAAAAGGGGCTGACGGTGGCCAACGCGCCGGGGACCGTGGACAGCGATTACCGCGGCGAGGTGGGGGTGATCCTGGTCAACCTCGGCGACGCGCCCGTCGAGATCGCCCACGGCGACCGCATCGCCCAGATGGTGATCGCGCCCGTGACCCGCGGCCGCTGGCGCGAGGTCGGGAGCCTGGACGAAACCGCCCGCGGCGCGGGGGGCTTCGGGTCCACGGGCACAGGCGCGGGCTCAGGCGCCGTCGGCGGAGGGACCCCGGGCTGATGCTGAAGCTGACCCGCAAGACCCTGCTGGCGATCGAGGCGGTGGTCGACATCGCCTACAACGCCCGACCCGACCCGGTGCAGGCCCGCGACGTGACCGAGCGCCAGGGCATCCCCCAGCGCTACCTCGAGCAGGTGATGCAGGCGCTGGTCCGCGCCGGCGTCCTGAAGGGCGTGCGCGGTCCCCGCGGCGGCTACACGCTGGCGCGGGAGCGTCGGCGCGTGACTGTGGGCGACGTGGTGCGCGTGGTCTCGACGCTCGACGCCGAGGAGGGCGAGGCCGGGCCCGCCAGCGCGCTCGGCGTCTCGGTCGTCTCGCCGCTCTGGGAGGAGATGCAGAGCGACCTGCTCGACCGGCTCGACCGGATCACCATGGAGGACCTGTGCCGCGAGGCCCAGCGTCAGGACGTGCCCCGCGCCGACGAGATGCGCCCCGACTTCACGATCTGACGTCACGATCCGCACGGATCGCGGCCTGCCGACTCGTCGCCCCCGCCGCTTGAGCGTATATAGATGGCAACCGCGCCGCGGCCGGACCTGTCCCTCCGGTCCGACAGGCGCCGACCCCAGCGAGGGAGGACCCCGCAATGACCGCCGACAGGCACGCCGCCGCCGCCGTTCCCGAACCCAGCCACGAGCCGAACCCGGGCCGCTTCACGCCGCCCCGCGGGCGGATCTACGACGACATCACCCAGACCATCGGCTCGACCCCGCTCGTGCGCCTCTCGCGCCTGGCGGTGGAGCGGGATCTGAAGGCCGAGATCCTCGCCAAGCTGGAATTCTTCAATCCGATCTCCTCGGTGAAGGACCGCATCGGCGTGGCGATGATCGACAGCCTCGAGCGGACCGGGCGCCTCGGCCACGACACCACGGTGATCGAGCCGACCTCGGGCAACACCGGAATCGCGCTCGCCTTCGCCTGCGCCGCGCGGGGCTACAAGCTGATCCTGTGCATGCCCGAGAGCATGTCGATCGAGCGGCGCAAGATGCTGGCCCTGCTGGGCGCGAAGCTGGAGCTGACCGACCCCGCCCGCGGCATGCGCGGCGCGATCGAGCGGGCCGAGGAGCTGGCCGAGGAGATCGGCGACGCCGTGATCCCCCAGCAGTTCGAGAACACCGCCAACCCCGCCATCCATGAGGCGACGACCGCCGAGGAGATCTGGACCGACACCGACGGCCACATCGACGTCTTCGTCTCGGGCGTGGGCACCGGCGGCACGCTGACCGGCGTCGGCCGGGTGCTGAAGCACCGCGCGCCCCACGTGAAGATCGTGGCGGTCGAGCCCGAGGATTCGCCGATCCTCTCGGGCGGCGAGGCCGGACCCCACAAGATCCAGGGCATCGGCGCCGGTTTCATCCCCGGCAACCTCGACCGCGCCCTGATCGACGAGGTCCTGACCATCGGCAACGAGACCGCCTTCGACATGGCCCGCAAGCTGGCGCGCCTGGAGGGCATCCCCGGCGGCATCTCCTCGGGCGCCGCGGTGGCCGCGGCCCTCGAGATCGCCGAGCGCGAGGACATGGCCGGCAAGCGCATCGTGGTGATCCTGCCCAGCTTCGCCGAGCGCTACCTCTCGACCCCGCTGTTCGAGGGGCTCTGAGGCCACCTCCGCGGGGCCGCTCCGCGCGGCCCCGCAGGGCGCATTTCAATGCGCCCCTCACAGCGTGCCGCCCGGCGAGACCGGGAGCAAGGCGCATGGAACTGCGCCCTGCGAGGCCCCCTTGCCGCGACCGCCTCTCCCGGCCTACCCTGACATACCCGCCAGTATGCAGCCGGAGCCGCCAATGTACCCCGTCGTCCGCGTGATGCGAGAGATGCGCCGCGCCGGCCGCCTGCCCGCGCTCGGGCCCGGCGAGACGCATGTGACGCGCACCCGCTGCTGGCCCCAGGATCTCGACCTGGCCTGGGAACTGAACAACGGCCGCTCGCTGACGCTGTTCGACATGTCCCGCATGGCGCTGCTGCGCCGCTGCGGGATCATGGCGCTGATGAAGCGCGAGGGCCTCGGCATCGCCGTCGCGGGCTCGACCGTCGTCTACCGCAAGCGCGTGCGCCTGATGGACCGGATCGAGCTGCACGCCGCCGTCGCGGGCCTCGATGAGCGCTTCCTCTACGTCGACCATGTGCTCTACGCCAACGGCGTCCCTGCCCATGGGCTGGTGGCGCGCATGGCGCTGGTCGACGCCTCGGGCATCCGCTCGCCCACGGCGCTGCTCGCCGACCGGCCTGAGCCCGGATGGCGCGCCCCCCTGCCGGACGCCATCGCCGCCTGGGCGGCCGCCGAGAAGCAGCGCCCCTGGCCCCCGGCCAACGCCGCGACCCAGCGCGACGCCGCCTGAAACACTTCCTGACCGGCCGGTCAGGACGCCATTGGACAAGACCCGCGACGGGCGTATGGTGCGCCGCCGCAGGGGCGGCCGCCGGAACAGCCCCCGGCCCGCCCGCGAGACAGAACAGACGGGAGAGACCCTAGCCATGCCCAGAGACGCGCTTCCCAAGGAAATCGTGATCCTCTCCGGCGCCCGGACCGCGATCGGCACCTTCGGCGGATCGCTGGCCGGCACGCCTCCGACGCAGACCGGCGCCCTGGTGGCGAAGACCGCGATGGAGCGCGCCGGGATCGAACCCGACCGGATCGGCCATGTCGCCTATGGGCACGTGATCAACACCGAGCCCAGGGACATGTACCTCAGCCGCGTCTCGGCGATCGAGGCGGGCATTCCGGACTCCGTCCCCGCGATGAACGTCAACCGTCTGTGCGGTTCGGGCGCGCAGGCCATCGTCTCGGCCGCGCAGGCCATTGCGCTGGGCGACGCGGACTATGCGCTCGCCGGCGGCGCCGAGGCGATGTCGCGCGGCCCCTACCTGCTGCCCGCCGCGCGCTTTGGCCAGAAGATGGGCGACATCAAGGGCATCGACATGATGGTCGGCGCGCTGAACGACCCGTTCGGCCACGGCCACATGGGCATCACCGCCGAGAACGTGGCGGCCGAGCACCAGATCTCGCGCGAGGAGATGGACGCCTTCGCGCTCGAATCCCAGGCCCGCGCCAAGGCCGCCATCGAGGCCGGTCACTTCAACGAGCAGATCGTGCCGGTCGAGGTGAAGAAGGGCCGCGACATGGTCGCCTTCGCCACCGACGAGCATCCGCGGATGACCTCGGCCGAGGCGCTGGCCGGCCTGCGCCCCGCCTTCCGCAAGGACGGCATGGTCACCGCCGGCAACGCCTCGGGGATCAACGACGGCGCGGCCGCCCTGGTGCTGGCCGACGGCGAGGCCGCGGCCAGCGCCGGCCTGAAGCCCCGCGCCCGGATCCTGGGCTACGCCCACGCCGGCGTGCGTCCCGAGGTGATGGGCATCGGCCCGGTCCCCGCGGTGCAGTCGCTGATGGAGCGCACCGGGCTGACCGCCGAGGACTTCGACGTGATCGAGTCGAATGAGGCCTTCGCCGCCCAGGCCTGCGCGGTGAACAAGGGCCTCGGCCTGGACCCGGCCAAGGTGAACCCCAACGGCGGCGCCATCGCGCTGGGTCACCCGGTCGGCGCCACCGGCGCGATCATCACCGTCAAGTGCCTCTACGAGCTCGAGCGTATCGGCGGCCGCTACGGGCTGGTGACGATGTGCATCGGCGGCGGCCAGGGCATCGCGCTGGCGATCGAGCGTCTCTGACGCCCGGGCTCTGACGCCTTGGGGAAAGCGCCGCGCCGTCATGCGGCCGACGCATCCGTGACCATTTGCGGGCGGCGGTGGATGTTCGCCGCCGCCCGCTTACATTTCATGGCGTGGAATCGAGCGCCGAAGAACCGGCGCGACCGAGTGAGGAGACCCGTGCCATGGCCACTGCCAGCACCGACGACAAGTATGCCGAGCTCTCGAAGCAGATCGACTCGCTGCGCGAGGATCTCTCCAAGATCACCGAGACCATGGGCGACGTCGCCCGGATGGAGGTCGACGACGCCCGCGGCCGCGTCAACGGCGTCGCGCGCGAGGCCAAGGCCCGCGGCCGCCGCGCCGCCCATCGCGCCCGCGTCGAGGCCGACCGCGACGTCGAGCTCGCCCAGAACTACGTGCGCGAGCGTCCGCTGACCGCCGTGGCCGGCGCCGCGGCCATCGGGCTGGTGTTCGGTTTCCTGACCGCGCGCCGCTGACCGCGCAAGGCGAGAGGGGGAGACCATGAGGGCTAGACGAGGACCCGGCCTTGCCGCCGGCGGCATGAACGGCATGATCCGCGGCCTGGGCGACCAGGTTGCGCTCGAGGCTGGCCGCGCGGCCAGCATCGGGGCCGCCTCGGTGGTGGCCACGGCCAGCCCGCCGCTGGCCTTCGCCTTCTTCGCGATGGGCGCCTGCACCTGCCTGACCATCGCCGGCCTGATCTGGCTGGCCGGGGTCTATGGCTGGGTGATCGCGCTGGCCGTCGCGGGCGGGGCCTACGCCTTCGTCGCCATCGTGATCTTCGCCTCCAATGGCTGGCGCCTGTCCACGCCGACGCTTCCCGCGGCCGCCGTGGCCCCGGCGATGGCCGCCGCAGAAGCCCAGGGCATGGCCGAGGGCGCCGCGGGGGTCCCCCCGGGGGCCGCTCCCGGCGCCGCCGGGATGGGCGCGGCGGCGGGGCTCGACCCGACCGCCGCCCGGTTCGAGCGGGACATGGAGATCGCGATGATGGCGGCCTCCGCCTTCCGCGACGCGGCCGACGTCGGCCGCGTGCTGCGCGGACCTGGACCCGGAGCCGGCCGACGAGGCCGCAGACGCAGGCTCTGACCGCGACGCCACGACAGGGGCGCCTCCGCCGACGGCGGGGGCGCCTTTCCGCTTCCGGGTCCGCCGCCGGGCCGCGCCTGTCTGCCCCAGAGGGGCAATCTGCGCCGGCGCCGCGCCCCTCCCGACCGTTCGGCGCCTTTTTGCGTGTCCTGACGGGGCGATCCGTCTCCGCCCTGGCGCCGGGTCTGGTCTGCCATCCCGGCCTCTGCGGCGCGGTTCGCCGCCCGCGCGGCCCTCTCGCGCGGCGGCCTGCGCCGCGTGCCCGATCTTCGCGCCGCTTGACTGCGCGCGCCGCCCGTCCGAAAGAGCGCACATGCCGCTGACAATCCCCAACCTGCTCACGCTCCTGCGCCTGTTCGCGGCGCCGGCCGTCGCGCTGGTCTTCGTCGTCGTGCCGCGCCCCGCGGCGGACGCGGTGGCGGTGACGCTGTTCCTCAGCGCCTCGCTGACCGACTTCCTCGACGGCTGGATCGCCCGCCGCTGGAACCAGCAGAGCGAGTTCGGCCGCATGCTGGACCCGATCGCCGACAAGGCCATGGTCACCATCGCGCTGGCGGTGCTGATGATGCTGACCGGGCTCGACCCCTGGCTGCTGGTCCCCGCTTCCGCGATCTTCCTGCGCGAGACCGCGGTCTCGGGCCTGCGCGAACATCTGGCGGGGCGGGTCTCGATTCCGGTGACCAAGCTCGCCAAATGGAAGACCACGGTGCAGATGGTCGCCATCGGGGCCCTGTTCCTCCAGCCCTGGGGGGAGTGGGCGCGCGTCAGCGGCCTCGCCCTGATCTGGGTCGCCGCGGCGCTGACCGTGATCACCGGCTGGGACTATTTCCGCCGGGGTCTCGCCAGCTCGGCGATGAAGGAGGGAAGCTGATGCGCGTCCTCTATTTCGCCTGGCTGCGCGAGCGGATCGGCGTCGGCCGGGAGGAGATCGAGACCTCCGCCCCCGACGTCGCCGCCCTGATCGAGGAGCTTCGCGCCCGCGACGAGGGCCATGCGCTGGCCTTCGCCGACCTCTCCGCCGTGCGCGTCGCCGTGGACCAGGAGGCGGCGGAGTTCGACGCCTCCCTCGCCAATGTCCGCGAGGTGGCCTTCTTCCCCCCCGTCACCGGGGGCTGAGATGGCGCCGCTGCTCCACGTCTCCGTGCAGGAGGCGGATTTCGACGTGACCGCCGAGTGCGCCCGCCTGACCGAGGGCCGCGCCGATGTCGGCGCGCTGGTCACCTTCACCGGCCTGGTGCGCGACCGCGGCGGCGAGACGCCCGTCTCGGCGATGGAGCTCGAGCATTATCCCGGCATGACCGAGCGGGCCCTGACCGCGATCGCCGAGCAGGCGCTGGCCCGCTGGCCCCTGCAGGGCGCGGTGGTGATCCACCGCTACGGCCCGCTGCTGCCCGCCGACCGCATCGTGCTGGTCGCCACCGCCTCCGCGCACCGGCAGGCGGCCTTCGAAGCCGCCGAGTTCCTGATGGACTGGCTGAAGACCAGGGCCCCCTTCTGGAAGAAGGAGACGACGCCCGAAGGCGCCCGCTGGGTCGACGCGCGCGAGGCCGACGACGCCGCCGCAGCCCGCTGGGGCCGCGGCTGAGGGCCGGGCCCTCCGCGCGACCCGCGCCCAGGTGTTTCGCCCCGCCTCAGACGCGCAGGGCCGCCGTGCGGGCCAGCGCAGCCTCGGTCTCCGCGATCAGCCGCTCTAGGATCTCTGCGGCGGGGGGCAGATCGTGGAGCAGGCCCGTCGCCTCGCCCACGATGGGGTTCGCGAGGCTGGCGTCGCCCGCCGCCGCCGCCTTGCCCCAGGCCTCCGCGATGGGCCCGGCCTCGGCCTTCAGACCGGCGAGGTCCCCGTGCCAGCGGTCGGTGAAGGCGTTGCCGATCACCCGGATGTCGAACCGCTCGGGCCAGTCGCGCCCGCGCACCACGTCCACCGTGCGGGTGCGCAGGGTGTCGTCGCCGGTCGCCGCCAGCGCCGCCTGCTTGAGGCCCGGCGCGGCGAGCGCCTCCTCCGAGGCCCAGAACCGCGTGCCGATCACCGCCCCGTCCGCGCCCAGCGACAGGGCCGCGGCCAGGCCCCGCCCGTCGGCGACGCCGCCGGCGGCGCAGAGCAGGACCTCGGGCGCGCGGACGGCCAGAAGGTCGGCGACCTCGGGGACCAGGGTCATGGTGGCGCGACGCTCGCCATGGCCGCCGGCCTCGGAGCCCTGGGCGACCAGCACCGCGGCGCCCACGTCCAGCGCCGCCTTCGCGTCGGCCAGCGTCTGCACCTGGCATATCAGCGGCACGCCGGCGGCGTGGATCGCCGGCGCAAAGGGGGCGGGGTCGCCAAAGGACAGGAACAGCGCCCGGGGCGCGCGGGAGAGGGCGATCTCCAGCGACTCGGGGTGGTTGGCGAGGCTCCAGGTGATGAACCCGCAGCCCACGCCCTCGTTGCCCGCCTCGGCGTATTCGCGGGCCGTCCACTCGGGGTCGGCATAGCCGCCGCCGATCATCCCCAGCCCTCCGGCGCGGGAGACGGCGGCGGCGAGGCGCCCCCCGGCGGCCAGCGCCATGGGCGCCGAGATCACCGGATGGCGCAGGCCCAGGGCCTCGGTCAGACGTGTGCGGAGCATCGCTCTCCCCGTTCCGCCGGGCTGCGCGGGGTCATTGCACGGTGACCCGGATCGGATCGCCGAACAGCGTGAAGGAATCCGTGCCCCGGCTGACCGCCTGGTAGATCACCGCGCGGGCCGGCGTCTCGCGGCCGCAGCTGTTGCTCCGGCGCACGCCCTCGGGCCCCTCGACGAAGACGCCGTGGCTGAGGGGGGGCAGCTCGATCTGCGACCAGGCGGGCGCGGGCTCGCCGCAGGCGCCGCGGGCGCCGTGGACCGTCGCCTGGTCGCCGACGGCGAGGGTGACTTCTGCCTGATAGGGGATCGTGGTCTGCGGCGCGGACATGGCTCCGGCCCCGCTGGGCGCCTGGCCGGACCCGCAGGCCAGCAGCGCCAACGGCAGCGCGACGAGGGCGAGACGCGCCGGAACCCGGCGGCGGAAGACGGCATTCATGGCAAGATCCTTCATGAATTCAACACGATAAATGAAGCTTGAAGGCCAGCGCCCGTAACGTCAAGCCGCCATCCGCCGCTGTGATCACATTCGGAAAACGCCAAACCGCGGCGCCTCGGGGATCGGGGCGTTCAGCGCCGCGGACAGCGACAGGGCCAGGGTGCGGCGGGTCTGGCGGGGGTCGACGATGCCGTCGTCCCAGAGCCGCGCCGAGGCGTAGAGAGGGTGGGACTGCATCTCGAACAGCTCGACCGTGGGGCGCTTGAACTCGGCCTCCTCCTCGGCCGACCAGCTCCCGCCCTTGCGCTCGATCCCCTCGCGACGAACGGTGGCGAGCACGCCCGCCGCCTGCTCCCCGCCCATCACGCCGATGCGCGAGGACGGCCAGCTCCACATGAAGCGGGGCGAATAGGCCCGGCCGCACATGCCGTAGTTGCCGGCGCCGAAGCTGCCGCCGACGATCATGGTGACCTTGGGAACCTGGGTGGTCGAGACGGCGGTGACCAGCTTGGCGCCATGGCGGGCGATGCCCTCGGCCTCGTATTTCTTGCCGACCATGAAGCCGGTGATGTTCTGCAGGAACACCAGCGGGATGCGGCGCTGGCTGCACAGCTCGACGAAATGCGCGCCCTTCGACGCGGAGTCCGAAAACAGGATGCCGTTGTTGGCGATGATGCCGACCGGGATCCCCTCGAGATGCGCGAAGCCGGTGACCAGAGAGGTCCCGAAGCGCGGCTTGAACTCGTCGAAACGCGAGCCGTCGACCACCCGCGCGATAAGCTCGCGCACGTCCCAGGGCTGTTTCCAGTCGGTGGGCACGACGTCGAGGATTTCCTCAGGGTCATACGCCGGGGGCTCGGGCGTGCGCAGCTCGACCGTCGGATGCTTGGGGCGGTTTAGGTTGCCCACGATGCGCCGGGCCAGCGCCAGGGCGTGGGCGTCGTTCTCGGCGAGGTGGTCGGCGACGCCCGACAGGCGGGTGTGCACGTCGCCTCCGCCCAGCTCCTCGGCGGTGACGACCTCGCCGGTGGCGGCCTTCACCAGCGGGGGGCCCGCGAGGAAGATCGTGCCCTGCTCGCGCACGATGATGGTTTCGTCCGACATGGCGGGGACATAGGCGCCGCCGGCGGTGCAGGAGCCCAGCACGGCCGCGATCTGGGGGATGCCCTTCGCCGACATCTGGGCCTGTTTGTAGAAGATCCGGCCGAAGTGCTCGCGATCGGGAAACACCTCGTCCTGCTGGGGGAGGTTCGCGCCGCCGGAGTCCACCAGATAGACGCAGGGCAGGTTGTTGCCCTCGGCGATCTCCTGCGCGCGCAGGTGCTTCTTGACCGTCATCGGGTAGTAGGTGCCGCCCTTCACGGTGGCGTCGTTGCACACCACCATGACCTCGCGTCCCTCGACCCGGCCGACTCCGGTGATGATCCCGGCGCAGGGCGAGGCGCCGTCGTACATCCCGTGGGCCGCGGTCATCCCGCATTCCAGGAACGGCGAGCCCGGATCCAGCAGCCCCGTCACCCGGTCGCGCGGCAGCATCTTGCCGCGGCTTTCGTGGCGCTGGCGGGCGACCTCTCCGCCGCCGGCCAGCGCCGCCTGCGCAGCGGCCTTCACATCCTCGATCGCCGCCTCATGGGAGGCCCGGTTCGCCTTCGCCTCTTCGGAGGCCGGGGAGAGGGCGGAGGCGAGAACCGTCATTCAGGAGTCCAATCCGATCTGGGCGCGCAGCTGGATGGCGCGGCGCGCGAGGGTGCGCATCTCGCAGTCGGCGCGCGAGACGTCGCGGTAGCTGGAGCGGCCCCACAGGGCGGCCGCATACCCGCACTCGGCCGTGGCGAAGCTCTCCCACGAGCGCTGGGCCTGGCGCAGGGCGTCGGCCGAGGCCGACTGGCGGTCGTCGCGCGCGTCCAGCGTCACGGCGGCGGCGAGCAGGTCGGGCCACCACTCGTCCATCGCGACCTGCCAGGCGTCGTATTCGCGGGTCAGGCAGGCGGTCTCGTGCTGCTCCTGCGCCGCGGCGTCCTCGCCCGAGGGGCCCGCGTCGGTGCAGGGCAGGGCGATCAGCCCCAGGCAGGCGGACTCTGCCTTGGCGGTGCCGGCCTTGAGCTGGGTCTCGACGCATTGGCGCAAGAAGCGGGCGTCGTCCAGTTCGTCCGCCGCGGCGGGCGCGGGCGCGGACAGGACCAGGGTCCCGAGCACGAGGGCGAAGAGGGACAGCAGGGGAAGCGGCGCGCGAGTCATGGCGGCTCCTTTGTGACGCGGCGCGGGCGGGGCGCCAAGGGGGACGCGGGAGAGGGTTCTGCACCGTGGAGGCGAGGGACGGGCGGGGATGGGGCGGGAAAAGGGCGCTGGACGGCCCCTGGCGGCCGGAGGCGCGCCGTCTACGGCCCCGGGCGCAGCCACTCGCGGAAGTCGAGAACCCGCATCGCGGTCGCGCTCAGCCGGCACGAGGCGCCTTCGATCTGCCGGATCGAGCCGGTCCCGGCCATCGCGTAGGCGTGCAGGCAGTCGGCGTCGCGAAAGGCGATCCAGGCGCGCTGGGCGGCGATCAGGGTCTCGGCCTGGGTCGGCAGCCCCATCTCCTGGGGCATGTCGGCGGCGTCGCCCTCGGCCGCCGCGGCCTTCACCTGCGGCCAGAGGCTGTTGAGGATCGCGTCCCAGGCCTCGGTCTCGGCGCCGAGGCAGCCGGACATGCCCATGGTCGATTCGCCCCCCGGCGCATCCATGCAGGCCGAGGAGGGGCCGCCGATGCAGGCCTCGTCGCCTGCGCGGTCCTCGGCGGCCTCGAGACAGGAGTCGAGGCTGGCGCGCATCGCGCCCGCGTCCGGCCCCGGGTCGGCGGATTGCGCCGAGGCCGGCGACCACAGCAGGGCCGCGAGAGCGGCGGCGGGAAACGCGGTCGCGCGGAGCATGGAACCTCCTGTCATCTGGCCTGCGACCATGCCCCGACTCGCGCAGGCCCGCAACGCAAACGGGACGCCGCGCGCCTCACAGACCCCAGAGCATGCGCAGCGGCATCCACAGGCCCATCGCGATCATCGCCAGGTTCTCGGTCAGGGAGACGAACCCCAGCGGCACGTTCGAGCCGCCGCCCACGCAGGCGCACTTCAGCTCCCGCCGGTCGATGTAGACCGCCTTGAACACCGAGACCGCCCCGATCAGGCCGATCGCCAGCGCCACCGGAGCCGAGAGCCAGGTGAGCGCGCCGGCGACCATCAACAGCCCCGCCCCGGTCTCGAGCCAGGGGTAGATGTAGCCGTAGCGGACCCAGCGTCGGGCCAGCAGGTCGTAGTTCAGGAACATGGTCGAGAAGCTCTCGACATCCTGCAGTTTCTGCAGTCCCAGCAAGGTCATGGCGAGGGCGGCGAAGATCTCGACCGTGCGCAGGGCGACGATCTCGCCCAGCATCCAGCCCACGCCGACGGCCAGCGCCGCGGAGACGGCGAAGATCATCAGGACGGGGCGGTAGGTGGTGGCGTCCGCGTCCGGCAGGGGATCGCCGAAATGGGCGCGCAGCTCGGAATAACCCCCGATCCGCTCGCCGCCGATGAAGGTCTGGGGGGTGGTCTTCACCCCGTGCTTGTCCATGAACGCGTCCACCTGGGCGCGGTCGGTCAGCAGGTGGTCCTCGATCTCGAAGCCCCGCCGCTCCAGCAGGGCCTTCGACTTCAGGCCGAAGGGGCAGAGGTGGCCGGGCATCGCCATGCGGTGCAGGACGGCGCGTTTCGCGCTCTCGGGTCGGGTCTCGTCGAAGGGCATGTCGGCTCCTCTCGCAATCTGCGCGAGGGGCGCGGCGGAGCGCAGGGGGCTTCCGGTCGGACCAGGGTCCCTGCGCCGCGGCGCGCCCCTTCCTGACCTCAAGATGGAGCGGGCCGCCCGGTGTTCGACCCCCCGCCCCCGACCTTCCAGCAGCTGGAGCGTCGAGACGCCGCACCCCGCCGCCCGAGCGGCGCAGGCGGCGGGGGGACGGGGTTTCGCAGGGCGCGCCGGCGCTTACGCGGTGGCCTTCAGCAGCTCCCGCCCACACAGCATCCGCCGGATCTCGGAGGTGCCCGCCCCGATCTCCATCAGCTTGGCGTCCCGGAAGATCCGCGCGACAGGGCTGTCGGAGAGATACCCGGCCCCGCCGAAGGCCTGCACCGCCTGCACCGCCTGCTGCATCGCCACCTCGGAACAATACAGCACGCAGGCGGCGGCATCCTGGCGGGTGACCTCGCCCCGGTCGCAGGCGCCGGCGACGGCGTAGAGATAGGCCCGCGCCGTGTTCATCGCCGTGTACATGTCCGCGAGCTTGGCCTGCATCAGCTGATTCTCGCCGATCGGCCGGCCGAACTGCTGACGCTCATGCAGGTAGGGGACCACCTCGTCGAGCATCGCGTGCATCAGCCCGGTGCCGATTCCCGACAGCACCACCCGCTCGTAATCCAGGCCCGACATCAACACGTTGACGCCGCGGCCCTCCTCCTGGAGGACGTTCTCGAAGGGCACTTCGACGTTCTCGAAGATCAGCTCGGCGGTGTTCGAACCGCGCATCCCGAGCTTGTCGAAATGCGGGCTGGTCGAGAAGCCGGTCATCTCTTTCTCGATCAGGAACGCGGTCATCCCGCGCGCGCCGGCGGCGGGATCGGTCTTGGCGTAGACCACCAGCACATTCGCGTCCGGGCCGTTGGTGATCCAGTACTTGGTCCCGTTCAACACGTAGCGATCGTTGCGCTTTTCGGCCCTGAGCTTCATCGAGACCACGTCCGAGCCCGCCGTCGCCTCCGACATCGCCAGCGCGCCGACATGCTCGCCCGAAACCAGCTTGGGCAGGTACTTCGCCTTCTGCGCGTCCGACCCGTTCAGCTTGATCTGGTTGACGCAGAGATTCGAATGCGCCCCGTAGCTGAGGCTGACCGAGGCCGAGGCGCGCGCCAGCTCCTCGACCGCCACGCAATGGGCGAGGTAGCCCATGCCCAGCCCGCCGTATTCTTCGGGCACGGTGATCCCGAGCAGGCCGAGGTCGCCCATCTGCTTCCACAGCTGCGGCGGGAAGGCGTTGGTCCTGTCGATTTCCCCCGCGAGGGGCTTCACCTGCTCCTGCGCCCAGCGGTGGGCGGTGTCGCGGATCGCTTCGATGTCCTCGCCGAGCGCGAAGTTCAGGGTGGCGTGGAACATGGCGCGTCCTCCCTTGGGCCGGGGTTCCTGTCCCCCCCGTCCTAGCCCACCGGCGCCCGGGCGCAAGCCGCGGCAGGCGCGGGGGGCCCGTGGCAGCGACCCGGACCCTGCGCCGTCCACCCCGTGTCAGGCGCCGAGAAGCGCGCCCGCGGGCGGGATGCCCCGAGGCCGGTCGCGATGGGGAGCAAAGACGCGCCGCCCCGAATCAAAAAGGCCCCGGAGCGGATCCGGGGCCTTTTCGGGGGGGTCGGGCGAGCCGGCCCGACACGGGGTCCGGCTTTACCGACCGGTGCGAAGCAGGGTGATCTGCACCCGGCGGTTGCGCGGATCGTCCAGCGTCGCGTTCGGCCTCGGCTCGGTGTCGGCCTTGCCGGTGACGCGGGCCATGCGCTCGGCCTCGATGCCGGCCTCGGACAGGGCCCGGCGGGAAACCTGGGCGCGGTCGGTCGACAGCTCCCAGTTGCCGTAGGCGGCGCCCGAGGCAAAGGGGCTGGCGTCGGTGTGGCCGGTGATCGCGATCCGGTTGGTGACCAGCCGGGCCACGCCGCCGACCATCTCGAGCAGCGCCTGCATCTGGGCGGTCGGCTCGGCCGAGCCGGCCCGGAACAGCGGCTGGCCGTCGACGTCGAACAGCTCGATCACCAGGCCCTCGTCGGTGACGCGGGTCTTGATGTGCTGCAGGAGGGCGTCGGCCGCCTCGCTCTCGCCGGTCATGCCGCGGAACAGGTTGTCGAGCTCGGTCAGCTCCTGGGCCGAGCCCTCGTCGCCCTCGCGGGCCAGGGTGCCGGTGTCGCCCTGGGACTGCTCGTTCTGCATCGGGGTCTGGTTGGCGGCCCCGGCGCCGTTCTGGGCCATGGTGTTCTCGGAGAACATCGAATCGCCCCCGAAGGCGCCGGTGCCCCCGCCCGAGATCTTGGCGATGGGCACGCGGGGGTCGAAATACTCCGCCAGGCCCTTGCGCTGGTCCTCGGTGGTGGCGTTGAGCAGCCACATCAGCAGGAAGAAGGCCATCATCGCGGTCACGAAGTCCGCATAGGCCACTTTCCATGCGCCGCCGTGATGCCCGTCGCCGGCAATCACCTTCTTGCGCTTCACGATCATCGCTGCATCGGCCATGGCCTAGCTCCCTTGCATCCGTTTCAGTCCACCCGGGGATCTGGATAGGCCCAGCGCCTTGCAGCGTGGTTTCGGAACTAGGTTGCTCAAAAGTAACAGGGTTTCCGCTTTGACAACGCCGTCTTCCGAGTTTGTTGGGCGCGCCGGAGAGGAGGTGAACGGCCCTCGCCCCCCTCGCGCGCGCGAGGGTCATTGCCCAGGCGCGAGGACCGTTCGGGCAGGCGCGAGTTCGGCAGAAATCCGCGCCGTTCATGGCTTTCTAACTTCTCGCGCCGAGTTTCCGCTTCGCCGGCCCTCCTGGTCGGAACTGGCACACGGAGATTCTGGCGAAATGGATGCCGCCGCAGACAGCGCGATCCGCCGCAAGGTGGCCGGCAATCGGGTCGGCCGCGCGCCGTTCCGCGGGATCGAGGAGATCGGGGAGAATTTCGCCAAGCTGCTGGACGAGCGTCTGCGCGGCCTGATGCGGACCCTGACCTCGGCCATCGTGATCGATTCCGAGGTGCGCAAGCTCTCCGCCGTGCTCGAGGATATTCCGGTCCCCGCGATGATCGCGGTGATCGACGTGAAGGGGTCGCAGAACTCGGCGCTGATGAACGTGGGGATGGACCTGATCTACCACGTGGTCGACCTGCGGATGGGCGGCGATCCGGCCGCGGCGCCGATGTCGGTCGCCCGCTCGGTCACCGCCATCGACTGCGCCCTGTGCGAGGAGTTCATCCGCCTGGCGCTCGAGGCGTTCGAGGCGGCGCTGCGGGTGCATCTGGGTCCGGGCATCCGGGCGGCGATGAAGCTCGACCACTTCGAGCAGCACGTCACCATGGTGCGCATCGCGCCCGAACATTCCGACGTGCTGGTGCTGCGGCTCAGCCTCGACATGGGCGAGGCCGCCCGCTCGGGCGAGTTCGACCTGGTGCTGCCGCTGGCGGTGCTCGATTCGTACCGCGCCGCCGCCCCCGGGAAGCAAAGCGACAACCGCGCGCGCTCCGACATCTGGTCGCGTCACATGGCCCGCGCCGCCTCCGACTCGCCGGTGCGGCTGCGCGCGGTGCTGCACCGCCAGAAGCTCCGCCTGTCGGAGCTGGAGAATCTCGAGCCGGGGATGGTGATCCCGATCCCGCGCGAATCGCGCGAGTCGGTGGAGCTGATCCTCGACGGCGACCCCGAGTCCGCGACCTTCGCGCAGGGCCGGCTGGGCGCGATCGACGGCGGCAAGGCGGTGAAGCTGACGCAGAACCCGGATTCCGGCCTGATCGAAGGACTGGAGCGGATGATGGCGATGGCGGAGGGGCGCTCGTGACCTCTCTCGCCCAGCGCCCCCCCTTTGCACCGCAGGCCGCGCGCCATGCCGGCCCGGACTCGTCGGATTTCGTGGGAAGGAACGACAGATGACGGCGACACGCACGTCCCGCGGCAAGACCGCGCCCGCCGACGCGTCGGAGGCCGAAATGGTCGACGTCGCCGATCTCGACGAGGCGCCCCCGCCCGTCCCCAGCCAAGAGGAGCCCCTCGCCGAGGCGGCCGCCGCCGACGATCTAGAGGGGGAGGAGCTCGACGCCGCGGATCCCGAAGCTGTGGATCCCGTGGGGGGAGACGCCGAAGACGCTTCGCCCGACGTCGCCGCCCCCGATCTGCAGGAGGCAGAGGACGAGCTCTCCGCGGCCGAAGCGGAGGCCGATGACGCCGATCCGGCGCCAGACGCCGCGGATCCCGGCGACCCGGCCGCCGAGACGCCCGCATCCGGCGAACCGTTCCGCCTGCATCGCCGTGCGCGCCACGACGAGACCCAGGAGCTTCTGACCTGGCTGCGCGCCGCGCCGGCCGGCTCGCCCCTGACGCTCGACGCGTCCGAGGTCGACAATCTCTCGACCCCCTACGTGCTCGCCATCGTCGCCGCCGCCCGCACTCGCGCGGACGCCGGCTCGCCGGCGGTCGTGACCAGCCCGTCCCCGGCGTTCGTGGACGCGTTTTCGGACCTCGGGCTCTTCGGAGACTTGATGAAGATGGAGATCCGCGCATGAGCCGCATTCTCGCCGTGGACGACACCCGCGCGCTTCTGAACATGCTCAAGGCCTGTCTTGAGCGTGGCGGTCACGAGGTGTTCACCGCCAAGGATGGCGTCGAGGCGCTCGACAAGCTGCGCGAGCATCGGCCCGACCTGGTGATCACCGATCTGAACATGCCGAAGATGAACGGTCTGGAGTTCATCGCGGCCGCGCGTCGGGAGCCGGAGGGACGCTCCCTCCCGATCCTGCTGCTCACCACTGAAACGGCGCAGGAGCTCAAGGACCGCGCTCGCGAAGTGAAGGCCACGGGCTGGCTCACCAAGCCCTTCGACCCCGACCAGATCCTGGGCCTTGTAGCCCGCCTGGCCTGACCCGGCCGGCGGAGGAGAACACCGAATGGACGATTCCGAGGACTATCTCGCGCTGTTCTTCACAGAATGCGGCGAGCTGCTGGGCGATCTGCAGGAGCAGCTCGACCGCCTGATGGACGGCGACCGGGACCCTGAACTGGTGAACGCGGCCTTCCGAGCGGTGCACTCGGTCAAGGGCGGCGCCGCCGCCTTCGGGTTCGACGCCCTGATCAGCTTCGCCCACGTGTTCGAGACGGTGATGGACGGCCTGCGCTCGGGTCGACTGGCGCTGAACTCGGAGGTGGTGAACCTGCTGATGCGCGCCGGCGACATCATGGAGGTGCTCATCGAGCAGGCCCGCGACGGCGCCTCGGTCGACGAGGGCGCGGTGATCCGCGTCCGCCAGGAACTCGAGGAGATGACCGGCCGCTCGGCCGCCGACGAGACAGAGGACGACGCGGCCTCCGCAGCCCCGCCGCCCGCCGCCGACCCGGCGCCCCTCGCGGACCAAACCGCCGAGCTCGAGCCGCGCGAGGTCACCATCTCGGTCCGCCCGCACGACGACTTCGTCAGCGCCGGTCACGATCCGCTGCGGATGATCCGCGGCGCGCGCGAGCTGGATCTGGTCGCGGCCGAACCGTTCGGCGACCTGCCCTCGCTGTCCGAGCTCACGCCCGAGGGCTGTCCGATCGGCTGGCGCCTGCGCTTCGAGACGGACCGTCCGGCGGCGGAGCTGCGCGACTACTTCATGGTCTACGAGCATATCGCCGAGCTCGAGTTCGACGACCCCTGGATCGCCAACCCCCCCACGGCCGCCCCGGCCGCGGGACAGGCCCCCGCCCCCGACGCGCCCTCGGTCTCGTCGCTCGAGGACGCGCCCATGGCCCCGGCCGCCGCGGCCGCCCCGCCCCCGGCCTCGGGCGGCGGCGGCGGAGGCGGCGGGGACGCCAAGGAGGGCGGCCGCCACGGCCCCTCCAAGACCCTGCGCGTGGAGCTCACCCGCATCGACCGGCTGGTGAACCTGGTCGGCGAGATCGTGATCACCCAGGCGGTCCTGGCCCAGAAACTCTCCGAGACGGACGCCCAGACGGCGCTCGAGGTCGGCCATTCGGTCGAAGCCATGTCCCGCCAGACGCGGGAGCTTCAGGAATCGGTGATGGCGATCCGCGCCCAGCCCGTGAAGTCTGTGTTCAGCCGCATGCCCCGCGTGGTCCGCGACCTGGCCGAGAAACTCCAGAAGGAGGCCCGACTGGTGCTCGCCGGCGAGCACACCGAGGTCGACACGACCGTCATCGAGGAGCTCGCCGAGCCGCTGACCCACATGCTGCGCAACTCGATGGACCACGGGCTGGAAGGCCCCGACGAACGCGAGGCGCTGGGCAAACCCCGCACCGGCACCATCCGGCTGGCGGCCGAGCACCGCGGCGAGCGGGTGATCATCATCGTCGAGGACGACGGCCGCGGCGTGAACCGCGAGCGGGTGATGGAGAAGGCCATCGAGAACGGGCTGATCGGCCCCGAGGACAACCTGCCCCCCGAGGAGATCGACCAGCTGATCTTCCACCCCGGCTTCTCGACAGCCAAGGAGATCAGCTCGGTTTCCGGCCGCGGGGTCGGCATGGACGTGGTCAAGAAGAAGATCCAGGCCCTGGGCGGTCGCATCCACATGCGCTCCGACCCCGGCCGGGGCACCCGCTTCCAGATCACCCTGCCGCTGACGCTGGCGGTTCTGGACGGGATGACCGTCTGCGTGGGCGACGAGCGCTTCATCCTGCCGCTCAGCTCGGTGGTCGAGGCGTTGCGGATCGAAGGCGAACGGGTCGAGATCCTTCCCGACCGCTCCCAGGTCCTGGCCCGCCGCGGCGAGTATCTGCGCCTGATCAGCCTTCGCGACACGCTGGGCATCGGCGACGCGTCCAAGCGCGAGGAGATGGCGATCGTCGTCGACACCGAGACGCGCGGCCTCGTCGCCCTTCTCGTCGACGAGCTGATCGGCCAGCGGCAGGTGGTGCTCAAGAGCCTCGAGGCGAACTTCCAGCGGGTCGAGGGCGTCTCAGGCGCCACGATCCTTGGCGACGGACGTGTGGCGTTGATCCTCGACGTGCCGTCGCTGGTGTCCATGGGCGGGCTCGCGCGGGCCCCGATGCAGGAGATGATCCATTGACCGACGTTTTGCAGAGCCAGCCCGCCGCTTCCGGTCTTGCCGGCCAGCTCGCCGCCCCTTCGCCGGAGGAGTCTCCGGCCGCCGGCGGGCGCCTGAAACAGTACGTGACCTTCCTGGTGGGCGACCGCGCCTACGGCGTCGACATCGTGCTGGTGCGCGAGATCAAGCAGTGGACCCCGACGACCGCCCTTCCCAATCAGCCGCACTACATGCGCGGCGTCCTGAACCTGCGCGGCACCATCGTGCCGGTCCACGATTTGCGCGCCCGTTTCGGCGGCCCGCTGACCGAGGCGACCGAGACCCATGTCGTGGTCATCGTCTGGATCGGCGACCAGACGGTGGGCGTGCTGGTCGACGCGGTCAGCGACATCATCAGCGTGGCCTCCGACGACATTCGCCCGGTTCCGCCCTCTGAGGCGGACCTCGACCAGTCCGCGATCAACGGCCTGGTGAACGCGGAATCGGGGATGGTCGCGCTTCTGGATCTGAAGTCGCTGTTCGGCGCGGTGCGCGGGATCGTCTGACCCGGCTCGGCTCGGCCCCCGCGCCGGGCTCGCGCTCATGCAACACCCGCCGGCGTGCGCGCCGGACGGACGGGAAACGTGCGCCGCACGAAGCGGCGAGAAGACAGGCCGTGAAACAGACGCGCCTCGGCGAACGGAGAGCCGAATGAGCACCAGCCAGAATACGCGGGCCCGCAGCGGCCTGTCGATCGGGATCAAGCTGACCCTCGCGGCCGGCGGGGCCGCGCTGATAACCGGGCTGGCCGTCGGAGCGGTGGGTCTGGTCCGATCCGACAGCGACCTGCGCGCCGAGGCGAGCCGCGGGGTGATGGACGGCGCCCAACTGGCCGCCGACCGCATCGAAGCCTACCTCGCCGAGGTCGAGAACGACCTTGCCTTCGTTCGCCAGTCGGAGCTCGGCACCGACGACTTCGAGGACTTCCTCAACCCCTGGGCCGCCGACAGCGCCGCGGCGGTCCGTCTCTACAGCGCAGAGTCCTCGCTGCCCTCGGGGCGACGGGCGGAGCTGGACGATGCCGGCGACGGTTCCGACTGGTCGGACGCCCACTCCCGCCACCACCGCACCTATCGCGGCTTCCAGAAGGAGCGCGGCTACCGAGACCTGTTCCTGATCTCGCCCGAGGGCGAGGTGGTCTACAGCGTCGCCAAGGAGAGCGACTTCGGCGAGAACCTGCTGACCGGCTCGCTGAGCGACTCGGGCCTGGCCGAGGCGTTCCGCCAGGCGCGCGCCCTGAAGCCCGGCGAGACGGCCTTCGTCGATTTTTCTTCCTACGCGCCCAGCGGCGGCGCCCCGGCGGCCTTCGCGGCGACCCCGGCGGTCTCGCCTGACGGCCGGATCCTGGGTGTCCTGGCCCTGCTGCTGCCGGAGACCGAGCTCGCCTACATCCTGTCCACGGTGCATCTTGGCGCCGATACGACGCTCTACGTGGCCGGTCGCGACGGCGTGCTGCGCTCGGACCTTCCCAAGACGGCGGGCAGCGACACCCTCGTGACCCGCGTCTCGCTGCCCGCCGGCGCCTTCGAAGGCGCGGTGGAAGCCGTCGGCGTGCTTGGTGACGAGGCGATCATCAGCCAGCGCCCGATCGAGGTCTCCGGCCTCAACTGGATTGCCGTTTCCGAGGAGCCGACCAGCATCATCGCCGCACAGCGGCTCGGGCAGATGCAGGTGTCGGCGTTGGCTTCGCTGCCGGCCCTGCTTGTCGCTCTGGGACTGGGCTGGCTGGTGGCGCGCAGCTTCGCCGCGCCGGTGCAGCGGATGACCAAGGCGGTCGGCGACCTGCTGGCCGGCCGCGCCGTCGACGTGCCGGGCTCGACGCGCGCCGACGAACTTGGCGACCTCGCCCGCGCCCTGTCGGAGATCCACCACGCCTCCGTCGCCTCGCGGCGGATCGCCACCGCCCTGTCGGCGTCCAGCGAGATGGTGATGATCCTCGACACCGAGCAGCGCGTGGTCTTCGCCAACGCGGCGATGGAGGAGGGGTTCCGCGAGATCCGCGGCGCCATGCCCGGAGCGGCCTCGGGGGCGAGCTCGATCGTGGGGCTGGAGGCGCGGATGCTCACCGAGGATGCCTCGGTGTTCCTCAAGACCGACCGCCGCGGCGCGCCGCTTCTGCAGTTCGGCGACAAGCTCTACGGCCTGGTGATCGTCGAGATGCGCGACGACGCCGGCGACCTGCTGGGGCGCGCCGTCACCTGGCGCGACCGCTCCTCGGCCGTGACGGTCGAGCGGCAGGTGAACGAAGTGCTCGAGGCGGTGGCCAAGGGCGATTTCACCAAGAAGCTGGACGAGGACTCCCAGGACCGCTTCGCGCGGCTCGTGGCCCGCTCGATCAACAAGATGGGCGACCTGTCGGGCGGCTTCTTCGCCGAACTCGAAGGCATGGTCGAGGCGCTGGCCTCTGGCCGCCTCGCCCACCGCATGACCGAGACGCATGACGGCCGCTTCGGCGAGGCCGCGACGAACCTGAATCAGGCCGTCGCCCGACTGGCGGAGACCATCGCCGACATCGCCAAATCCGCGGACGGGATGCGCGAGACCGCCGACACGATCTCGACCGACGCCTCCGACCTCAGCTCTCGAACCGAGTCGCAGGCCTCCTCGCTGGAGCAGACGGCGGCGACCATGGAGGAGATGGCCGCCAACGTGAGGACCACCGCCGACAACGCCGACTCGGCCGAGACGCTGGCCCGCGACGCGGCCTCGCGCGCCGAAGCCGGGCGCGGGGTCATGTCGAACGCGGTCTCGGCCATGGGTCGGATCGAGGACAGCTCGGCCAAGATCTCGGACATCATCTCGGTGATCGACTCGATCGCGTTCCAGACCAACCTGTTGGCGCTGAACGCGGCCGTGGAGGCGGCCCGGGCGGGCGAGGCGGGCAAGGGCTTCGCCGTCGTCGCGGCCGAGGTCCGGACCCTCGCCCAGCGCTCCAGCCAGGCGGCCAAGGACATCTCGACGCTGATCGAGGCCTCGTCCAGCCATGTCGGCGAGGGGGTGCGACTGGTGCAGTCCACCGGCGACGCGCTCGAGGAGATCGCTGAGGGCATCGCCCGCACCGCCGCCACGATCGAGGACATCTCCTCGGCCGTGCGGGAGCAGAGCGCCGGCGTGCAGGAGACCTCCCAGGCGGTCAGCCACATGGACGACGCCACCCAGCGCAACTCCGCCATGGCAGAACAGAGCGCCGCCGCGGCGCGGCGGCTTCAGAACGAGGCGCGCTGGCTGATCGAGCGGGTGGGCTTCTTCGAGACCGGCGTCAAGCAGTCGGCGCGCGCGGTCGGCGCAGCGGTCTCGGCCTCGGCCGAAGCGCCGGCCCGGGCCGCCAGCGGCGGCGGTTCGAACCGGCAGGCCACCGTCCCTGCGTCCCGCCCTGCCGCACGGCCGACCGGCGTGGCCACCCGGCCCCCGGCCGCGCCGCCCGCCGCTTCAAAGCCTGTCGCTGCAAAGCCTGTCGCTGCAAAGCCCGCATCTTCGAAGCCGGCGGTTCTGAAGCCTGCGGCCGCGAAGACTGCGAGCCCTGCAGCTCAGCGCCCCGCCGAGCGCGCGGCCGCCCCAGCGCGACCCGCGCCCGCCGCCGCCCGCCCCACCGCGCCGCGGCCTGAGACGAACCCGGCCGTGCGTCCGGCGCCGGCGCCCGCGTCGACAGCCGACGACGACCAGGACTGGTCGGAGTTCTGAGCAGATGAACCGAGCCCTCCAGCCTGGGTCAGCGGCCTCGCCGCGCTCCGACCCGCCGCCGGCCGCCGCCGCCGACCGAGGCGGCGAGTCGGCCGCCTACGGCGGCGAGTTCGTGATGTCGGACGCCGAGTTCACCCGCATCACCGCAAAGGTGTTCGAGATCGCGGGCATCGTGCTGAAGGATCACAAGCGGCAGATGGTCTACACGCGCCTGTCGCGCCGCCTTCGCGCAACCGGGTTGACCGCTTTCGGGGCCTACATGGACCTGATCGAGCGGCCCGAGGGCAAGGCCGAGATGGTGCAGTTCACCAACGCCGTGACCACCAACCTGACCTCGTTCTTCCGCGAGGGGCACCACTTCACCCATCTGCGCGAGCAGGTGCTCGAGCCGCTGGCCAAAGGCGGCAAAACCCGACTGCGCGTCTGGTCGGCCGGCTGCTCGACGGGGGAGGAGCCCTACTCGATCGCCATGACCGCGCGCGCTGCGGCCCGCTCGCTGGCCAGCGTCGACTTCCGGATCCTGGCGACCGATCTGGACACCAACGTGCTGGCCACCGGCAAGGCCGGCGTCTACCCCGAAGCTCGGGCCGCCGACATCCCGGCCGAGCTTCGCTCGGGCGCCCTGGCGCGCAACGGCGACCGGGTGGAGTTCTCCAGCCAGGTCAAGTCGATGATCGCCTTTCGCAAGCTCAACCTGCTGCACCCCTGGCCCTTCCGCGGCCCGTTCGACGCGATCTTCTGCCGAAACGTGCTGATCTATTTCGACGCCGAGACCAAGGCCGGACTCGTGCGCCGCTATGCGGAGGCCCTGACCGACGACGGCGTCCTCTACCTCGGCCATTCGGAATCCCTGCTGGGCGAGCATCCGCTGCTGCGCTCCGAGGGCCGAACCATCTACCGGAGGCGGAAATGAGCGCGTCGAGCGGGCGCGTCGCCGCCCCCTACTTCGATCCCAAGATCGGGGCGCAGGCGATCTCGGTCCTGCCCGGCCACCATGCGGTGACCGACCAGCCCGAGACCGCGGTCACGACGCTCCTCGGCTCGTGCGTCGCCGCCTGCATCCGTGACGTCGACAAGGGGATCGGCGGCCTGAACCACTTTCTTCTGCCCGGCGAGGATCGCACAGACGGCGCCCGCTCGGCTCGCTACGGGGTCCACGCGATGGAGGTTCTGATCAACGACATCCTCAAGCGCGGCGGCCGCAAGGACCGGATGGAGGCGAAGGTCTTCGGCGGCGCCAACGTCATCGACGTCAGTTCGAAGGACACGGTCGGCGTCCGCAACGCCCAGTTCGTCAAGGACTATCTGCGGATGGAGGGGATCCGGCTAGCCGCCTCCGACTGCGGAGGAGAGCGGGCGCGCCGGGTCTACTTCTTCCCGGCGAACGGTCGGGCATCGGTCCTGCGGCTCCCGGCCTCCGAGTCCCGCGTCATGCGCCGGACCGAGTCGCAGCTGGCCCAGCAGGCGACGAAAGCGCCCGCCGCCGGCGGCGTGGAGCTGTTCTGATGCCCGCCCCGGGCGCCGGAACCCCGCCGACCCGCGCCCCCGGCGCTCGAGTGCGCGCGGTCATCGTCGACGACAGCCGCCTGATGCGCGGCATCATCAAGGCTGCATTGGAAGCCGAGGGCGACGTCGAGACGGTCGGCCTCGCCGGCAACGTTGCCGAGGGCCGCCGCCTGATCAAGGAGACCGACCCGGACGTGGTGACCCTCGATGTCGAAATGCCAGGGATGAACGGCCTGGAATTTCTGGAGAAAATCATGACACTCCGTCCGACGCCAGTGGTCATGGTCTCCTCGCTGACCGCCGCGGGCGCCGATGCGACCCTGGCGGCGCTCTCGATCGGGGCGGTCGATGTGGTGCGTAAGCCCAATGGCCCCGACCCGATGGGCGCATTCGGCCAGGAGTTGCGCGAGAAGGTGCGCATGGCCGCGCGCGCCCAGGTTCGCCGCGCGGCGCCGCAGCGGCCACCTCCGTTACGGCAGGCGCAGCCCGCCGGCGCAGCGCGCAGGCCGGCCGTGCCGATGCAGCCGCCCAATCCGCCACCGCGCGCCGCTGCGCCGCCGGTGGAGACGTCCCCACCCCTTCCGGATGCCCCGCTGAATCAGGTCGCCGCGTCGTCGCCGCTGGAAACCGGCGCGGGAGGCGGCTGGAAACGGGCCCTGATCGCCATCGGATCCTCGACCGGCGGGGTGGGCGCGATCGCGGAGCTGCTCGAAGGCCTGCCTCCGGATCTGCCTCCGGTCGTGATCACGCAGCACATGCCCGAGGGCTACACCGCCCGTTTCGCCCGCCGCCTCTGCGACAAGTTCGGGCGAGACGTGGCCGAGGCCCGCGACGGCGAGGCCTTGCGTCCCGGCATGGTCCGCATCGCCCCCGGCGCCCGACACATGGAGATCCAGGCGACCGCCGGCCGCCTGACCACACGGCTCGGCAGCTCGGAGACGGTTTCGGGCCACTGCCCCTCGGTGGATGTGCTGTTCGGCTCGGTCTCCCGCGCCGCGGGGCCCGCCGCGGTAGGGGTGATCCTGACCGGCATGGGCCGCGACGGCGCCGCCGGGCTGCGCGCGATGCGCGGCGCCGGCGCCGCCACGCTGGGCCAGTCGGAGCGAACCTGCGTCGTCTACGGCATGCCACGCGCCGCCCGAGAACTTGGCGCGGTCGAGGAAGAGCACGACCTCGACCGACTCGCCGCCCGTATCACCGATTTTGCCCGTACCGCGCCGTCCCGGCGCGCCGCCCTCGGAAGCTGAGGAGAGCCCGAATGCCCGCAGCCAAGTCTCTGAAGGTGCTGGTCGTGGACGACCAGCAGACCATGCGCGGCCTCGCCCGCCAGTGTCTCAAGCGCCTCGGCGTCGTCGATGTGACGCTCGCCGCGGCCGGCGACCAGGCGCTGGAGGCCATGATGGCCAAGAAATTCGACGTCGTGATCTCGGACCTCAACATGCCCGGCCTTTCGGGCGTGGAGTTGGCTCGCAAGATCAAGGAGCACCCGGTCTTCAAGTCGATCCCGGTGTTCCTGGCCACGTCCGACGCCTATCGCGACCAGGCGGTGGAGGGCACGGTGGACCATTTCGTGGCCAAGCCGTTCTCGGTGGCCGACATGCGCGCCGCGATCGAGACCCATCTCGGCGCCTTGACCTGACGCCCGCGTCGCAAGGCGTCGCCTCGGGGCGCTTCGGAGTCCCGGGCGCCTCGTCACGCCTGCCCCCCTGGGCGTTCTGGCGACCAGGGGGCGGGCGGCGTGCAGGCGCGGCAGGCGTCCTCGCCCACGGCTCCGGAAGGATGGTCGTTAGAATGCCATGGATCCTGCCCTGCCGGATTCACTTCCCGGAAACCTGGCCTGCCCATTTTCGACCTCGGCGACCCGGCCCGGAGACCGCGCAGACCCGCGGCTCCCCGGCGGGAGGCTCCGGGCCCGCGCCCGGCCCGACCGTGGACCACGACCGCAGAATGTGGCGCCGGCCTTGCCGGACGTCCGCCCAGAAGGACAGACGATGACGATCTCCTCCTCGCTCAACGCCTCCGTCGCAGGCCTGAACGTGAACGCCTCGCGCCTGGCGGCGATCTCGGACAACATCGCGAACGCAGGCACTTACGGCTACAAGCGCGCGCAGACCGAGTTCTCCTCGCTGGTCGTGTCTTCGGGCACCGGCAAGTACTCCGCCGGCGGCGTCACCTCGACCACCACGCGCGCGATCTCGGCCGAAGGCTCGATCGTCTCGACCGAGAATTCGCTCGACCTCGCCGTGGTCGGACGCGGCATGCTGCCGGTGACGCCGGAAGACGACATCGACTCGGCCTCGCCCGAGCTGCGGCTGAAGCCGACCGATTCCTTTACGCCCAACCAGGACGGCAAACTGATTTCCTCGTCAGGCTTTGCGCTGCTGGGCTGGCCGCTGGATCAGAACGAGGAGCCGATCAGCCAGCTGCGCGACTCGACCACTGGGCTGGAGCCGGTATCGGTCGCCGCCTCGCGGTTCGTGGCCTCGCCGACCACCTTCATGGAGTTCGGGATCAACCTCTCGGCAGAGGACACGCGCGCCGGCGCCTCTGGCGATCCGCTGTCGGTGCCGATCGAATATTTCGACAACTTCGGCGCGTCCGAGACGCTGACCGCCACCTTCACCCCGACGGTGCCTGCCGCGGGCGCCTCGAACGAATGGACAATGGAGCTTATCGACAGCGCCACCGCGGCGGCTTCGAACCCGATCGCCTCGTTCACGCTGACCTTCAATGACACGCGGGGCCTCGGGGGCGCGCTCGAAACCATCGTGGTGAATTCCGGCGGCAGCTACGATGTCGCTTCGGGCCTCGCCACGATCAACGTCGATGGCGGCCCGATGGAGATCCAGATGGGCCCCTACGGCAGCAACTCCTCGCTGACGCAGTTGTCGGCGGAGTTCGCGCCCTCCTCGATCACCAAAAACGGCAACCGGGCCGGCATCCTGACTTCGATCGAGGTCGACGCCGACGGGTTCCTGGTGGGGCTCTACGACACCGGGCTCAGCCGCAAGCTGTTCCAGATCCCGGTGGTCGACGTGCCCAATCCGGACGGGCTGGCGGTGAAGGACGGGCAGAGCTTCACGGTCACGCCGCAGTCCGGCGCCTTCTACCTCTGGGATTCGGGCTCCGGACCCGCCGGCATCCTCACCGGCTACGCGCTGGAGGGGTCGACCACCGACATCGCCGCCGAGCTGACCAGCCTGATCGAGACGCAGCGCGCCTACTCGTCCAACGCCAAGGTCGTCCAGACCGTGGACGAGATGCTGCAGGAAACCACCAACATCAAGAGATAAGCCCCGGCCGGCCGCGCGCCATGCGCGCGGCCGGCTCCCCCGCCCTTTCGTGACCGGATTCGACCATGAGCATCGGCGTCGCCCTATCCAACGCCCTCAGCGGCCTCACCGCCTCGAGCAAGCGGGCGGAAGTGATCTCCGACAACGTGGCCAACGCCCTCACGCCAGGCTACGCGCGGCGGTCGCTGACGGTGTCGTCCGCATCGGCGGCGGGCGAGGGCCGCGGCGTGCGAATGCACGAGGTGGTGCGCGCCATCGACCCCCGCGCGACGTTCGAGCGGCGCGCAGCCCAATCCAACCTCGGGCGCGACCAGGCTATGGCCAGCCCGCTGTCGGTGCTGGCCGACGCGATCGGCTCGGCCGACCAGGCCGGCTCGCTCTCCTCCCGCGCCGTGGCGCTCGAGGATGCCATGGCCCGGCTGGCCGAAACGCCCGAGGCCCCCTCCCTACAGCAAGGCGCCGTCACCGCGGCGAATGACATGGCGCGGGCGCTGATCAGCGCCTCGCGCGATGTGCAATCGACCCGAATGGACGCCGAGACCGCGGTCACCCGCATGGTCGATCAGGCGAATGACGCGCTGGCCCGGATCGACGCGCTGAACGAGGACATCGCGCAAGCCACTGTCGCGGGCGACACAACCGCCGCGCTGGAGGAGGCCCGAGGCGAGGAAATCGATCGCCTCGCCGACCTTATCCCGGTGCGCACCGCCCGGCGGGAAAACGGCGTGCTGGCGATCTACACCCCTGGCGGCGCCGCGCTGCTGGAGGGCAGGCCGGCTTTGCTCGAGTTCGACGCCAAGAGCCTGATCACGGCCGACATGACGCTGGCCTCCGGCGGCCTCAACGCCTTGATCCTGGATGGAAACCCGATCGCTGCAGGAACGGGCGACGGACCGCTGGACGGCGGCGCCCTGGGGGCGCAATTCGCCATCCGCGACGTGGCCGCTCCCCAGGCGCAGACGCAGCTCGACGCCATCGCCCAGGACCTGATCCTCCGCTTCCAGGATCCGGCGGTCGACCCGACGCTCGCCGCCGGCGATCCGGGGCTGTTCACCGACGAAGGTGGCGCCTTCGATCCGCTCGACACCGTCGGCCTCGCCGCCCGGATCGAGATCAACATGGCCGTAGACCCAACGCAGGGCGGCGCGGCCTGGCGTATGCGCGACGGCATCAACGCGGTCGCCGAGGGGCCGGCCGGTCTCGACACCCTGCCCCGCGCCCACCTCGAATCGCTGCGCGAGGCAGTCGCCACCCCGGCGGGATCCGGCGTCAGCGGCCTGCGCAGTTTCGGAGACCTGGTCGACTCGATCGCCTCCCTGCGCGCCCGCGCCGCCGCCGACGCCGACGCGGCGGCTGCTTTCACCGACGGCCGCTACGCCGTGAAGGCCGAGGCCGAGGCCGCCTCCACCGGCGTCGATTCCGACCGCGAGATGTCCGACCTTCTGCTGGTCGAGCAGGCCTACGCCGCAAATGCCCGGGTGCTGGAGATCGTCGACAGTCTCCTTCGGCGCCTGCTCGAGATCTGACGATGCGAGAGATGACCTGCGCCGCCCGGCCGCCCGCGCTCGCGGGCCTCCGCCCGGCCCATTGCCCCTGGGGAGACAAGGCATGATCACCGGACCGTTGCCCGACCTGGCCGCAACGCTGCGCCTGCAGCGCGACGCCGGGCAGGTGCGTGTCGCGCTGGAACGTTCTGGACGCGAACTGAACACCGGCAGGAAGGCGGACCTGTTCGCCGCATCGGGCGGCGACCCGCGCCGCCTGCTTGCGATCGAAGGGTCCCAGGCCCGCGCTGCCCGCGAAACCGAGTCGATCACACTGGCGAAGGGACGCCTGAGCCTGACCCAGGCGGTGATGGGCGGGCTGCAGGACCTCGCCGACGGCCTCGGCCCGGAGCTTGCCGCTGCAGTGGCTCGCGACGACATGACGTCTGCTCGCCTCCATGCGGCGGGCGCCGAAGACGCGTTCCGCAACGCCGTTCAGAACCTCAATACCACCTACGCCGGGCGCACCCTGTTCTCAGGCGCCGCGGTCGACCGCCCGGCGCTGGACGACCCGGACGTGATCCTCGCGGATGTGGCCGCGGTGCTGGCCGGCGCCGCAGACGCCGCAGACGCAATCGCCCAGGTCGAAACCTACTTTGACGTCGGGGGCGGATTCGACGCACGATACCTCGGCGCAGCCGAAGATGCGCCGCGGGCCGGCATAGATTCTGGCGACTCCCTCGAGATCTCCCGCCGCGCCGACGATCCGGAGGTGCGCGAGCTTCTGCGCGGTCTTGCCCTGGCTGCGGCAACGGCTGATTCCGCCTACGCCGGCCCCGCAGGCGCCCAGGGCACACTGTTCGAGGCGGCCGCCGCAACCACAATGTCGGCGCGCGAGTCGCTGGTGCAGTCCCGCGCCATGCTTGGCCTTTCGGAACAGGCGCTCGAGGACGCTTCGGTGCGCATCTCGGCGCGACGCGACGCGCTGGATCTTGCATGGAACGCCGCCACGTCGAAGGATCCCTATGACGCGGCTGCCGAATTTCAGGCGATCGAACAACAGCTGGAACGGATCTTCCTGATCACCTCACGCCTCTCGCGCCTGAATCTGACCGACTTCCTGAGGTGAAGCCCCACGCACGGACGAACGGACACGCAGCATGATGATTCGAGCGACGACGCAGAAAGCGACGACGCAAGCGGCGGTGGCAAGCAGATGGCCTCAGTTCGAGGGATGGCGCGCCCTGATCGCGCTTGGCCTCCTGGTCTGCCTTGTCATCTTGCTTGCGGGGGCGCCCGCAAAGGCGGACGGCGGGCCCGGCTCGGACAACGAGTATGCGCGCCTAGGCGCCGGCGCCGGCGGCGGACCGTTGGCCATGGGCGTGATGGAGGCGGCGCCCGACGCTTTGCGCGTTCGCCTCAAGGACCTGGTCGAATTCGACGGCGTCCGCGGCAACGACCTGGTCGGCTACGGCCTGGTCGTTGGCCTCAACGGCACCGGCGACGGCCTGAGAAACGCCCCCTTCACAGAGGACGCGCTGACCAACTTGCTGGAGCGCCTCGGCGTCAACATCACCGGCGAGCAGTTTCGTCCCAACAACGTGGCCGCGGTGTTGGTGACCGGCGTGCTGCCGGCCTTCGCCCGGGCCGGCAGTCAGATCGACGTTACTGTCTCGGCCATCGGCGACGCCGACAGCCTGCAGGGCGGCACCCTGATCATGACCCCGCTGAACGCAGCGGACGGCGAGATCTACGCCGTCGCCCAGGGTTCGGTTCTCGCCGGAGGCGTCACCGTGCAAGGCCAGGCCGAGACGATCACCCAGGGCGTGCCGACCGCCGGCGTGATCCCCAACGGCGCCCGGGTCGAGCGGGAGATCGAGTTCTCCTTCGACTCCCTGCGCACCATCCGGCTGGCCCTGCGCGAGCCGGACTTTACCACGGCCGCCCGCATCGCCGGTCGCATCAACGAGGCCGCCGGGCGCCCCATCGCGCGGATGACGGATGCCGGGACGGTGCAACTGGATCTGCCCCGCGCCGGAATGCCGCCTGCCCAGCTGATGTCGGCGCTGGAGAACCTCGAGGTCGCGCCGGCCCGTCGCGCCCGCGTCGTGGTCGACCAGCGTTCGGGCACGATCGTGCTGGGCGATGACGTCCGCGTCAGCCGCGTGGCGATCAGCCAGGGCAACCTGACCCTGCGCATCCGCGAGACCCCGATCGTCTCTCAGCCCAACCCCTTCGCCCCGCGCGGCGCAGAGACCATCGTCGTGCCCCGCACGGACGCCGCCATCGACGAGGATCCCGGCACTCCGCTGGCCGTGGTGGGCAACGAGGTCACCCTCTCCCAGCTGGTCGAGGGACTCAATGCGCTGGGCGTGACCCCAAGAGACCTCATGGAGATCCTCAAGACAGTGAAGGCCGCTGGCGCCCTGCATGCGGAGTTCATCGTTCAATAGCCGCAGGCAACCTCCAGCAGCCCTCAGCGGCGCAAGAGCGCTAGTGCGAGCGGCCTAAGGCGCAGGCAGCCGGCCAAGTTGCGCATCGCGCTTCGCTGCGTCCGACCAATGCTGCGAGCAGATGGGCGTGGCCGGAAACAAGACCAAGGTCCCCGGTTGAACGACGTGCGACTTCGCCAGCCGCCATGCTCGACCGGTCCCTCCCTCCAGCGCCCCCCGGACACGCGCCACGCGAGCCGCCGGCCGACCCGGCGACCCGGGGTGGGTGGGCGGGAGGGTCGCCGGGTCGGCCGGCGGCGGACGCGCGCGCGACGGCCGCGACTTGCCGAACGCCCCTCGCCGCGCCAGTTTCCCGCCATGCGCGCCGCGACAGACCTGCTTGAACTTCGCCCGGAGGGGCTCTTCTGCCCTCCGGCCGGGGTCTACATCGACCCTCACCGCCCGGTCGCCCGCGCGGTCGTCACCCATGGCCATGGCGACCACTGCCGCCCCGGCTCCCGCGTCCTGCTGGCCACACCGCAGACTGTGGCCATCGCCGCCGCCCGCTACGGCCGCGACGCCTTCGCCCGCACCCAGGCCCTCGCGCCCGGCGAGACCCTGCGCCTCAACGACGCCACCATCCGCCTGGTCCCGGCCGGCCACGTCCTCGGGTCCGCCCAGGTTGTGATCGAGGCGCATGGCCGCCGGGCCGTCGTCTCGGGCGACTACAAGCGCGCGCCCGATCCCACCTGCGCCCCGTTCGAACCCGTGCCCTGCGACCTGTTCGTCACCGAGGCGACCTTCGGCCTGCCCGTCTTCCGCCACCCGCCCGTGACCGGAGAGATCGCGCGCCTGCTGGCCTCGGTCGCCGCCCATCCGCAACGCTGCCACGCCATCGGCGCCTATGCCCTTGGAAAGGCTCAGCGCCTGATCGCCGAACTGCGCGCCGCCGGCTGGGACCGACCGATCTACCTGCACGGCGCCCTCGTCGGCCTGTGCACTGTCTACGAACGCCACGGCGTCCCGCTCGGCCCGCTGGAGCAGGTCGCCTCCCAGGGCAAGGCCCTGATGGGCGAGATCGTGCTCGCTCCGCCCGGCGCCCTCAACGACCGCTGGGCGCGCCGCCTGCCAGACCCGGTGATCTGCGCGGCCTCGGGCTGGATGCGGGTCCGCCAGCGCGCCAAGCAGCGCGGCGTCGAGCTGCCGCTCGTCGTCTCGGACCACGCCGACTGGGACGAGCTGACCGCCACCCTCCTCGAGACCGGGGCCGAAACCGTCTGGGTCACCCATGGCGCCGAGGAGGCGCTGTGCCACTGGTGCGGCGAGCGGGGGATCGACGCCCGCCCCCTCGCCCTCGCCGGCCGCGGCGAGGAGGAGGCGATGTAGATGCAGCCCTTCGCCCACCTTTTGGAGGCGCTGGTCCACACCCCGCGCCGAACCGCCAAGCTTCAGCTGCTGAAGGATTATTTCCACGACACGCCGGACCCGGACCGCGGCTGGGCGCTGGCGGCGCTGGCCGGGGGGCTGGAACTTCCCAACCTCACCGCCTCGGTGATCCGGGGCGTGGCCGAGGCGCGGGTCGACCCGGTGCTGTTCCGCCTGTCCTACGATTTCGTCGGCGACCTGGCCGAGACCACAGCCCTGATCTGGCCCGAGCCCGCGACCCCGCCGGGCCCCGCCCCCGGCCTCGACGAGGTGGTCCGCACGCTCCAGTCGGCCACCCGCTCGGACCGGCCGGGCGTGCTTTCGACCCTGTTCGACCGGCTCGACGCCTCCGCCCGCTTTGCGCTGATCAAGCTCTGCACGGGGGGGATGCGCGTCGGCGTCTCCGCCCGCCTCGCGCGCACCGCGCTGGCCGAGGGCTTCGGCCGCCCGCTGGAGCGGATCGAGGAGCTGTGGTTCGTCCTCGAGGCCCCCTACGCGGACCTGTTCCGCTGGCTGGAAGGCGGGCCCGAGCCCGACGCGGACCTCTCGCTCGCCTTCCGCCCGATGATGCTGGCCAACCCGATCGAGGACGACCGTCTGGCCGCGCTGACCCCCGCGGACTACGCCGCCGAGACCAAATGGGACGGCATCCGCGTGCAGGCCGTGGCGACCGAGACCGGGCGGCGTCTGTATTCGCGCACCGGCGAGGACCTGGGCCCCGCCTTCCCCGACCTGCTGGACGCGATGACCTGGCGCGGCTGCGTGGACGGCGAGCTGCTGGTCGTCGTCGACGGCCAGGTCCGCCCCTTCGCCGACCTGCAGACCCGGCTGGGCCGCAAGAAGGTCACCGCGAAGATGCTGGCCGAGCTTCCGGCCCATATCCGCGCCTACGACCTGCTGCACGACGGGACGCGCGACCTGCGCCCGCTGCCCTACGACGCCCGCCGCGCCCGTCTGGCCGAATGGGCCGCCGCCCACGACGCCCGGCGCCTCGACCTTTCGCCCGAGATCCGCTTCTCCGACTGGCCCACTCTGGCCGCCCTTCGCGCCGCCCAGCGCGACGAGGGCGAGGAGGGGCTGATGCTCAAGCGTCGCGACGCGCCCTACACCGGCGGGCGCCCCGTCGGGCCCTGGTGGAAGTGGAAGCGCGACCCGCTGACCGCCGATTGCGTGCTGATGTATGCCCAGCGCGGGCATGGGCGGCGGTCCTCCTACTACTCCGACTACACCTTCGGCGCGTGGGAGGAGACCGAGGAGGGCCCCCGCCTCGCCCCCGTCGGCAAGGCCTATTCGGGGTTCACGGACGAGGAGCTGGTGGAGCTCGATCGCTGGGTCCGCGCCAACATGACCGAGCGCTTCGGCCCGGTTCGCGCGGTGAAGCCCGGCCTGGTGCTGGAGGTCGCCTTCGACGCGCTGCAGGCCTCGGCCCGCCACCGCTCGGGCCTGGCGATGCGCTTCCCGCGGATCAAGCGGATCCGCTGGGACAAGCCGATCGAGGAGGCCGACCGGCTGGAGACCCTGCGCGCGATGATCCCCGGATGAGCGCGGCAGGCGGGACCGACTCGACAGACCTGGTGGCGCCCGCCCGTCACGGCTTGTCGCGCCGGGCCTTATTCCGCTAGCGTTTCTCAGGTAGAATTCGAAACGACGACGGGGCCTTGCCGGGCCCCTTTCACGGAGCGGGACCAGCGTGACGCGATCCATCCTGCATCCGGGAACGGGGCGGCGAGCTCGCCCCGCGACCGGGGTCCTCAAGGTCCGCCAACGCCTGGCGCGGCGCCTGCCATGAGCGGACCCGCGGCGCTGCCGCTCTACGACTGGCCCGAGATCCGCGACGCGACCGACGGGTTGTGGGCGGCCATGTCCCAGCACCTGGCCAGGGCGGGAATCGAGCCGCCCGAGGCGCTCGATCGCGCCCGCCCCGCCGCCGAGCTGTGGTCGGATCCCTCGCTGCTGTTCGCCCAGGTCGACGCCCATGCCCACGTGGCCGGGGCCGCGGTCGCCACGCGGCTGATCTGCGCGCCGGTCTACGAGGCCGAAGGCTGCGGCGCCGGGCGCGTGGCGACGGTGTTTCTGGCGCCGCGGGACCAGGCGCGGCGGGGCGGAGCCGCCGGGCTCGCCGCGCTTTCCGGAGCGCCCTTCGCGGTCGCCGCCGACAGTCTGAGCGGGGAGCCGGCGCTGGTCGACGCGCTGGGCCGGGCGGCGGTGGGGGAGCTGGTGGTCTGTCCCGATCCGCGCGCGGCGCTGGTGGCGCTGGCCGAGGGCCGGGCGCAGGGCGCGGCCGTCGACGCGCTCAGCTGGGCGCTGGCCCGGGCGCATGAACCTGCGGCGGCCGAGCTGACCGCCATCGGCTGGTCCGATCCGGCGCCCGCGCCGCCCTTCGTGACCTCGGCCCTGACCGAGACCGGCGTCCGCGCCCGCCTGCGCGCCGCGCTGGTCGAGACGCTGGTCGACCCCGCGACCGAGGCGATGCGGCGCGAGCTGATGCTGGCCCGCATCGTGGCCTTCGGCGACCCCGACTACGACCCCGCCCGCCGCCTCGCCGCCCTGGCCCGCGCCCCGGGCTGAGGCCCCCGGCGTCGCCATCCGCGCCACGCAGCGTTTACGATATGGGGGTGGTCGCCCTCCCTCGCGCAGCCTAGCTTTGGATCAGGAAACGATCACGGGAGGCGAGGCGCATGGGACAGCTGGTCGAGGGCGAGTGGACGACGGGCAAGCTGACCGGCGACGACGGCGCCTTCAAGCGATCCGAGTCGAGCTTCCGCAACTGGGTCACCGCCGACGGCGCCCCCGGCCCCTCGGGAGAGGGCGGCTTCAAAGCCGAGAGCGGGCGCTATCACCTCTATGTCTCGCTGGCCTGCCCCTGGGCGCATCGCGCGCTGGTGGCGCGCGAGGCGAAGGGGCTGGCGGACCATATCGACGTCTCGGTGGTGCATCCCGACATGCTCGAGGATGGCTGGACCTTCGACGACAGCTTCCCCGGCGCCACCGGCGACCGGCTGATGGGCAAACGCTTCCTGCGCGAGATCTATGTGGCGGCCGAGCCGAAGGCGACCACGCGCGTCACCGTCCCGGTGCTGTGGGACAAGCAGCGTGAGACCATCGTCTCGAACGAGAGCGCCGAGATCATCCGCATGTTCGACCAGGCTTTTGACGGAGTCTCGGGCGAGGGCCCTCGCCTGTGGCCCGAGGACCTGCGCGAGGCGATCGAGCCGGTCAATGCGCGCATCTACGACACGCTGAACAACGGCGTCTACAAGTCCGGGTTCGCCACCACCCAGAAGGCCTATGAGGCGGCGGTGGTCCCCCTGTTCGAGACGCTGGACTGGCTGGAAGACCGGCTGTCGTCGTCGCGATACCTGATGGGCGAGCGGATCACCGAGGCGGACTGGCGCCTCTACACCACGCTGGCGCGCTTCGATGCGGTCTATTTCGGGCACTTCAAGTGCAACATCCGCCGGCTGTGCGACATGCCGGCGCTGTGGGGCTATGCGCGAGAGCTCTACCAGCGGCCGGAGGCGCGCTCGACCACCGATTTCGCCCATATCAAGCGCCACTACCACTACAGCCACGAGTCGATTAACCCCCACCGCATCGTGCCGCTGGGCCCCGAGCTGGACTGGGACGCCCCTCATGGGCGGGAGCGCCTGGCCGCCGCCTGAGGAAGCGCCGCGACGGGCCTGGCGCCGGCGCCGAGGGTCCGCTCGCGGCGCGTTTCGGAGGGCGCGCCGGTGGGCGCCGCCCCCTGGCGCGTCGGTCGCGCTTTTCGGGCGGGACGGGGCGCGCTATGTCCGGGCGATGTGCGGACGCTTCGCCCTGACCACGCCGCAGGACTCGGTCCTGACGACCTTCTCGGCCCAGCCCTCGCCCCGGCTGGCCGAGCGGCTTGGCAACCTCGGGCCGCGCTGGAACGTCTGCCCCACCACCGACATCCCCGTGGTGCTCAGCCACGAGGGCAAACGCCTGCTGGCGCCGCTGCGCTGGGGGTTTGTTCCGCGCTGGTACAAGAGCCCGACCGGCGGGCCGCTGCTGATCAACGCCCGCTCGGAGACGATCGCCGAGAAACCCGCCTTCCGCGAGGCCTGCCGGGAGCGGCGCTGCCTGATCCCCGCCGATGGGTTCTACGAGTGGACGAAACTTGGCGAGCGCCGTCAGCCCCACTGGATCCGCCCCGCCGCCGGCCCTCCCGAGGGTTCGCTCTTCGCCTTTGCGGGCGTCTGGCAGACCTGGAAGAACCCTGAGGACGGCCAGCGCCTCGCCGCCTGCGCCATCGTCACCGCCGGGGCGGGCCCGGACCTCGAGAGCCTCCACCACCGCGAGCCGGTGGTGATCGCCCCCGACGACGCCCCGCTGTGGCTGGGCGAGGCCGGCCGCGGCGCCGCCACCCTGATGAGGCCCGCGCCCGAGGGCTTCTGGGCCCACCACACCGTCCACCCCCGCGTGAACGGCGTGAAGGACGACGACCCCGAACTGATCGCGCCGTGGGAGCCGGAAGAGGCCTGAGACCCGCCGCGCCGCCCTTGCGCCGCGTCCCCCGCCCGGCGACAACGGATCCCGGCCGCGGGAGACGGCCTCGCCACCGGGAGGACGGGCCATGTTCGCAAAGATCCTGATCGCCAACCGCGGCGAGATCGCCGTCCGGGTGATCCGCACCGCCCGCCGCATGGGCGTTCGCACCGTGGCCGTGTTCTCGGACGCCGACGCGCAGGCGATGCACGTGGCCGAGGCGGACGAGGCCGTGCGCATCGGCCCCGCCCCCGTCGGCGAAAGCTACCTGCGCGGCGAGCGGATCCTGGCGGCCGCGAAAGCCACGGGCGCCCAGGCGATCCACCCCGGCTACGGCTTCCTGTCCGAGAACCCCGACTTCGCCGAGGCGGTGGCGGCCGCGGGGCTGGTCTTCATCGGCCCCTCGGCCGACTCGATCCGCGCCATGGGCCTGAAGGACGCCGCCAAGGCGCTGATGGAAAAGGCCGGCGTCCCGGTCGTCCCCGGCTATCACGGGGCCGAACAGGAGCCCGCCTTCCTCGCCGAGCGCGCCGCGGAGATCGGGTTTCCGGTCCTGATCAAGGCCCGCGCGGGGGGCGGCGGCAAGGGCATGCGCCGGGTCGAGCGGGCCGAGGACTTTGCCGAAGCGCTGCAGGGCGCGCAGCGCGAGGGCGCCTCGGCCTTCGGCGATGCGGCCGTGCTGATCGAGAAATACGTCACCCACCCCCGCCATATCGAGGTGCAGGTCTTCGGCGATTCCCACGGGAACGCGGTGCACCTGTTCGAGCGGGACTGCTCGCTCCAGCGCCGCCACCAGAAGGTGATCGAGGAGGCGCCCGCCCCCGGCATGACCGAGGAGACCCGGGCCGAGATCGGCGCCGCCGCGGTGCGCGCCGCCCGCGCCGTGGACTATCGCGGCGCCGGCACCGTCGAGTTCATCGCCGACGCCTCGGACGGGCTGCGCGCCGACCGGATCTGGTTCATGGAAATGAACACTCGTCTGCAGGTCGAGCACCCGGTGACCGAGGCGATCACCGGCCTCGACCTGGTGGAATGGCAGCTGCGCGTGGCCGCCGGCGACCCCCTGCCGCTTGCCCAGCAGGATCTGGCGATCCGCGGCGCGGCGATGGAGGCGCGGATCTATGCCGAGGACGCGCCCCGCGGCTTCCTCCCCCAGATCGGCCGCTTCGCCCGGCTGCGCCTGCCCGAGGCGACGGCGCGGATCGATTCCGGCGTGCGCGAGGGGGACGAGGTGACCCCCCACTACGACCCGATGATCGCCAAGGTGATCGCCCACGGCAAGGACCGGGCCGAGGCGCTGACCCGCCTGCGCACGGCGCTGGCGGCCACCGAGATCGCCGGCCTGACCACCAACGTGGCCTTCCTGCGCGCCCTGCTGGCCCACGAGGGTTTTGCCGATGGCGAGATGGACACCGGCCTGATCGACCGGGAGCTTGCCGCGCTGACCGCCCCCGCGCCCGTCGCCCCCGAGGCCGCGGCGCTGGCCGCCATCGCCTCGCTGGGCCTCGACGCGCCGGCCACGGATCCGGCCCCCTTCGCCGCCGCCGACGGCTGGCGGCTGTGGTCGCCCGAGCGCCGCGCGGTCGAGCTGACCGGGCCGGAGGGCGAGACCCGCGTCGATCTCGCCATCCTCGGCCCCGGCCGTTTCGCCTTCGCGACCGGGGCGGGCGACGTCCCCCTGCTCCTCGCCCCCGCCGGCGAGGGCCTACGCGTCCGCGTCGGCGAGGACGGGCCCGCGCGCCCCGTCTCGCTGACCCGCCACGACCGCAAGGTGACGGTGATCCTCGACGGCGAGGCCACGGCCTGGACCCCGCCCGACCCGATCGCGGCCGCGACCGAGGCGGGCGGCACGGGCGACGCGCTCGCCGCCCCGATGCCCGGGCTGGTGAAGGTCGTCTCCGCCGCGCCCGGCGACCGGGTCACCGAGGGCCAGACCCTGATCGTCATGGAAGCGATGAAGATGGAGCACCGCCTGACCGCGCCGCGCGACGGCGAGGTGGCCGAACTGCTCTGCGCCGAGGGGGCGCAGGTGGCCGAAGGCGCGATCCTGTTGCGGCTGGCGGACCCGGAGGCGGAGGCGGCCTGAGGGCGGCAGGCCGGGAACCTCGCGAGGCGGGGCTCGCTCGGCGGGCGGTGCGCCGCCGCGCCGCTTCCCAACGGCGCGCCGGGCGCGTCATGATCGGAGGCGAGCGACCTCCGGAGGACCCCGATGTACGATCCCGATTATCCCCGCGACCTGGTGGGCTATGGCGCCCGGACGCCCGATCCGCAGTGGCCGGGGGGCGCAAAGCTCGCGGTCAATTTCGTGATCAACTACGAGGAAGGCGGCGAGAACTGCCTGCTCCACGGCGACGCGCAGTCGGAGGCGTTTCTCTCGGAGGTCACCCAGGCGACCAACTGGCCCGGCCAGCGCCACTGGAACATGGAGACGATGTACGAATACGGCTCGCGCGCCGGGTTCTGGCGGCTGCATCGCCTGTTCACCGAGCGCGGGCTGCCGGTCACCGTCTACGGCGTCGCGATGGCGCTGGCGCGCAACCCCGGCGCGGTGGCGGCGATGAAGGAGGCCGGGTGGGAGATCGCCTCCCACGGGCTGCGCTGGATCGAGTACAAGGATTTCGCGCGCGCTGAGGAAAAGACCCATCTCGACGAGGCCATCCGCCTGCACACGGAGGTCACCGGAGAGCGCCCCTTCGGCTGGTATCTGGGCCGCTGCTCGATGAACACCGTCGACCTGGTGGCCGAGGAGGGGGGCTTCGCCTACTGCGCCGACACTTACGCCGATGACCTGCCCTACTGGCATCGCGCGGCCTCGGGCTGGCAGCTGATGGTTCCCTATACGCTGGACGCCAACGACGCGCGGTTCATCTCCTCGCAGGGGTGGGGCGCCCCCTCGGCCTTCCACGAGTATCTCGCGAACTCCGTCGAGATCCTGCTGGAGGAGGGCCGCGCCGGGGCGCCGAAGATGTTCACCGTCGGCATCCACTGCCGCCTGTTGGGCAAGCCGGGCCGCGCCGCGGCGTTGAAGCGGTTCCTCGACGAGGTGACCGCCAACCCCGAGATCTGGGTCGCGACCCGCCTCGACATCGCCCGCCACTGGGAGGCGCGGTTCCCGAAGCCGGAGTGAGGGGGCGGCGCGGTCAGCTCACCGCCGCCTCCGCCGCCGCGCCCAGGCGGCATAGCTCCCACTCGCCGAAGGGCTTGCCGAAGAACATCAGGCCGCAGCCCGGCTCGGGCAGCGGCACGGTCAGGGAGCTGACGCCCAGCAGGTTGCCGATGCGGGTGTTGCGCAGGGCCATCAGGTTGATCCGGCGGTAATATTCGTCGTCCGACAGCAGGCGCGAGACCGAGGGCGGCAGGATCGGCGCCGTCGGCATCGCGGCGGCGTCGAAGCCCCCCACGCGCGCCGCCCAGTCGAGGCGCACCTGCATCATCTTCGCCCGCGCCCGAAGATAGACGGCCGAAGAGACGTCGCGTCCCGGCTCGGTGCGCTGGCGGACCTGGTGGAACATGCGGTCGCCGACCGCCTCGATCCGCTCGCCCCACTCGGCCCAGGCCTCGGCGACGATCAGGGGGGCGGCGACGGTCAGGACCTCGGCGAACTCGGGCACGTCGGCCCAGGTGATCTCGGCGCCCGCGGCCTCCAGCCTGGCGATGCCGGCCTCGAAGGCGGCCACCGGCTCGGGGTCGGAGTTGTCGTACATGGTCGCGCGATCCACCAGGATCCGCCGGCCCTTCATCGAGACGCCCGAGAGGTCCGGCGCCGGCGTCCCCGCCATGATCGAGGTCAGCAGCGCCGCATCCTCGACCGAGCGGCACAGCGGCCCCACCGTATCGAACCCCGCCGCGAGCGCGCGCGAGCCCTCGACCGGGATCAGCCCCAGCGTGGTCTTCAGCCCGGTCAGGTTCTGCCAGCCCGAGGGGATGCGGACCGAACCGCCGGTGTCCGAGCCGATCCCCGCCGCCGCCAGCCCCTGCGTGACCGAGGCGGCGGCCCCGGACGAGGACCCGCCCGGCGCCCAGTCGGGATCGTGCGGGTTCGGCGAGGTCGCCGTCACCGGGTTCACGCCCAGGCCCGAGAAGGCGATCTCGGTCATGTGGGTCTTGCCCAGGCACACCAGACCGGCGGCCGTGCCGCGGGCGAGGCAGACCGCGTCGGCCGTGGCGGGCGGCTCGCCGTCCAGCATCGCGGTGCCGGCGCGGGTCGGGGCGCCGGCGAGGTCGTAGAGGTCCTTCCAGGAGATCGGCACGCCGTCCAGCAGGTGCCGCCGGGCGCCGCTGCTGGCGCGCATCGCGGCGGATTTCGCCTCGGCGCGGGCGCGGTCGGGCGTGGTCATCTGGTAGACGCGGTCGCGCATCGGATGGGCGTCGATGGCCGCGAGGAAGGTCTCGGCCAGGTCGACGGGGTCGATCTCGCCCGCGCCGATGCCGCGGCCCAGGTCCGCCGCCGTCATGCTCCGCCAGCGCTCGCTCATGCCCGATCCCTCCCGCTCGTCACGCGGGCCCCCCGCGCGTTCCGGCCGCACGGTAGCGGCCGCCCCGCGACGCGGCAATGCATGGACATCGCCTGCCCGGGGCGCAAATACAGAGGTCATGACCAAGGATGCCGACGCGCTGATCGTAGGCGGCGGGCTGAACGGGCCCGCCACGGCCCTGGCGCTCGCCCGCGCCGGGCTGCGCGTGGCGCTGATCGACGCGGCCGAGCCGGATGTCCGCATGGACCCCGGGTTCGACGGGCGCGCCTACAACCTCGGGCTCGCCTCGCGCCGCTTTCTGCAGGTGGCCGGCGTGTGGGACGAGATCGCCCCCCACGCCCAGCCGGTGCGCGAGGTGAAACTCGAGGACGCCCGCCCCGGGGAGCGCGCCGCCGCCGCGCTGGCCCATTTCGACCACGACGAGATCGACGAGGGCCCCGCCGCCCAGATCGTCGAGGATCGCATCCTGCGCCCCGCCCTGTTGCGCGCCTGCCAGGCCGAGCCGCTGATCGACCTGCACGCCCCCGCCACGGTCACCGCCGTCCGGCGCGAGGAGGCCGGCGCGCAGGCGGACCTCTCCACCGGGCAGACCCTTCGCGCGCCTGTGCTGATCGCCTGCGACGGACGCGAGAGCGCGCTCGCCCGCGCCGCGGGGATCCGGCGCACGGGCTGGGGCTACGACCAGACCGGCCTGGTGTGCGCGGTAGAGCATGAGCTTGACCACCAGGGCGTCGCCCGCCAGCGGTTCCTGCCCGGCGGGCCGTTCGCGGTGCTGCCGCTGCCGGGCGGGCGCCGGTCCTCCCTGGTGTGGACCGAACGCACGGCCGTGGCGCATCGCATCCACGCGCTGCCCGACGCCGACTACCGCGCCGAGGTCGAGACGCGCATGGGCGGCGCGCTGGGCGCGGTGACGCTGACCGGCAAGCGCTGGATGTATCCGCTGAAACTGTCGGTGGCGCAGAGCTGGATCGCGCCGCGCCTGGCCCTGGTCGGGGATGCGGCGCATGCCGTGCATCCGATCGCGGGGCAGGGTCTGAATCTCGGGCTTCGCGACGCCGCAGCGCTGGCCGAAGTGCTGGCCGAGGCGAAGCGGCGGGGCGAGGATATCGGTGTGACCACCGTGCTCGAGCGCTACCAGCGCTGGCGGCGCTTTGACGGGGTCTCGTTGGCGCTGGGCATGGATGCGGTCAACCGCCTGTTCTCAAACGACGATCCGGGACTTCGGCTGATCCGCGACGCCGGAGTTCGGCTGGCGACCGCCCTGCGTCCCGCGCGGCGCGCGTTCATGCGCGAAGCCGCGGGGGTCTCGGGCGATCTTCCGAAGATGCTCCGGGGCGAGGCGATCTGAACGGCTCGACCGTGCCGCGGGTCGGCGCCGCCTTGCGCAGGGCCGCGATCATCGCAGCGCGGGCTGCCCGACGCCCGCCGGCGAAGCCGACGCCGCCTATGGTCAGTCCCTGTGGACCTGGGCCCGCCACTTCCCTGGCGCGGATCATGCTGACCACGCTGCGAACCATGGCGCCGACCTCGTCGCCGTCCTCGATCCGCTTGGCCACCACCGCCCGGACGTTGGCATGGCCGCGGAAGATCTCCAGCGCGTCGGTGGTCTCGGAGCCGGTGAACACCAGCACCGGCGCCCGCGGACACAGGCGCAGCGCCTCGGCCGCCACTTCAAGTCCGCTGCCGTCCGGCAGCGCAAGGTCGATGACTAGCGCATCAGGAGTCGCCGCCTGCAAGGAGGCGATCGCGGCGGCGATCGAGGGCAGACAGATCCCCTCGACGTCGTGATCCTCGATCTCCAGGCGAACCAGTTCCGCGAGGGACGTGTCGTCCTCAACGATCAGACAACGCATGCAATGCTCCTGCGTCTCTATTCCCGTCCCCGAGGCCCCCCGCGGCAACGTTTCGTGCAGGGACTCTTTACCGCAGATGAACCGTCCGGTTGAAGATTCGTAAAGTTAAAATTCTCTGGGTTGAGCGCGCCGTCGGGCCCTCGGGCGGCGCCGGGACCCGCGGGTCCCGGCGCCTGTGCAAATCTCTGTTCGCGCAGGCAAACCGTCCCGGAAGGCGCGCCGTCACATCACCTCGAGGTAGCGCGCCAGCTCCATCGGGGTGACCTCGCTTTCGACGATCTCCAGCTCCCGCTCGGCATTGCGGATCAGCAGGTCGACCATCATCGGCCCCAGCGCCTCCTCGAGGAAGGCCGAGGAGCGGGCGGCCTCCATCGCCTCGTGCAGGTCGGTGGGCAGGCGGCGGCGGTTGTCGGCGGCGTAGGCGTCGCCCTCGGTGGGGCGGGTCGGCTCGATCTGCTGCTCGATCCCCTTCAGCCCGGCGGCGAGCTGCACCGCCATCAGCAGGTAGGGGTTGCAGTCGGCCGCGGCCTCCCGGCTCTCGATGCGCACCACGGGGTCGTCCGAGGCGTCGGCCCCGTCGATGACCCGCAGCGCCACGGTGCGGTTGTCCACCCCCCAGGAGGCCGAGGTCGGCGCGTAGGAATACAGCTTCCGCCGCCGGTAGGCGTTGGGATGGGTCGAGCCCACCAGGCTCGATTCCCGCATCGCCGCCTGCAGCCCGCCGAGGAACCAGCGCCCCTCGTCCGACAGCCCGCCGTCCAGCGCAAAGGCGTTGCGCCCGTCGCGCCACAGCGAGTGGTGCACGTGAAAACCGTTGCCGGAGCGGTCGTGGAAGGGCTTGGCCATGAAGCTCGCCACCAGGCCCATCGGGCGGACCATCTGCTTGATCATGCCGCGCAGCAGGAGGGTGTGGTCGGCGGCCTCGAGCGTGGGGGCGTGGCGCAGGTTCACCTCGACCTGGCCGGCCGAGAACTCCGGGTTCGACTGCTCCACCGGCACGCCCATGGCCGCGAGATTGCGGCGCACCGGGCCCAGCACCGGCTCGAGCTCGGCGGCGCGGGCGAGGCCGTAGCACTCGGGCCGCTGCTCGCGCGGGCGGCCGGTGGCGGGGTCGAGGAGGTAGAACTCCAGCTCGCCCGCGGCGCGGGGCTCGAGGCCCATCGCGCGCGCCTTCTCCACCGCCTGCAGCAGCGGCTGGCGGGGGTCGAGGGGGATCGGCGCGCCGTCCTTCTCCTGCGCGCGGCCGAGGCACATCCACACGCCCTCTTCCCAGGGGATCGGGCGCAGCGGGCCGCGGGGCAGGATGTTGAGGTCGGGATAGCCGCTGTCGGCGGCGGAATACTCGTTGGGCACCAGCAGGCTGCCCACGTCCATGGCGAAGAAGGTGTTGTCGAGGCTGATGCCCCGCCGGCGGACCGAGCGCCAGTGCTCGGCCGTCACCCGCTTGCCGCGCAGGATGCCGTTCAGGTCGCCCACGCCCAGCACGACGGTGTGGCAGCCCTCGGGCAGCGCCTCGGCCGGCATTTCGTCGCTGGGATCGGGCTCGCCGATCACGCCATAGCCCGCGCGCACCCCGCCCGCCTCGCTCATGCTGCCCCCTGCGGAATTGTTGTCATTGCACTGGAATAGCCCGGCGATGTCTGGGGGGGCAAGCGCAGGGGGCGCGGGGGCGCCGCGTTACAGCACGCGGATGGGGGGGCGCTCAGCTCTCGTCCTTCAGGATCGCGACCTCCTCGCGCAGGGCGCCGAGGGTCTCCATCGCCGCGGCCAGCTCCGCCTCGCGTTCGTGGAGGGCGCGGCTCAGCTCGGTCTTGACCTCCTCCAGGCGGTCGGAAAGCTCGGCCTGGCGGGCCTGCGCCTCGGCGGCCAGGGCGTCGCGGCGCTCCTCGGCGTCGGCGAGGCGGCGCGCGAGGTCCTGCAGGCGGACGTCCTCGGCGCCCGAGCGGCGCACCAGCCGCGCCCAGAGGGCGTGGAGCGCCCAGCCCAGCGCCGCCGACAGCGCCATCGCGCCGCCCAGCGCCAGGGCCAGCTCCAGCCGGGTCATTCCTCGAAATCCTCCGGCGGGTCGGCCAGCGCGGCGTCCTGGAAGGCGATGCGCCGGTTCAGGGCGCGGCCCGCCTCCGTGCCGTTGTCGGCGACGGGGCGGCTTTCGCCGTAGCCGCGCGCCAGCATCCGGCCCGAGGGCACGCCGCGGGCGAACAGCCCCTCCAGCACCGCCTCGGCCCGGGCGCGGGAGAGGGCGGCGTTGGTCGACTCGCGTCCCTGGCTGTCGGTGTGGCCGCCGATCTCGACCGCGATCCCCTCGCAGCGGGTGAGGATCGCCGCCAGACGGTCCAGCGTCGGCAGGCTTTCCCGCGCCACCCGCGCGGCGCCGGGATCGAACAGGATCGGCGCGGCCTCGACTTCGGACTGAAGCGCCTCGAGGCAGGCCGAGGGGGGCAGCGGCAGGCGCGCGGCCACGGCCGGCAGGTCCACCGTCACCTCGACGCTGGCGGGCACCCCGATCTCGGCGAAGCGGGCGGCGACGCGCGCGGCCTCCCGCGCCGCCATCGGCCGCTGCGAGGCGCCGCGGATCCGGGCGCTTTCGCCGTCGAAGGCGAGCGTGCCGCTGTCGAGCGTGCGCATCACGTCGATCCCGGCCAGCGCCACGCGCCGCCAGGCGGGCGGCGGCGCGGCCTCGGTCAGATCCATCGCGTCCTGCACCCCCATCACCCCGAACCGCGCCCGGGCGAAAGCGGCCACCGCATCGCGCGAGGCGGCGTCGGGCGCCGCCCCCATCAGCGAGACCGACTCCGGCCCCAACCGCATGGCGAACCAGCGCGGGGGCGCGGGCTCGCCCTGCTCGGTCTGTTCGGGACCGGGACGCCAGGCGGCGGGAGGCGGCGGCGCGAGGCGCAGCACGAAATCCTCGGGCATCCGCTCGGCGAGCGCCCGGGCGGTCCTGCCGAACTGGTAGGACAGGGTCTGCGGAGCGGCCACCAGCCGGGCCTCGCCGTCGATCATCTCGAAGCGGCCCGAGCCGAGCTCGCCCAGCGCCTCGATCCCGGCCACCGCCGCGGCGCCCCAGCGATCCGAGGGCGCGCCGACGCCGATCCGGCAGACCGCATCCTCGCGCGGGGCTTCGCCGGGCAGGGAGTCGACCGCGGCCAGCACCGCCGTCCGCTCGGCCGCGTCGCGCAGGTCGCAGCCCAGCAGGGTCGGCCCGTCGGGCCCCAGCGCGATCACGAACCGGAACGGGCTGAAGGCCGGCGGCGGGCGCGAAATGTCGATCAGCAGCGTGGCGCCGGGAGGCGCGGCGTCGCGCAGCGCCTGCTCGACGGCGGCGGCGCTCTCGCTCTCGACCGCGCCGCCGGCGGCGGTCCGCGGGGCGCCGCTCAGCGACAGCACGCCCGGCGCGATCTCGGCGCGGGCCGAGGCGAGCCGGGCCAGCGCCTGCGTCGCCGCGCGGGCCAGCGCCAGGTCCTCGGGCGCGGGGGGGCGCGTGTCGGGCATCGACACGTCCTGCAGCTCGGGCGCCTCGGGGAGGGCCGCCAGCGCCTCGCGGATCGCGTCGAGCAGGTCGGGATGCACGGCGCCGGCGAGGGTGATCGTCTGCCCGTCGCGGGCCAGCGTCAGCGGCACGGCGGGATCGGGCGGGGGCGAGATCGCGGGCCGGGGGGGCGAGGGCTCCCCGCTCGCCGCCAGCAGCACGGGGGCGGGGGCGGCCGCGTGATCCGCGCCGGGGGAGCGCTCGGCCGGGGCGGCATGATCCTCGATCCGGGCGGTGGGCGCGGCCTGCGCCACGGCGGCGAGCGCCAGCTGGCGCGCGGCCTCCTGGGGGAACCGCCCCTCCAGCCGCAGCACCAGACCGTCGGCCGCGGCCCAGGCCCAGTCGGCCCCCGCGGCCTCGAGCGCGGCGTTCGCCCGCGCCCCGGCCAGCGCCTGCGCCTGGCCCGCCGCCACCCAGGCGCCGGGCCCCAGCAACGCCGCCAGCCCCGCGAGCCCCAGCGCGAACACGGCCCAGCCGGACCGCGCCTCGGCGGTCGCGGCCGCATCGCGCTCAGCGATCGCGGCCTGCGCTCGATCCTGCCCGACAGCCAGGCCGGAGTCCGGCCCCTGCGCCTGCGGGTTCGCGTCGTCCTGCTCTTGCTGGCGGTCGGCCATCAGCTTCGCCGTCTCCGTTCGCCCCCCCGGGTGTCGCGCCGTGCGTCTTTCCTAGGACCGTGGGCGCGCGCGGGGCAAGGGCGACGCTGCGCCCGCGCCCCTGCCCCCCGCGCGCGACAGGCGGTTTCGCGCCCGGTCCCCCCGCGGTTTCCCTTCGCCACGTTGTTTCCCGGCCCTCCATGCGCTAGGGCGGTGCGCCGATTCCGGCAGGGCGCGCAACGAGGGACCCCACCCGTGAGATACGTCAGCACCCGCGGCCAGGCCCCGATCCTGGGCTTCGACGACGCCATGCTGGCGGGCCTCGCCCGCGACGGCGGCCTCTACGTGCCCGAGACCGTGCCGCAGATCCCCGCCCACGAGATCGCGGGCCTCGCCGGCATCGGCTACGAGCGCACGGCCTTCGCGGTGATGCAGCCCTTCGTCGGCGACACGATCTCCGACGCCGAGCTCTACGGCGCCATCGAGCGCGCCTACGCCTGCTTCGCCCACGCCGCCCGCGCGCCGCTGGTGCAGATCGGCGAGAACGACTGGATCCTGGAACTCCACCACGGCCCGACGCTGGCGTTCAAGGACTTCGCCATGCAGCTCATCGGCCAGCTGTTCGAGCTGGTGCTGGGCAAGCGCGGCCGGCGGGTGACCATCGTGGGCGCGACCTCCGGCGACACCGGCTCGGCCGCCATCGAGGCGTTCCGGGGGCTGGACGCGGTCGACGTCTTCATCCTCTACCCCCACGGCCGGGTCTCCGAGATCCAGCGCCGGCAGATGACCACGCCGACCGAGGCCAACGTCCACGCCATCGCGGTCGAGGGCGACTTCGACGACTGCCAGGCGCTGGTCAAGGCGATGTTCAACGACCACGCTTTCCGCGACGAGATGAGCCTCGCGGCCGTCAACTCGATCAACTGGGCGCGCGTGCTGGCGCAGGTGGTCTACTACTTCACCGCCGCCGTCTCGCTGGGCGCGCCGCATCGGCCGGTCAGCTTCTCGGTCCCCACCGGCAACTTCGGCGACATCTTCGCGGGCCATATCGCCAAGCGCATGGGCCTGCCGATCGACCGGCTGGTGATCGCCACCAACCGCAACGACATCCTGCACCGCACGGTGACGACGGGGATGCACGTCAAGGAAGGCGTGGCGCCCACGATCTCACCCAGCATGGACATCCAGATCTCTTCGAATTTCGAGAGATTGCTGTTCGAACTGCTGGACCGGGACGGGCAGGCCGTGATCAACCTCATGGAATCGCTGCGCCAGCAGGGCGGCTTCACGCTGCCCGACCAGGCTCTGGCGCGGCTCCGCGAGGAGTTCGACAGCGGCATGGCGACCGAAGACGAGACCCGCGCCACCATCGCCGCGATCCGCGAGGTGACCGGCCAGGTGATCGACCCGCACACCGCCGTGGGCGTGAAGGCCGCCGCCGACGTGCGCGGCGCCGCCGCCACGCCGATGGTGGTGCTGGGCACCGCCCACGCGGCCAAGTTCCCCGACGCCGTCAGCCAGGCCTGCGGCGTCCGCCCGGTTCTGCCCGCGCGGCTCGCCCATATCGAACTCGCGCGCGAGCGCACCACCGTCGTTCCCAACGACCTTGCCGCACTGCAGGCGCTGTTGCGCCGGGAGGCCCGCCGATGAGCCGAGACGGCTCGACCCTTCGCATCGACACGCTGCCCAACGGCCTGCGCATCGCCACCGAGCGGATGGAGGGCCTCGCCTCCGCCGCGCTGGGCGTCTGGATCGGGGTCGGCGGGCGCCATGAATCCCCGCAGGAAACCGGCGTCGCCCATTTCCTCGAGCACATGGCCTTCAAGGGCACCGCCACCCGCTCGGCGCTCGACATCGCCATCGCCATCGAGGACGTGGGCGGCTACCTCAACGCCTACACCTCGCGCGAGGCGACCGCCTATTACGCCCGCGTGCTGGGCGAGGACGTGCCGCTGGCCATGGACCTGCTGGCCGATATCCTCACGAAACCCCGCTTCTCGGCCGAGGACATCGAGCTGGAGCGCGGCGTGATCCTGCAGGAGATCGGCCAGGCGCTGGACACGCCCGACGACATCATCTTCGACTGGCTGCAGGAAACCGCCTACCCCAGCCAGGCCTTCGGCCGCCCGATCCTCGGCGAGACCCACCACGTCAAGGGCATCGGCGAGGCCGAGCTGCGCAGCTTCGTCGAACGCTGCTATGCGCCCGAGCGCATGGTCATCGCCGCCGCCGGCGACATCGACCATGACGCGCTGGTCAAGCAGGTGGAGGGCCTCTTCGGCCACCTCAAACGCCGCGACCTTGCGCCGGCAGAGCCCGCGAAGTTCATCGGCGGCGAGAAGCGCTTCGTGAAGGACCTCGAGCAGGCGCATTTCACCCTGGGGCTGGAGGCGCCGGGCTGGAACGCCGACGACCTCTACTCCGGCCAAGTGCTGTCGGTGCTGCTCGGCGGCGGCATGTCCTCGCGCCTGTTCCAGGAGGCGCGGGAAAAGCGGGGCCTCTGCTACACGATCTTCGCCCAGGCCTCGGCCCATGAGGACACCGGGTTGATGACCATCTACGCCGGCACCGGCGCCGGCGAGATCAAGGGCCTGGCCGAGCTTGTCGCCGACGAGATGCACCGCGCCGCCTCCGAGACCACCGAGGAAGAGACCGCCCGCGCCCGCGCCCAGCTCAAGGCCGGGCTGCTGATGGGTCTCGAAAGCCCGTTCGGGCGGTGCGAGCGGCTTGCCCGCTCCCTGCTGATCTGGGACCGGGTCTGGCCGCAGGAGGAGACGGTCGCGCGCATCGAATCCGTCGACGCCGCCGCCGCGCGCGATGCGGCGGCGCGGATGGCGGGCTCGGGCAAGCTGGCGCTGGCGCTCTACGGTCCGGTCGAGACGACCCCGGACCCCGATGCGCTGCTCGCGCGTCTCACGGGGTGACGGGGCGGTGCTTCTGCGGCGGCGACCGGCGCTTCGGCTGATCACGCCGCGCCTTGTGCTGCGGCCGCCGGAGATGTCCGACCAGGTCCCCTGGGCGCGCCTGCGCCGCGAGAGCGCGCCCTTCCTGAAGGAATGGGAGCCGATCTGGGCGCGCGATCACCTGACCCGCAGCGCCTTCCGCAACCGCGTGGTCTGGGCCCGCCGGATGATCGAGGACGGCCGCGGCGCGCCGCTGTTCATCTTCGCCGGCGGCGCCGACGACCTCCCTGGCGGCACGCTGGTGGGGGCCATCACCCTCGACAACATCCGCCGAGGCCCGGCCCAGGCCGGCACCGTCGGCTACTGGATCGGCGCCCCCTTCGCCCAGCGCGGCTACATGACCGAGGCGCTGGCCGCGACTCGTGACCACGCGTTCTCGAGTCTCGACCTCAGCCGGATCGAGGCGGCCTGCCTGCCCGAGAACGCCCCCTCCCGCTCGCTGCTCGAGCGCTGCGGCTTCAAGTATGAGGGGGTGGCGCAGAGCTACCTTCAGATCAACGGCCGCTGGCGCAGCCATGTCCTCTACGCCGCCCTGCGCTCGGACCGCCGCGGCCGCGCGGAACCGGCCCGCGGCTGACCCACGCCCGCATCAAGCCTTTGATATGGTGTTATCATCCACCCCCGCCGCGAGGGCGCCCCGGGCTTGACCCGGGGCCTCCAGCGCTCCGCCCGCCCCATGTGATCACAGCCATCAAAGAGGCTGAGCTCCGTGTCGGTCGCGGCCCGAAGTTCGTGTGATCACAAACTGGGGATCGCCCCTGACGCAACGCCTCGGCGCGCTGGCGCTGTCTGTGATCACACCCTCGCCGAGGGCGCGCCGCCTTCGCGCGCCTCGCAGGCGTCGTCGACATGCTCGATCTCCAGCGTCGCATGGGCGATCCCGTGCCGTTCGCTCAGCGCCGCGCGCGCGGCCTGGCGCAGGGCCGCAAGCTCGCCCGGCGTCGTCGCGGCGCTGACCAGGTGCGCCTCCAGCGACAGACGCCGCTCGTCCAGCCGCCACAGGTGCAGGTGATGCACCTCGGCCACCGCCTCCAGCCCGGCCAGCGTGTCCCGCGCCTCCTCGGACGAGGGGCTGTCGGGGGCCGCGTTCATCAGGATTCGCACCGTCTCGCCCATCTCGAGCAGCGCATGCCGGATCACCCAGACCGAGATCAGCAGGGTCAGCAGCGGATCCACCAGCCGCCAGTCCCAGACGATCAGCACGATCCCGCCCACGATCACCGCCACCGAGGCGCCGGCGTCGGCGAGGTTGTGCAGGAATGCCGCCCGCATGTTCAGGCTGTCCTTCGACTGCGCATAGACCAGCGCGGCCGTCGCCACGTCGATCACCAGCGCCACGCCCGCCACGATCACCACCGTCCAGCCCTCGACCGGCTGGGGATCGAACAGACGGGCGATCGCCTCCCAGCCAAGATAGAGGCCCACGACGATCAGCGTGGTGAAGTTGATCAGGGCGGCCACCACCTCGGCCCGCGCGTATCCGAAGGTCATCGTGTCGTCGGCCGGGCGCCGCGCGATCCGGCGGGCCGCCCAGGCGATGATCAGCGACATCGCGTCCGAGAGGTTGTGCAGCGCGTCCGCGATCAGCATCAGGCTGCCCGAGAGCATCCCGGCGATGATCTGCACAACCGTCAGGCCGATGTTGACCGCCGCCGCCCAGCCGATGCGGCCGTCGCCGGCGTGGAGATGAGCATGGCCGTGGGAATGGCCCGGACCGTGCGCGTGACGGGTGTGATCGTGAGGCATGGCGCAGCCTGCCACGACTCGTTGGCCCGCGTCCCGGCGGCAGGTGGTCCCGCCCGCCGCCAGGACGGCGCCGGCGCCGGGACGCGCCGCAGCCTCAGGCCGCGGTCGCGTGGTCGGACATCGGGAGCATCGGCGCGCCGCCCGGCAGCGGGGCGGGAACCGGCGCCAGATCGAGCCCCCTGGGGGCCTTGGCCAGGATCGCCGCGCGGGCCTCCTGCGTGACCTCCCACAGGCCCAGGCACAGCTTGCGCCGGCCCTCGCCCTGCTCGGCCAGGATCTCCGGCGGCCAGCCGGTAGCGCGGTAGATGCGCCGCATCGGGCTGTCGAACACCGCCACGAAGTTGGTCAGGCCGAAGCGCAACGCCACCTCGCAGCCCGCCAGCATCAGGGCCGTCGAAATGCGCGAGGCCGCCGCGGCGCCGCCGGTCAGGCGGGGCGAGACGCAGAAGCGGGTGCTCTCCCACACCAGGGGCGAGACGATCTCGCCGCCGAGCAGGTGCGAGAAATGCTCGTTGACCATGGTCGGCCCGGTGGTCGGCATCAGCCGGCCCGAGCCGCCGTGGGTGCCGTCGGGCAGTTCGTAGATGCAGTAGAGCGCCCGGTCGACGTCGTACTGGTCGCGCTCCCGCCCGGCGGCGTCCACGCTGACCGCCCAGTCGAGGCGGGAGCGGAACTGGCCCGCACGGTCGCGGAACATGGTGTCGGACAGGCGGGGGAAGGACGCGAGGTCCTTTCCGTAAACAAAACGGATCATGACGGCGCTCCTTGTCGGTATGCGCCAAGTATTTGCGTTAAATTTGCTAGTAAGTGGTTAAAACAATAAGGCAGCGCGCGCTGCTCAAGTATTCATCAAATCTTAACCGCCCCACTCTTGACGGCAAGCGCCACCGCATGCACCGCATTCAGCCCGCCCAGCTTGTGACGGGCGCTATCGAGGTAGACCCGCAGCGTGCTCTCGGAGATCTTCAGCCGGTGCGCCACCTGCGCGCGGGAGCGTCCCTCGGCCATCAGCGCCAGCGCGTCCCGCTCCCGCGGGGACAGGGCGGGGGGCGGCTGACGCTCGACCGCGCCGGTGATCTCCAGCGCCTGACGGTGGACGTGGTGGGCGATCAGCAACAGGTCCTGGGCGCTCTCGGCGAGTAGCAGGTTCCAGCGCCGCTCGGCGCATTGCTTCGAGACGGAGAACATGGCGAACTGGCCGTTGGGACCGTGGATCGGGATCGTGTAGCCGTGATTGCCGACCCGGAACTCGGTCGCCTCCGAGAGCAGGCGACGCACCGGGCGGCCGGACCAGTCCAGCGTCTGCCAGTCGATCGGGGCGAAGCCGCCGATCGCCGCGTTCACGACGGGGTCGTGATCGCGGTAGCGGACCTCCTCGTAGCGCTGGTGCCAGGCCTCGGGGTAGGTCATCGCCCCGAACTCCTCGCCGCCGCGCGGTCCGCCGAGATTCAGCGCGTAGTATATGCAGTTATCCAGATCGTAGGCGCGCCGCACCTGCCGCAGAAGCCGCGACATGTCGGGCTGCGTGTTCAGGGCAAGGATGCCCTCTACGATCTCGTTCAACCTGTCCGTCATGGGTTGGATGCCGCCCTCGCCTGGCCGGCTTCCGACAACGCGCCCCCGCGAGGCGCCTGGCGCAGGTTTCTGGCCTGCCGCGCCCCCCTCCTGCGGATCCGGAAGCGCGGCCAACCCCGCCGCCCTGTGCTCCTTGCGTCAGGGTAGCGCGGCGCGCACGGATCACAACCTAAAATTGCAATTGTCCACGCGGAACGGCCTCGCGCCCGGCCCCGGAGCGCGAGGTCGGCCGCCGGCGATCCCCGCGCCGGCGACCAGTATTAACGCCGCGGCGCAAGTAATGCGCGCGGCGCCCTGCGGCGGGCCTGCCCGCCCGCCGGAGGCTCAGACGGGGCTAAAAATTTTCTCGCCGCGCCCTTCCGTCATGGGTCCGAACAGGGGAATCGGGCCGTTCGACGCCTCGTGAAGCCGATTCGATTCGCCTTCGAGCGCCGAATCAGCCGCACGGAGCTCGGTCGCCGCGACCAGGATCGCGTCGTCCAGCTGCTCTGCGAGGCGCATGTGGTAGTTCCGAATCGCGTACTGCCTCAGATCCGCCAGCACATCGATGATCCAGTCCTGAGCCATGGTCCGTCCCCTTTTTTTCGGTCCCCGTTCAACGCCGCCCCTCCGGCTCCTTCAGAGCCATAGGAGCGGCGACGAGACCAAGGTGCCGTGATCGGGGACGCTGCGGCAGTCGCCAATTCCTCCTCCCCAGATATGGCGAGGGCGAGGGGCGCAGGTTGATGATTCCGTTGGGAAAATTTTCCGGGGGTTGAGCGAAGTTCGCGCCTGCCCGGGATTCGCTGCCGGCCGCCCCTGGCCGGTCACGGCGGCGGAGCCCCTCCGTGCAGGGAGAGGCCCCGCCCCGTGGTCGCCGCGCAGGCCGTCGTGCAGGACGGCTTGCGCGGGGACCGGCCTCCGCGTCCCTCCGCCGTGCAGGGCAAAGGGCGCGACGGCGATGTCCGAGGCCGAAACGTGCAGAACGGCGATCGGACGGGCGCCCGATCCGCCGGGGACATGGCGGGCGTCGGGCGGCTCCGATCCCTGGAGAGACCGGAGACGTGGGATCGCGGCGGCGGGATCGGCGCGCGTCGCGCCGGCCGGACCCCGCCCGAGGTCCGCGATCAATTCCTTGAAAGAATTGATATTTCATTGCCGGGAGGGCGCCGCCGAAGGAGTCGGCGGCCAGTCCCGGAGGCTCCCGGCCCGGCGCGAAGGTCACGCCGGAGCCGGAGGGTCTGAGCGCCGCGCAGATCGCGGCGCCGGTGTCGGAACCTTCGCGGTCTGGGGGGCCGCGATGGACGAAGCTCGGTCGACGCGCGCGTCTTCCGGGCGATCGACGGTTCTGTCCTCGGGCTCCCGTCGCGGCCTGGTCCCGGTGGGGCGGGTCGGCGCGGCTCGGTTCCCGCCCCGGTCCGCGGGCGCATGCCGTCGCGGACCGGGGGGACTGTCTTCCGTCGGGGTCGGGGTCAGGCGCCGATGGCGAACTCCACGACCTGGGCGGCCTCGGCGATCTGGTCGTGCTCCTCGACCTTGCGGGCCATGGCGTTGCGGACCTCCTCGGTGCACGGCCACAGACCGGCGCAGATCGCGCGGCGGTCCTCGCCCGACTTGCCCATCACGTCAGGCGTGAAGTCCAGGCCCTTGTAGACGCGCAGCATCGGCTCGTCGAAGACGCCGACGTAGAACTCGAGGCCGAAGCGCAGGCCCACGTCGATGCCCGCCAGCAGGAGCGAGCTGGTCACGTTCATCGCCTCGCGGCGGGATTTGACGCTGGGCGAGATGCACAGGCGGGTGATCTCCCAGATCGTGGGCGACTGGATCACGACGCCGTCGGTCAGGTGCGAGAAATGCTCGCCGATCATGGTGCGGCCGGTGGTGGGCATCAGTCGGCCCGACCCGGCGTGGGTCCCGTCGGGGCGCTCATAGATGATGTAGAGCGGCGCCAGAGCATCGTACTGGTCACGCTCCCAACCGTTTTCGTCAACGGTGACATCCCACTTCATACGGTCCCGAAATTGGGCCGAACGGTCGCGGAACATCTGGTCGACCAGCTGCGGATGCTTGTGAAGTTCGTGAGCGTAGACATAACGGATCATGAGTGGGGCACTCCTCGGGAAGACAGTGCCCAATGGATTGTCACCGACTACATGAATAGACGGTGAACAGATCTGACGATCTGCAAGAAACAATCAGATGTTGATGATGCCTGTTCTTACTGCAATTGCGACAGCATGGGGCATGTTCAGACCGCCAAGCTTGTTCCTGGCACTGTCTAAATAAACCCTAAGGGTGTTTTCAGATATCTTTAGGTTCTCCGCAATCTGATTACGGCTCATGCCGGACGAGATCATCGCCAGGGCGTCCCTTTCCCTGGGCGACAACGCGGCGAATTCCTGCTCGTTACGAACGTCAAAGATTTCAAGCACCTTCTGATGCATGAAATTCGCGACAAGCAGCCAGTCGCTCGCGGTCTCGGCGATGTAGCGTTCCCAGACGCGATCGGTGCACGTTTTGTTAATGGTCAGGACGGCGAACTGCCCGTTGGGTCCCCTCACGGGGACCGTGTAGCCCTGGTTTCCAACGCCGGCGTCAACTGCTTCGAGGATCAGCTTCCGACGTTTCTTGGGGCTCCAGTCGAGCCGCTTCCAGTCAAGCGGCGTGAAGCTCTGCACAGCTCCGACGACCGTGGGGTCCGCTTCCTTGTAGTTCTCCTCCAGGTATCTCTGAGACCAGTCCGCGCGATAGGTGATCTCGGCGAACTGATAATCCCCGAACGTGGCGCCTCCCCCGAACGAGACGACCACATACACGACGTGGTCGACGTCATAGACGTCTCGGACAAGATCGGCGAAAAGCCGGATGTCCTCAACTTTCCGGAACTCCGGAAGGCCCTCGATGATGGATTTTATTCGGTCAGTCATCCGCGGAGTCGGCCATTTCGGGCGTCAGGGCGCCGGTTGGGACGTTCGCCCGACCATAGCCGCGCCGTTCGCCGGACGCCATGGCATCCGTGCGGTGCGAGTCGACTCGCTCGCCGCCGGGCGATTCGCCCTCGGCAGGAAAGAGATGTCGGCCGGGACGCGTCCAATGGTTGCCGGAACCACGATACGCTTTCGCAGGGTCAGGAGCCCCCTGCGAGTGTCCGGCAAGAGAGACGCCACGCAGGACGCTTCCCGGCCGCAGTAAACTGATCCGGCTGCGCGCGCCGGCAGGCGACGGTCCCGTCATGGGGTTGACGGTCGCCGCCGGGGCTCGATGGAGCGGAACCTGGGCGCTGGGGATCGCCCGTGGTCCCTTCGCCGGCTGGGGAAGCCCGGCGTCCATCCTGACGGGGTGGGGTGCCCCCGTCTGCCCCTTGCCGGTCGCGGTAAGCTGTCCGGACCTGGCACACGTTTCTTGTTCGGTTCGAACCCTCTCATGGTTGCGCCATGTCACCCTTTCTAGGCGATCCGGGCGAAACCGAAATTCCCCCAAAATGGTGGGGGGCTGTTTTGCAAGTCATTGATTTTTAATGATGTGAACGGTATATGAAGTTAACGATCACGCCGAATCGCGTGAATCGCCCCTTGAATCACCCTCCGAACCCGCCGGGCGAGTCGCCCCGGACCGCCGCCGGCGCCCCCTTGCCACTCGCCCTCCGGCTGCGCCCGGGTCCCGAAACGCGACGCGCCCGGCGGAGGGGATCCGCCGGGCGCGCGCCGTCTGCAGGCCGCCCTGAGGGCGGGGCCGTTTCAGCCTCAGCTGCGCGAGGCTTCCAGCGCATCCTCGAAGGTGCGCAGGCCGGTGGTCCTGGCGCTGACCAGCACCGACATGTTGCCGGGCTTGTGCTCGTTGCGGAGCATCTTCATGTGCGCCTCGGGGATCTGGTCCCAGGGGAACACCTCGGACATGCACGGATCCAGCCGCCGCTCGACCATCAGCTTGTTCGCCGAGGAGGCCTGCTTGAGGTTGGCGAAGTGCGAGCCCTGGACGCGCTTCTGGTGCATCCAGAGATACCGGGCGTCCATGGTCAGGTTGTAACCGGTGGTGCCCGCGCAGATCACGACCATGCCGCCGCGCTTCACCACGAAGACCGAGGCCGGGAAGGTCGACTCGCCGGGGTGCTCGAACACCATGTCGACGTTGTTGCCCTTGCCGGTGATCTCCCAGATCGCGGCGCCGAACTTGCGCACCTCCTTGAACCACTCCTTGTATTCGGGAGAGTTCACGATCGGCATCTGGCCCCAGCAGTTGAAGTCCTTGCGGTTCAGCACGCCCTTGGCGCCGAGATCCATCACGAACTGCCGCTTGCTCTCATCCGAGATCACGCCGATGGCGTTGGCGCCGGCGGTGTTGATCAGCTGGATCGCGTAGGAGCCAAGGCCCCCAGAGGCGCCCCAGACCAGCACGTTGTCGCCGGGCTTAAGGATGTGGGGCCGGTGGCCGAACAGCATCCGGTAGGCGGTGGCCAGCGTCAGGGTGTAGCAGGCCGACTCCTCCCAGGTCAGGTGCTGGGGGCGCGGCATGAGCTGCTGGCTCTGCACCCGGGCGAACTGGGCGAAGGAGCCGTCGGGCGTCTCGTAGCCCCAGATGCGCTGGGTGGGCGAGAACATCGGGTCGCCGCCGTTGCACTCCTCGTCGTCGCCGTCATCCTGGTTGCAATGCACCACGACCTGGTCGCCGACCTTCCAGCGCTTCACCTTGTCGCCGACCGCCCAGACGATGCCCGAGGCGTCCGAGCCGGCGACGTGGAAGTCGGCCTTGTGCACGTCGAAGGGCGAGATCGGGGTGCCCAGCGCCGCCCAGACGCCGTTGTAGTTCACGCCCGCCGCCATCACGAAGATCAGCACTTCGTTGGAATCGAGCTTCGGCGTCTCCACCACCTCGCACTGCATGGCCGAGTCCGGCTCGCCATGACGCTCGCGCCGGATCGCCCAGGCGTACATATTGGCGGGCACGTGCCCGAGCGGCGGGATCTCCCCCACCTCGTAGAGGTCCTTAACCGGAGCCTCGTAGTTGGTGATCGTCTCGGGGGCGTCGAGCGGGGCCATGTGCGGTCTCCTTGGCGCTTGGCGAGCGGGGCGCGAAAAACAGTCGCGCAAGATTATTGCGGATTTCGGCCGCGGCGATGCATGACATTGCTCGCGCGTCTGCGCAACCCCCGCAATGCGGCGCAGGTGTGCGCCGCATCATTTTCGCCGAATCCGGACCTCTGGCGAGCGAATTCGCCTGACCGGCCGGCCGGTTCCGGCCCCAGGCGGTGCGCCGCTGGGTCGCTGGCCGACAGGATGCGCCGCGGGCCCGCGGGCGCCAGTATGCGGCGCCGCCGGGGCGCGGCGGATCGACCAACGCCGGGGGGATGCGCGATGCCGCGCCACGTCTACACGCTGCTGGTGGGATCGGAGCGCCGGGAGAGGATCTCGGAGCCCGGCTCGCTGGCCTTCCTCGACGACGGCGACACCGTGTTCCACACGATCACGCTCAAAGCCGGCGGCGGCTTCGGCCGCCTGCGCCAGGTGATCGGCCTGCTGCCGCGGCTGCGCCGCGCGGCGCTGGTGGTGACCACCGAGTACATCGTCGCCTGGTCCGTGGGTCTGATGTTCTGGCTGACGCGCGCCCCGGCGCGGCACGTGGTGGTCGGGCTGAACATCTCCGGCCGACCGATCCAGCCTCGGCGGCGCTGGATGCGCCGGCTGGCCAACCTCGCCTTCCGCCGGGTGGACCTGGCCATCGTCGCCTCCCGACCCGAAGCGCGGATCTTCCACGCGCTGCACGACATCCCGATGCGTCGCTTCGCCTTCGCGCTGTGGTCCTTCGACCTGCCCTCGGCCGAGGGCTCGGCCTTCGCGCGTCCCGCGCGCCCCTATTTCTGCCTGATCGGCCGCAACAACCGCGACCACGCGACCTTCTGCAAGGCGCTCGAGGGGCTGGAGGCCGACGGCGTCATCGTCGCCAGCGCGCCGCCCGCCTTCGATCCGCCGCCCAACGTGCGGGTGCTGACCAACATCTCCTTTGCGGACTGCATCGACTGCATCCGGGGCTCGGTCGCCAACGTGATCCTGGTCAACGACGCCAACCGGGGCGCCGGGCACATCACCATCGTCACCGCCATGCACTGCGGCCGCCCGCAGATCATCTCGGACGTCGACACCGCCTCGGACTATTTCATCGAGGGCGAGCATGTGCTGACCGTGCCGCTGGCCGATCCCGCGGCCTGCCGCGCCGCCATGGCCGGCCTGCTGGCGGACCCGGCCCGCGCCGACCGCATGGGCGCCGCCTCGGAGGCCTACGCCCTGCGCTGGCTGACCCACGACAGGCGCCTGCAGCGCCTCGAGGAGATCCAGCGGGCCTGGTGGACCGACGGCCGCTTCGACCCCATCGACCCCGACTGGGCCGCCGAGCGCGACGCCCCGCGCCAGCTCTAGCGCCCGTCCCCCGAACCGGGGGCGCGCGAACCCGCCCAAAATCTGCGCGACACTTTATTCTCAGGAAATCAACCCTTGCGCAATTTCATGTCGCATGACATTTCCGCGGCAGCGCAGCAAAATGCTCCGAATCCCTCGCCCGACCGGAGGCTCGACATGACCGCCAAGGACCGCCCCTGGATCTTCCGCACCTACGCGGGCCACTCCACGGCCGCCGCTTCCAACGCGCTCTACCGTTCGAACCTGGAGAAGGGTCAGACGGGGCTCTCGGTGGCCTTCGACCTGCCCACCCAGACCGGCTACGACAGCGACCATGCGCTCGCCCGCGGCGAGGTCGGCAAGGTCGGCGTGCCCGTCTCCCACATCGGCGACATGCGCGCCCTGTTCGACGCCATCCCGCTCGAGCAGATGAACACCTCGATGACGATCAACGCCACCGCGGCCTGGCTGCTGGCCCTCTACATCGCGGTGGCCGAGGAGCAGGGCGCCGACCCCGCCAAGCTGACCGGCACGGTGCAGAACGACATCATCAAGGAATACCTCTCGCGCGGGACCTACGTGTTCCCGCCCGCGCCCAGCCTGCGCCTGATCGGCGACATCGCCGCCTACACCTACCGCGAGGTTCCCAAGTGGAACCCGATGAACGTGTGCAGCTACCACCTGCAGGAGGCCGGCGCGACGCCGGCCCAGGAGCTGGCCTATGCGCTGGCCACCGGCATCGCCGTGCTCGACACCGTGAAGGCGCAGGGCGCCGTGCCGGACGAGGATTTCCCCCAGGTCGTCGGCCGCATCAGCTTCTTCGTCAACGCCGGCATCAAGTTCGTGGCCGAGATCTGCAAGATGCGCGCCTTCACCGATCTCTGGGACGAGATCTGCGCCGACCGCTATGGCGTGAAGGAGGAGAAGTTCCGCCGCTTCCGCTATGGCGTGCAGGTCAACAGCCTCGGCCTGACCGAGCAGCAGCCCGAAAACAACGTCTACCGCATCCTGCTCGAGATGCTGGCGGTGACGCTCTCGAAGAAGGCGCGCGCCCGCGCCGTGCAGCTTCCCGCCTGGAACGAGGCGCTGGGGCTCCCCCGCCCCTGGGACCAGCAGTGGTCCCTGCGCATGCAGCAGATCCTGGCCTATGAGACCGACCTGCTGGAATACGACGACCTCTTCGAGGGCAACCCCGCCGTGCAGGCCAAGGTCGACGAGCTCAAGGACCTCGCCCGCGCCGAGCTCGCCAAGATCGACGACATGGGCGGCGCCGTGCAGGCCATCGACTACATGAAGGCGCAGCTGGTCGAGGCCAACTCCGCCCGCCTGCGCGCCATCGAGTCGGGCGAAACCGCGGTGATCGGCGTCAACAAGTTCACCTCGACCGAGCCCTCGCCCCTGACCGCCAACGAGGGCGGCATCCTGGTCGTCGACAAGGGCGTCGAGGCCGGCCAGATCGAGGCGCTGCAGACCTGGCGCGAGGCCCGCGACCCCGCCGCGGTCGAGGCCGCGCTGGCCGAGCTGAAGGCCGCCGCCTCCGAGGGCCGCAACATCATGCCCCCCTCGATCGCCGCCGCGAAGGCCGGCGTCACCACCGGCGAGTGGGGCGCGGCCATGCGCGAGGTGTTCGGCGAGTACCGCGCCCCCACGGGCGTGGCCAAGGCCGCCGCCGACAACGTCCAGGGTCTCGATCAGGTGCGCGAGGCGGTCGAGGCCGTCTCCGCCCGCATGGGCCGCCGGATCAAGTTCCTGGTGGGCAAGCCGGGTCTCGACGGCCACTCCAACGGCGCCGAGCAGATCGCCGTGCGCGCCCGCGACTGCGGGATGGAGGTGGTCTACGAGGGCATCCGCCTGACCCCCGCCCAGATCGTCAACGCCGCGCTCGAGGAATCCGCCCACGTCGTCGGCCTCTCGATCCTCTCGGGCTCGCATCTCCCGCTGGTGATGGAGGTGGTCGACCGGATGAAGGCCGCGGGTCTCGACGACGTCCCCCTGGTGGTCGGCGGCATCATCCCCGAGGCCGACGCCGCCGAGCTCCGCGCCTACGGCGTCGCCCGCGTCTACACCCCCAAGGACTTCGAGCTGAACAAGATCATGACCGACATCGTCGATCTGGTCTCCGCCGAAAGCCTCGAGGCCGCGTAGGGCGCATTTCAATGCGCCTTTCCGTCGGCGCACAAAACCAGGTGACATGGCCCATGGGCCGGATATCCGCCGGCCCATGCCCCCGGGGGATCCGCCCCCGCGGTCACTCGGGGTCTGGCAACACCTCGAAATGCTCTTCGGCGCCATCCGTCATCGTTGGCGTTCGCTACTTTTTGTAAATGGAAAGCTTTCCGTTTCCGAGCCAAACCGCTGGGTACCAAGCGCCCTCGCGAAGCTTCACACGCACCAACGGCAGGTCCTCGATTTCGCCGTCGAACCTGCCGGGCGCCAGGTATCGCTCGAAGGGGGCGCTCAGGCCGACGCCGATACAGGTTACAAGCGTGACGTAACGCTCCGTGTCTGCCTGCAACAATGCTCGTGTCGGATGTAGTCCGGATCACCCAGGCGCAACCACAGACTGGCCACCGCACCGACGATCAAGAGCGCCAAAAGGCCGAGCGAAATCAGGACTGCCCGTGCCAGCCCCCACACGACGTCCCGAAGTTCAGCTATCGCCAGGTTGCCCGCATCGGCCCCGAGCTCGCCCTCAAAGGCGCGCCAGAAGCTCCGCCTTCTTGGCCGCGAACTCGTCCTCCGACAGCGCGCCCGCATCGCGCAGACTGGCCAGACGCCCGATGGTCTCGAGGATCTCGTCGGCCGACACGCGGGCCGGCGCGGACTCCGCGAAGCCCTGCGCGGGGGACGGCTCGGGCGGCTGGAACGGCTGGGGCTGGGGCTGGGGCTGCGGCGCCCAGGCCTGCGGCTCCGGCGTCGCCTGCCGCGCGGGTCCGGTGCCGTCGGCATAGGGGAAGGACGACAGCGGGAACTGCCCGAACTGGCTCGACACCGAGACCCCCAGGAAGGGATCCCCCGGCCCCGACTGCTGCTGGCTGAACCCGCCGATATTGTGCTCGCCGGTGTCGAGAAGCGCCACGGGCCGGCCGTCGCCGAAGTCGAAGGCGAGCCGCCGCGCCTGCGGGAAATAGGCGTAGCGCGCCTGGTTCTGACCGCCGCTCGAAGCCGGCTGACCCAGCCACTCCGGCCACCAGGCCCCGCCCATTCCGCCGCCCATGCCCATCGACTGCGGCCGCTCGAAGAACGGGACGCCGGCCATGGCGCTCGCCAGCTCGCCGCACAGGTTCGAGACGGTGGCCTGCAGACCATGGTTGAACATGTCGCCCACCATGGTCATCCCGCCGGCCATCCACTGGCCCGAGCCGCCCAGCTCCGGCACATTGAACTGCGCCATGCTACCGCCGCCGTTGGCGACCGCCCGGGCCATGTGCTCGACGGCGGCCTCAGACAGGCCGTAGCGGCGCGACAGATCGCTGATGGCGGCTCTGCCGGCGGCGGTCAGGTTCGACATCGGAACGTCCTCATGGCGTGGCGTCGCGGCAATGCGACAAACGCCCTGCTCGGGGATGCGCCGCAGCGAGTCAAGCCGACGGCGCCGAACGCCCGTCGGAGTCTCCCCCGCAGGCGTCCTCCCGCAACATCCAGACCCTCCCCACGCCGCCGGGAGGCGGGCGGCCGGGCGGGCGACGGCGGGGCGCAGCCCCGGCGAGTCCCGTCCTGGCCGCCGCGTTCAAAGCTTGCGCACCGCCCCCTGCGCCGCCGAGGTGGTCAGCGCCGCATAGGCCTTCAGCGCGGTCGAGACCTTGCGCTTGCGCGGCCTGGCGGGCGCCCAGCCGGTCGCCTCCTTCGCCGCGCGCCGCTCGGCCAGCGCCGCGTCGTCCACCGCCAGCCGGATCGAGCGGTTGGGGATGTCGATCTCGATCAGATCCCCTTCCTCGACCAGCCCGATGGCCCCGCCCTCGGCCGCCTCCGGCGAGACATGCCCGATCGACAGCCCCGAGGACCCGCCCGAGAACCGCCCGTCCGTCACCAGCGCGCAGGCCTTCCCGAGCCCCTTCGATTTCAGGTAGCTGGTGGGATACAGCATCTCCTGCATCCCCGGCCCGCCCCGCGGCCCCTCGTAGCGGATCAGCACCACGTCGCCGGGATGCACCTTGCCCGTCAGGATCGCCGAGACTGAGTCGTCCTGGCTCTCGAAGATCCGCGCGGGGCCGGAGAATTTCAGAATGCTCTCGTCCACGCCCGCCGTCTTCACGATGCAGCCGTCCTCGGCGAGGTTGCCGTAGAGCACCGCCAGCCCCCCGTCCTTCGAGAAGGCGTGATCGGCGCTGCGGATCACCCCGCCCTTGCGATCCAGATCCACGTCGTCCCAGCGCCGCTCCTGGCTGAACGCAGTCTGTGTCGGCACCCCGCCCGGCGCCGCCCGATAGAAATCGTGCACCGCCTCGGACTTGGTCCGCCCCACGTCCCAGCGCTCCAGCGCCTCGGCCATCGAGGCCGAGTGCACGGTCGGCGAAGAGGCGTCGATCAGCCCCGCCTTCTCCAGCTCTCCCAGGATCGACATGATGCCGCCGGCGCGGTGCACGTCCTCCATGTGGACGTCGCTCTTGGCCGGCGCGACCTTGCACAGCACCGGCACCCGGCGCGACAGCCGGTCGATATCGGCCATGGTGAAGTCCACCTCGCCTTCGTGCGCGGCGGCCAGCAGGTGCAGCACCGTGTTGGTCGACCCGCCCATGGCGATGTCCAGCGTCATGGCATTCTCGAACGCCGCGAAATTTGCGATCGAGCGCGGCAGCACGCTGGCGTCGTCGCCCTCGTAGCAGCGCTTGGCCAGGTCCACGATCAGGTGCCCCGCCTCGACGAACAGCCGCCGCCGGTCGGCGTGGGTGGCCAGCGTCGAGCCGTTGCCCGGCAGCGACAGCCCCAGCGCCTCGGTCAGGCAGTTCATCGAGTTCGCGGTGAACATGCCCGAGCACGACCCGCAGGTCGGGCAGGCCGAACGCTCGATCGTGGCCACGTCTTCCTCGGAGTAGGACTCGTCGGCCGCCGCGACCATGGCGTCGACCAGGTCCAGCGCCTGGGTCTTGCCGTTCAGCACGACCTTGCCGGCCTCCATCGGCCCGCCCGAGACGAAGACCACCGGGATGTTCAGCCGCAGCGCGGCCATCAGCATGCCGGGGGTGATCTTGTCGCAATTCGAGATGCAGACCATGGCGTCCGCGCAATGCGCGTTGACCATGTATTCCACGCTGTCGGCGATCAGCTCGCGCGAGGGCAGGGAATAGAGCATCCCGTCGTGGCCCATGGCGATGCCGTCGTCCACGGCGATGGTGTTGAATTCCTTGGCGACCCCGCCTGCCGCCTCGACCTCGCGCGCGACCAGCTGGCCGAGATCCTTGAGATGCACGTGCCCCGGCACGAACTGGGTGAAGGAGTTCACGATGGCGATGATCGGCTTGCCGAAATCGTCGTCCTTCATCCCCGTGGCGCGCCAGAGGCCGCGCGCCCCGGCCATGTTGCGTCCATGGGTCGTCGTGCGGGAGCGGTAGACGGGCATTCGATCATCCTCGTTGCAGACCGCGACGTCCTAGCGCGCCGCGACCCCGAGGCCAAGCCCGGGAGTCGCACAAGCGTCCCCCCAGCCCCTTTTCTCGCAACTTTGTTTCGCCGACGCCCGCCCGGGAGGCGCATTGAAATGCGCCCTACGCCGCCGCGCGCTCCAGCGAGGGATATCGCAGGAACAGGGTGACGCCGCGGGCCACGAAGAACACCATCAGCGCCGCCCACAGCCCATGCGTGCCCATCAGCGCCGTCAGCACCCACCAGGCCGCGAGATACATCGCCAGCGACCAGGCCATGGCGTTGCGCATGTCGCGCGATCGGGTGGCGCCGATGAAGATCCCGTCCAGCATGAAGGCCGGCAGGCCCACCACAGGGGCCAGGGCGCACCAGGGCAGGAACTCGCGCGCGGCCTCGCGGACCTCCGGCGAGGTGGTCATCAGGTCGATCACCGCCCCGCCCGCCAGCCAGAACGAGGCCGCCAGCGCCACGACGCAGCCCAGCCCCCAGGCCGAGCTCATCACCGCCGCCCGCCGCAGCTCTCCCGCCCGGCGGGCGCCGAAAGCTCCGCCGACCAGCGCCTCGGCGGCGAAGGCGAAACCGTCCAGCGCGAAGGCCGAGATCTCGAGGAACTGCATCAGCACCTGATTGGCCGCCAGCGCCACGTCGCCATGGTCGGCCGAGCGAAACATGAAGAAGGCGAAGCCGAACTGCAGCATCAGCGAACGCAGCAGGATGTCGCCGTTCACCTGCGCCATCCGCTTCAGGCGGACGGGATCGAAGACCCGCGCGACATCCTTCCATTGATCGCCGGCGAAAGCCTCGCGGCACATCCACAGGCCCAGGCTCGCGCCGGTGATCTCCGCGATAAGGGTGGCGATGGCGACGCCCTCGACTCCCCATCCCAGTCCGAGCACGAACCACAGGTCCAGCACCATGTTGACCGCGTTCATCACCAGCTGCAGGACCATCACCCCGCGGGTGCGCTCCATCGCGATCAGCCAGCCGTTCAGCGCGAAGGTGGCGATGGCGAAAGGCGCCCCCCAGACCCGGATCGCGAGATACTCGCGCGCCATCGTCTCGACCTCGGCCGAGGCCGGCGACATCTGGAACGCGAGCCAGAAGACCGGGACCTGGAAGACGATGAAGAACGCCCCGGCGGTCCCCGCGATCATCAGCGCCCGCATCAGCAGGGCCCCGGTCTCGGCCACATCGCCCGCGCCGCGGGCCTGGGCCACCAGCCCGGTGGTCCCCATCCGCAGGAAGCCGAAGATCCAGTAGACGAAGGCGAGGATGATCGCCCCCATCCCTACCGCCCCGATCGGCTGGGGCAGGCCCAGCTGTCCGACCACGCCGGTGTCCACCGCGCCCAGAATCGGCACGGTGGCGTTCGAGACCATGATCGGGATCGCGATGCGCAGCACCCGCCGGTGGGTCAGCGGCGCGGCCGCCTCGGCCGCCGCCGCCATCTCAGCCCTCCGGCATCAGGAAGTGGCCGACCGCCGAGACGAAGGGCTTCGAGCGCTCCTCCTGCCAGGCCTCGACCGAGACCGAGGCGTAGCGCCGCCCGGCCCGCCGGATCGTGGCCCGGGCGTAGCTGTCGCGCGCCCCGCCTGCGCGCATGTAGTCGAGGCTGAAGTCGATGGTCTTGGGCAGGGTCGGATACTCGCCCCGCTCGATGGCCGCGGCGGGCTCTCCGCCGGCCTCCATCATCTCCCATACGCGGGTCCAGCCCAGCGTCACCTGCGCGGTGATCTCGAGGAAGGCCCCGGTGGCGCCGCCGTGCAGCGCGCCCAGGACCGGGTTGCCGATCAATTTTTCCTGGAAGGCCAGCTTGCCGGTCAGCTCGTCGCCCAGCCGCTCGAAGCCGACGCCCAGCTCGTTGACGAAGGGGACCGCGTGGCTCAGCCCCGCCAGCGCCGCGTCGCGCCGGGCCTCGACCACATGCGCCGGTTCGCGCCTGCCCGCCATCACGCGCCCTCCTTCTTGGGCTGATCCTTGGGCCGGGGCCGCTCGATGGTGAAGCTGCCCGTGGCGGTGGCCACCGGCTCGGGCCGGGCGCCGTCATGGGCCTCGACCCGCACGAAGGCCACATGGCGGGTGGCGCGGTGACACTCGGCGGTGGCGATCACGTCGCGCCCCGGCTCGGCGCCGCGCATGTAGTCGATGCGCAGGCTGATGGTGGCCGTGGCGATCGCGCCGGTGGGATGGGACATCACCGCCGCCCCGCCGCAGGCGTCCAGCAGGGCGGTCAGCACGCCGCCATGCAGGACGCCCGTGGAGGGGTCTCCCACCCAGCGGGAATCATAAGGCAGCCTCAGCTGCGCGCGGGCCGGCTCGATATGCTCCAGCGTGATGCCCAGTTCGGCGTTCCAGCGCACCTGCGCCATGAAATGCCGCCCCAACTCCAGCTTTTGGGCCTCGGACATGCCTGAAACGTCGGGTCTTTCGGTCATCCGATCGGTCATCCGGGTCCGGGCCTCCCCCAAGGTGCGGCGGTTGCGCGCGTCGCGGTTGCATCGCAACAAGGCGTAACGATCTAGCCCGAGCCGACGCAGCGGTAAATGGCGCCGCTGCGGCGCCCGGACGCGGCGTCCGTAGGCCATCTTGCAAAAGAATGGCAACCTTATTACGTCAGCGTCAACTCGAGCCATCCCGGGCTTTGCCGGCGTCCCTGTGCCGAGGCGCGTCGTGTCGAGTGGAGAGAAAACGTGAGCGAAGAAACCTACACCACGATATCCGAAATGTGCGCCGAGTTCGGCGTCACCCCCCGCACGCTGCGCTTCTATGAGTACAAGGAGCTGCTTCAGCCCAAGCGCGAGGGCCAGAAGCGCCTGTTCACCAAGCGCGACAAGGGCCGTCTCAAGCTGATCCTCCAGGGCAAGCGCTTCGGCTTCTCGCTGGACGAGATCCGTGAGCTGCTGGACCTGTATTACATCGGCGACCAGCGCGTGACCCAGGTGGCCCGCACCTACGAGCGCGCCGAGATCCGTCTCGCCGCGATGAAGGAGCAGCGCGCCGAGCTCGACTCCGCCATCTCCGACCTCGAGGCCGAGATGGACAAGTCGCGCCACTACCTGGCCGAGCACGGCGCCCGCGAGGCCGCCGAGTAAGCCGTTCCGCATCGGCGGACGATATCAGGCCCGGGGGCGCGTCCCCCGGGTCTTTTTTTGTCCTCGGCCTGGCGCAGCGCCTCGCCGAAGCGGCGGTCGCCCTCGACGCCCCTGCGAGCGGAAACGGTGGCGGCCTGGGCTGCGGCCGGCCATACTCGGGGGGGCGGCTGGGAGATCTTCGACGGCCGCCGGTTCGCGGACAGGAGACAAGCATCATGACCGAGAAGGTCAAAGGCCCCGCATCCTATTTCCCCTCGATCGAAGCGAAATACGGCCGCCCGATCGCGGAGTGGAAGGACCTGATCCGCTCCCGCCCCGACCTGAAGCATATGGAGCTGGTCGCCTGGCTGAAGCAGGATCATGGGCTGGGCCACGGACACGCCAACGCCCTGGTCGCCGATACGCTGAAAGGCAAGTGATCGCAGAGGCCTGACGACGGGCAAGCGAGCGCCCCCCCGGATCCGTTGCCGGCGGCCTCGCGCGCCGAGCCCTCGTCCCCGAGCTCCGCTTCCGGACCCCGCGCCGCACCCGCTGACGCCACGATCCCCCTTTACGCGCACGTCAACTTCCCCCATATCCCTCGCGAAGGGGCCCCTCTCGGCCCTATATGGTTTTCGGACGATGGCGCAGACGCGCCGCGCTCGCCCTTGGGAGGACGATCGAATGCCCACCTACACGCCGCCGCTCCGCGACATGGCCTTCGTGCTGCATGAGACGCTGAAGGTGCAGGACCAGCCCGTCGAAGGCTACTCCGAGCTCGACGCCGACTTCACCGCCGCCATCCTCGAGGAGGCGGGCAAGATCGCCCGCGACGTGCTCGCGCCCGTCAACCTCTCGGGCGACCGGCAGGGCTGCACGCTCGAGAACGGCGTCGTCCGCGCGCCCGATGGCTTCAAGGAGGCCTTCGATACGCTGCGCGAGGGCGGCTGGACGGGGCTCGACTGCGATCCCGAGTACGGCGGCCAGGGCATGCCCTATGTGCTCGCCACCGCGGTCGGCGAGATGCACTGCGCCGCGAACATGGCGCTGATGATGTATCCGGGCCTGACCCACGGCGCCTATTCGGCGATCCACGCCCACGGCTCGGACGAGCAGAAGCAGACCTATCTGCCGAAGATGGTGACCGGCGAGTGGACCGGCACCATGAACCTGACCGAGCCCCACTGCGGCACCGACCTCGGCCTGCTGCGCACCAAGGCCGAGCCGCAGGACGACGGGTCCTACAAGATCTCCGGCCAGAAGATCTTCATCTCGGCCGGCGAGCACGACATGGCCGACAACATCGTCCACCTGGTGCTGGCCAAGATCCCCGGGGGCCCCGAGGGCGTGAAGGGCATCAGCCTGTTCATCGTGCCCAAGTTCATGGTCAACGAGGACGGGACCTTGGGCGAGCGCAACGGGGTGGCCTGCGGCAACCTCGAAGAGAAGATGGGCATCCACGGCAACGCCACCTGCGTGATGAACTACGACGAGGCGACCGGCTTCCTGGTGGGCGAGGCGCACAAGGGCCTGCGCGCCATGTTCACGATGATGAACGAGGCCCGCATCGGCGTCGGCCTGCAGGGCCTCAGCCAGGCCGTCGTCGCCTACCAGAACGCGGTGGAATACGCCCAGGACCGCATCCAGGGCCGCGCCGTCACCGGCCCTGCCGCGCCCGAGAAGGCCGCCGACCCTATCATCGTGCACCCCGACGTGCGCCGGATGCTGATGGACCAGAAAGCCTTCGTCGAGGGCGGCCGGATGTTCGTCCTGTGGGCCGCCAACCTGATCGACCGCTCGCACCGCGCGGGGGATGCGGAGGCCGAGGGGCTGGTCTCGCTGATGACCCCCGTCGTGAAGGGTTTCCTGACCGACAAGGGCTACGCCTGCGCCACCCAGGCCCAGCAGGTCTACGGCGGGCATGGCTACATCGAGGAATGGGGCATGTCGCAGTTCGTGCGCGACGCCCGCATCGCCATGATCTACGAGGGCGCGAACGGCATCCAGGCGCTGGACCTGGTGGGCCGCAAGCTGGCCGCGAACGGCGGCAAGCCCGCCATGGCCTTCTTCGAGATGGTGAAGAGCTTCTGCAAGGCCGAGGAAGGCAACGAGGAGCTGAAGAAGGACTTCCTCGACCCGCTCAAGGCGGCGTCGAAGGATCTTCAGGCGGCGGCGATGTTCTTCATGCAGAACGGCATGAAGAACCCCAACGCGGCGCTGGCGGGGTCGACCGACTTCATGCACCTGTTCGGCCACGTCTGCCTCGGCTTCGCCTGGGCGCAGATGGCCAAGGCCTCGCATGAGGCGCTGGCGGCGGGCGCCTCGGACGAGGACTTCTACCGCAACAAGATCCGCACCGGGCGCTACTACATGTCCCGCCTGCTGCCGGAGACCGGCCTGCACCTCGCCCGCATCCAGTCCGGCCCCGAGCCGGTGATGGACCTCGCCGCCGAGGCGTTCTGATCTCCCGCCGAGGGGCGCTTGACGTCAAGCGCCCCTCGGCCAAGCATCCCCGCGCCCCGACCCGGCCGACCGGCCGGTCGGCAACGACGATGCGGGACCAAAGGGAGACCCGAATGACCGCCCCCATGCTGAAATCCGCCTGGATGACCGAAGAGCACGAGATGCTCGAGGACATGACCGAGCGCTACGCGGCCGACCGCTGGACCCCCAACCTCGCCCGCTGGCGCGAGCAGGGGATGATCGACCGCGAGGCCTGGAACGAGGCGGGCGAGGCCGGGCTGCTGCTCGCCTCGATCCCCGAGGAATACGGCGGCGCCGGCGGCGACTTCGGGCACGAGGCGGTGATCCACATGGTCGCCGCCAAGCGGAATTTCTCGAGCTGGGGCATCGGCGTCCACTCGGCCATCGTCGCCCACTACCTGCTGACCTACGGCTCCGAGGAGCAGAAGGCCAAGTGGCTGCCGAAGATGGCCTCGGGCGAGATGGTGGCCGCCATCGGGATGACCGAGCCGGGCACCGGCTCCGACCTCCAGCGCATCCGCACCCGGGCCGACAAGGACGGGAACGGGTATAAAATCAACGGCTCCAAGACCTTCATCACCAACGGCCAGCACGCCGACCTGATCCTGCTGGCCTGCAAGACCGATCCCAGCCAGGGCGCCAAGGGCGTCAGCCTGATCGTGGTGGAGACGCAAGGCGCCGAGGGCTTCCGCCGGGGCCGCAACCTCGACAAGGCCGGGATGCACGCCGCCGACACCTCGGAGCTGTTCTTCGACGACGTCTCGGTGCCGCCCGAGAACCTGCTGGGCGGGCAGGAGGGCCGCGGCTTCTACCAGATGATGGAGCAGCTGCCCCAGGAGCGCCTGTCGATCGGCGCCACCGCCATCGGCGCCATCGAGGGCGCCGTGGAGCTCGCCATCGCCTACGCCAAGGAGCGCGAGGCCTTCGGCCGGCCGATCATCAAGAACCAGGCGCTCGCCCACAAGCTGGCCGAGTGCAAGACCGAGGCCGTGGTCGCCCGCGCCTTCTTCGACAGCTGCACGGTGGCGCATCTGAACGGCGCCCTGACCGTCGAGGCGGCGGCGATGCAGAAATACTGGCTGACCGATCTGCAGGGGAAGGTGATCGACGCCTGCCAGCAGGTCTTCGGCGGCTACGGCTACATGATGGAATATCCCATCGCCGAGATGTGGCAGGACGCCCGCGTCCAGCGGATCTACGGCGGCACCAACGAAATCATGAAGGAGCTGATCTCGCGGTCCCTCTAAGGTTCCGCGCACGACCGCTTCGCGACCCCTGGGCCAACCGGGGGCGCCTTTCCACAGGAAGGAATTCCAAATGCCCGCCTACAAGCTCACCTGCTTCGGCCAGTCCGGCAACGCCTTCAAGCCCGCGCTCTACCTCGCCCTCTCGGGGACGGAGTGGGAGCCGGTGTTCATCAACTTCTTCAAGGGCGAGCAGAAGTCCGACGAATACCTCGCCAAGAACGACCAGGCGCAGGTGCCGATCCTGGAGCATGGAGACGTGACCATCGCCCAGTCGGCGGTGATCCTCGACTACCTCGCCAAGCAGATCGGCCAGTTCGACGGCAAGGACGAGGCCGAGCGGCGCGAGATCTGGAAATGGGTGATGTGGGACAACTACTCCTTCACCTCGATGTTCGCGCCCTATCGGTTCTTCGCGAACTTCGTGCCGGAAGAGAAACGCGACCCCGGCGCCATGGCCTTCATGGACATGCGCATGAAGAACGCCCTCAAGACCTTCGAGTCCCACATGCAGGGGCGCGAGTGGGTGGCGCTGGATCGCCCGACGCTCGCCGACATCTCCATCGCCGGCTACTGCTATTACGGCGAGGAGGTCCCCTTCGACTTCGCCGACTACCCGGCGGTCGCCGCCTGGAAGGACCGGCTCGCGGCCCTTCCCGGCTTCGTTCCCCCTTACGAGCTGATGCCCACCAAGGGCTGAGCTCCCGGCCGCGCGCCCCCCGGCGCGCGGCCCGCTCCACCCCCCCTCAAGCGGACGACAGGCCGCGAAAGGACCCCACGATGACCGAAGCCTATATCTACGACGCCGTGCGCACGCCGCGAGGCAAGGGCCGCAAGGACGGCGCCCTGCACGAGGTCACCTCGGTGCGCCTCTCCGCCGAGACGCTCAACGAGCTGAAGCGGCGCAACGACCTCGACACCACGCTGGTCGAGGACGTGATCTGGGGCAACGTCACCCAGGTGATGGAGCAGGGGGCCTGCCTCGCCCGCTCCGCGGTCCTTTACGCCGGCTGGGACGAGCGGACGCCGGGCCTCGCCATCAACCGCTTCTGCGCCTCGGGCATGGAGGCGGTGAACCTCGCCGCCAACCAGGTGAAGGGCGGCGCGGGCGACCTCTACGTGGCCGGCGGCGTCGAGATGATGTCCCGCGTGCCGATGGGCTCGGATGGGGCGGCCATCGCGGCGGATCCGACGCTGGCCATGCAGTCCTATTTCGTGCCCCAGGGCATCGGCGCGGACATCATCGCCACGAAATACGGCTTCTCGCGCGACGACGTCGACGCCTACGCGGTCGAGTCCCAGAAGCGCGCCGCCCAGGCGATGGCCGAGGGGCGCTTCGACAAGTCCGTGATGACGGTGCGCGACCAGAACGGCCTGCCGATCCTCTCGAAGGACGAATACCCCCGCCCCGGCACCGACATGCAGTCGCTGGGGGCCCTGCGCGCGGCTTTCGAGGCGATGGGCACGATGATGCCCGGCTTCGACAACGTCGCGAAGCTGAAATACCCCGAGCTGGAGCGCATCGAGCACGTCCACCACGCCGGCAACTCCTCGGGCATCGTCGACGGCGCCACGGCCGTCCTGATCGGCTCGAAGGAGGCCGGCGAGAAGCTGGGGCTGAAGCCGCGCGCGAAGATCCGCACGGGGGTGAAGGTCGGCTCCGATCCCACGATCATGCTCACCGGGCCGGTGCCGGCGACCGAGAAGGCGCTGGCGGCAGCGGGGATGTCGATCTCCGACATCGACCTCTTCGAGGTGAACGAGGCCTTCGCCTCGGTGGTGCTGCGCTTCATGCAGGCCTTCGACGTCGACCACTCCAAGGTCAACGTCAACGGCGGCGCCATCGCGCTGGGCCACCCGCTGGGGGCCACCGGGGCGATGATCATCGGAACCGCGCTGGACGAGCTGGAACGCACCGGCCAGGGCACGGCGCTCGCCACCCTCTGCGTCGCGTCGGGCATGGGCGCCGCCACGATCATCGAGCGGGTCTGAGCCCATGCCGAAGGTCGACCTCTCCGCCATCCCCGAGCGCATCGGCTCGGACTACCCCCCGCCGCATGACGTCGAGGTGGGAACCCGTCGGCAGCGCGCCGTGGGCGTGGCGGGCGGGCTGACCCAGTTCGGCGTACAGCACGTGACCCTGCCGCCCGGCGCCCTCTCCAGCCTCCGCCACTGGCACGAGGAGCAGGACGAGTTCGCCGTGGTGCTCAGCGGCCACCCCACCCTGATCGAGGACGAGGGCGAGACCGAGCACGCCCCCGGCGACTGCCTCTGCTGGCCCAGGGGCCGGGAGAACGGGCACCACCTGATCAACCGCACCGACGCCCCGGCCGTGTTCCTCGCGGTCGGCACGCGCACCCCGACCGAGGTCTGCTGGTACTCCGACCACGACCTGGTGGTGCGCGACGTCGCGGACGTCGGCGACTTCACCCGCAAGGACGGCCGCCCGCTGGGCGCGCCCGAGGGAGACTGACCATGACCGAGATCTTCCACTACTCCGTCGACGCCGACGGCGTCGCCACCATCGCCTGGGACCTGCCGGGCCGCTCGATGAACGTGATGACGCTCGAGGGCCTCGAGCAGCTCGACGCCTGCATCGACAGGGCGCTCGGCGACGAGGCGGTGAAGGGGATCATCCTGACCTCCGCGAAGGCCGACTTCGCGGGGGGCATGGACCTCAACATCCTCGCCGGGATGAAGGCGAGCGCGGGGGACAACCCCGCCAAGGGGCTGTTCGAGGGCGTGATGCAGATGCACGGGCTCCTGCGCAAGCTGGAGCGGGCGGGCATGGACCCCAAGACCAACAAGGGCGGCAAGCCTGTGGCCTGGGCCTGCCCGGGCACGGCGGCCGGCATCGGGCTGGAGCTGGGCCTCGCCTGCCACCGCCGCTTCGTCGCGGACAACCCCAAGGCGAAGATCGGCCTGCCCGAGATCATGGTCGGCATCTTCCCCGGCGCCGGCGGGGCCACCCGGGTCAGCCGCATGCTGGGCACCATGGGTTCGGCCCCCTTCCTGCTGGAAGGCAAGATGATGGCCCCCGCCAAGGTGAAGGCGGCCGGCCTGGTCGACGAGGTCGTGCCGGCCGACGATCTGCTCTCCGCCGCCAAGGCTTGGGTGCTGTCCGCCAAGGACGCCGACATCGTGAAGCCGTGGGACGCCAAGGGCTGGAAGATGCCCGGCGGCGCGCCCTATTCCCCGCAGGGGTTCGAGACCTTCGTGGGCGCCTCAGCGATGATCAACGGCAAGACGCAGGGGGCCTATCCCGCCCCCAAGGCGCTGCTCGCCGCGATCTACGAGGGCGCGATGGTCGACTTCGACACCGCCCTGCGCATCGAGGCGCGGTGGTTCACCAACATCCTGATGAACCCGTCCTCCGGGGCCATGATCCGCTCGCTCTTCCTCAACAAGGAGGCGCTGGAGAAGGGCGCGGTGCGCCCGCAGGACGTGCCGGATGCGCGGGTGAAGAAACTGGGCGTGCTCGGCGGCGGCGGCTTCATGGGGGCCGGCATCGGCTATGTCTCGGCCATGGCGGGGATCGAGGTCGTGCTGATCGACCGCGACGACGCCTCGGCCGCCAAGGGGGTCGAGTTCATCACCGGCCTGCTGGATGACTCCCTCAAGAAGAAGCGCATCACCGAGGACAAGAAGGCCGCCATCCTGGGCCAGGTCACCGCGACGGGCGACTACGCCGCGCTGAAGGGCTGCGACCTGGTGATCGAGGCGGTGTTCGAGGATCCGGGTGTCAAGAAGACCGTGACCGAGGCCGCGCAGGCGCATCTGGGCGAGGGGGCGATCTTCGCCTCCAACACCTCGACCCTGCCGATCACCGGGCTGGCCGAGAACTACAAGGATCCCGAGACCTTCATCGGCATCCACTTCTTCTCGCCCGTGCACAAGATGATGCTGGTCGAGATCATCAAGGGCAAGAAGACCGGCGACGCGGCGGTGGCCAAGGCGCTCGATTTCGTGCGCCAGATCCGCAAGACCCCGATCGTGGTCAACGACGCCCGCTTCTTCTATGCCAACCGCTGCATCATCCCCTATTTCAACGAGGGCGCGCGGATGGTGACCGAGGGCGTGAACCCCGCCCTGATCGAGAACGCGGCCAAGCAGCTCGGCATGCCGCTGGGCCCGCTGCAGCTGGTCGACGAGACCGCGCTGGACCTCGGCCAGAAGATCGCCAAGGCGACCAAGGCTGCGATGGGCGACGCCTATCCCGACAGCCCCTCGGACGACCTGATCGACTGGATGGTCGAGCAGGGCCGCGTCGGCCGCAAGGCCAAGGCCGGCTTCTACAGCTACGACGAGAAGGGCAAGCGGCAGGGCCTGTGGGAGGGTCTGGCGGGCAAATATCCGCTCGCCGACGACCAGCCCGACGTGACCGAGGTCCAGCACCGCCTGGCTTTCGCCCAGGTGCTCGAGGCCGTCCGCGCGCTGGAAGAGGGCGTGCTGATGGACATCCGCGAGGGCGACGTGGGCGCGATCCTCGGCTGGGGCTTCATGCCTTGGTCCGGCGGCCCGCTGAGCTGGCTCGACATCCTCGGCGCCGGCAAGGCGGTCGAGATCTGCGACGCGCTGAGCGCGAAGCACGGCGAGCGGTTCTCGACCCCCGACCTGCTGCGCGACATGGCCGCGAAGGGCGAAAGCTTCTACGGCCGCTTCGCCCCCGACGCGAAGGCGGCCTGAGGCGCCGGTCGGGCCGGCCTCCGCGGCCGGCCCGGCCCTCTCGCCCGGTTCACATGCCGGCGCCGCGATTGTTCCCTGCGGGGCCGCGGAATCGCCCAGTTCGCCGCCTACCTCGTCGTTGCGTGGCGACGTGTGCGAAAGCGGCGTTTGGCGGCGCGCCCGAAACGGTTTATCAGGACGACATGACCCGACGCCCGATCGCAGCCCTCGCCGCCCTCGCGCTCTCCGCCGCCGCCCTGTTCGCGCCTGACGCACAGGCGCAGAGCGGCCGGGACCTTGCGCGAATTTCCACGTATCTCAACGCCTTGAAGACGGCTGAAGGCACCTTCGTGCAGATCGCGCCCAACGGCGAGACCTCCGACGGGCGGTTCTTCATCTCGCGCCCCGGCAAGATCCGGTTCGAGTATACGCCCCCCAACCCGGCGCTGGTGATGTCCGACGGGACCTGGGTGGTGGTCTTCGACATGCGCGACTGCTCCAAGCAGACGGCGCCCCTGTCCTCGACGCCGCTGAACATGCTGCTGCAGGAGAACGTGGACCTGCGCGCCAACGGCGCCGTCACCTCGGTCGACGATCGCCCCGGCCAGATGCGCGTCGTGGCGCAGAACCCCGACGATCCGGGCTCCGGCTCGATCACGCTGATCTTCAACGATAATCCGTTGGAGCTGCGGCAGTGGATCATCACCGACGCCGAAGGTTCGCAGACCACCGTCGCCCTCTCCGAGGTGCGCCGGGGCATGGATATCCCGATCCACAAGTTCCTGCCCGCGCGGGTCGAGTGCGACCCCCGCTGAGCCGGCCGGACGCGCCCCGGGCCTGACCCGGGGCCGCGCCCCCTCAGCCCAGGGTCGCGAACACCGGCGCGTGGTCCGAGGGCTGCTGCCAGCCGCGCGCCTCGCGCAGCACCCGCGCGCCGTGGATCTTCAGGTCCGGCGTGGTCCACACATGGTCCAGGCGCCGGCCCTTGTCGGCCGCGTCCCAGTCCTTGGCCCGATAGCTCCACCAGCTGTAGAGCAGCCCCTCGGGGATCGCCTCGCGCACCGCGTCGACCCAGCCTCCGGCGGCCTGGGCGGCGTTGAGCTTCTCGGTCTCTATGGGGGTGTGGCTGACGATCTTCAGCAGCTGCTTGTGGTTCCATACATCGTCCTCGCGCGGGGCGATGTTGAGGTCGCCGACCAGCACCGCCGGCCCCGCATGCGCGCGGAAGCAGGCGGCCATTTCATCCACGAAATCAAGTTTGTGCTGGAACTTGGGGTTCTTCTCCACATCCGGCTCGTCGCCGCCCGCGGGGACGTAGAGATTGTGGATCTGGGTCCCGTCCGGCAGCCTGGCGGTCACGTGGCGGGAGTCGCCCTTCAGGCAGAAATCCCGGTGCTCGACCGGCTCGAGCGGCAGGCGCGAGAGGATCGCGACGCCGTTGTAGCCCTTGTCCCCGCGCACCGCGAGATGCTCCCACCCCAGCTCGGCGAAGGTCTCGCGCGGGAACTTGTCGGCCGGGCACTTGGTCTCCTGCAGGCAGAGGACGTCGGGGGCCTCTTCCTCCAGCAGGCGACGCACGATGGGGGCGCGCAGGCGGACCGAGTTGATGTTCCAGGTGCAGATCGTGAAAGGCATGGGCAGCTCCGGGCGCGAACGGGAGCCGCACCATGAAGCCCGTGCGCGCGCGTCGCAACCCGAACCCTGCGGCTCGGCTCAAGTCACTGGAATGCTTCGGAAATGCGAGCGCCCGGCGGGAGGGGTTCCGCCGGGCGCCACCTTGATCCAAGGCCTCCGCCGCGAGGGGTGACGGCGATCGCGTGAGCGATGCGGCCTCCAAGGTTCTCGATTAAGTGGGGACCGTTTTGCGCGGTTCAAGACGCCCTCAGATCACCAGCCGGTAGCCTCCCGATTCCGTGACCAGCAGGCGGGCCTCGGAGGGGTTGGGTTCGATCTTCTGGCGAAGTCGATAGATATGAGTCTCCAGGGTGTGCGTCGTCACGCCGGCGTTGTAGCCCCAGACCTCGTGCAGCAGAGTATCCCGCGCCACCACCACGTCATTCGCGCGATAAAGGTACTTCAGGATGTTGGTTTCTTTTTCGGTGAGCCGGATCTTCTTCTCCGCCTCATCGATCAGCATCTTCATCGCAGGTTTGAAGGTGTAGGGACCGACGGCGAAGACTGCGTCTTCCGACTGCTCATGCTGGCGCAGCTGGGCGCGGATGCGGGCCAGCAGCACCGGGAACTTGAAGGGCTTGGGGATGTAGTCGTTGGCGCCGGCGTCCAGGCCCAGGATCGTGTCCGCGTCCGTGGCGTGACCGGTCAGCATGATGATCGGGCACTTCACGCCCTGCTTGCGCATCAGCCGGCAGACCTCGCGGCCGTCCATGTCCGGCAGGCCCACGTCCAGAATCACCAGGTCGTGGGGGTTGGCGCGGGCCTTCTCGATGCCGTCGCCGCCGGTCTCGGCCTCGAACACGTCGTAGTCCTCGGTCAGCACCAGTTGATCGGCCAGCGCGTCGCGCAGGTCGGGATCGTCGTCCACCAGCAGGATCCGCTTCAGCGTCGCCATCTGCCCCTGTCCTCCACTGCGCCCGTCCAGTCCGGGCCTGTCACGGAGATGCGAGCGGTGGACGACCGAGGGAACCAGCTCGCAATGTTTCTCACGCAGTCGTCAGCCCTTGCGCCCCTTTGTTTCAATTCCCCGCCCGGCGCCCTATCTGTCGGGCGGGGCCCCGCCGGCCCGCTGACCTCGGAGCCGCCCCATGGGTCTGAAACTGAGCATCTGGGAGAACGCCGCCCGCATCCGGGCGGAGCTGCGCATCGGCGCGGCCGTGGTCCTGGTGCGCGGCAGGGCCGGGGTGCTCGCCGGCGCGGCCGAGTCGCTGACCGCCGAGCGGCTCGAGGATTTCCGGGGCGCCGGCCCCACCGACATGGTGATCACCTCGCGCCGGGCGCAGACGCTGAAGGCGCGCGCCTATGACGGCGACGTGGCGCGGATCATCCTGACGCCGGATTTCGATCTCGGCCGGGTGCGGGCCACCGCCGATCCTGCGCGCGATCTGGAAGCGCCGATGAAGGGCCCTTACCAGACCCGTCGCGACGGCGACGCGGGGCTGCACCGCGCCGCCGTCCGGCTGACCAAGCAGGCGCAGCTTCTGCCCGCGGCCCTGGTCGCCTCGCTGCCGTCGCGCGCTGCGGCCGAGGCGCTGGCGCGGGAGAACGGGCTGTCGATTCTCGACACCGACGCGCTGCTGGCGGCCGAGGCCGAAGCGATCGGCATGCGTCCCGTCTCGGCCGCACGGGTGCCGCTGGAGGCCTCGGCCGCCTCGCGCGTGCACGTGTTCCGGCCCGACGACGGATCGGAGGAGCATTACGCGATCGAGATCGGCACGCCCAAGCGCTCCGAACCCGTGCTGGCGCGGCTGCATTCGGCCTGCTTCACGGGCGACGTGCTCGGCTCGCTGAAGTGCGATTGCGGGCCCCAGCTTCGCGCGGCGATGGAGGCGATGGCGGCCGAGGGTTCGGGGGTGCTGCTCTACCTCAACCAGGAGGGGCGGGGCATCGGGCTGGCCAACAAGATGCGGGCCTATTCGCTGCAGGATCAGGGCTTCGACACGGTCGAGGCCAACCACCGCCTGGGATTCGAGGATGACGAGCGGGACTTTCGCATCGGCGCCACGATCCTGCGGCGGCTGGGCTTCCGCGCGGTGCGGCTGCTGACCAACAATCCCCGCAAGATCGGGATGATGTCGAACTCAGGCCTTCAGGTCGCCGAGCGGGTGCCGCTGAAGGTCGGCGAGAATCCGCTGAACGCCGCCTACCTCGCCACCAAGGCCTCGAAGAGCGGCCATCTGCTGTGAGCGCAGGGGTGGCCGCGGCGCCTCATCGCGCGGTTCCCCGGCCGGGCGATCTGGTGGTCACCGCGTGGGAGGCGCGGTTCCTCGGGCGGCGATTCCCCTGCGCGGTGGGCTTCGGGGGAATCGGGGCCAAGCGCGGTGAGGGCGACGGGATCACCCCGCAAGGCGTTCACATGATTGAATCGGTGTTCTGGCGGGCGGACCGACGCCGCCCCCCCGCGGGCGGCCTGCCGGGCCGGCCGGTCGGCCCGCGGGACGGCTGGTCGGACGACCCAGCGGACCCGTTGTACAATCGCCGCGTTTCGTGGCCCTCATGCCACAGTGCGGAGCGGTTGAGGCGGGCCGACCGGCTCTATGACCTGATCGCCGTCACCGACTTCAACCGGAGGCCGCCAGCGCCTGGGGCGGGCAGCGCGATCTTCCTGCATGTGTGGAAGCGGCCGCGGAAATGGACGGCGGGCTGCGTGGCGTTCCGGGAGCGGGACCTCGCGTGGATCCTCTCGCGCTGGACCCCGCGCAGCCGGCTGATCGTGCGCTGAGGCGCCCCTCAGCCGTAGTCGCGTTCGCCGAAGATGGCCGAGCCGACCCGCACATGTGTGGCGCCGAACTCCACCGCCGTCTCGAAATCCGAGCTCATGCCCATCGACAGGCCCGCGAGCCCGTTGCGCTCGGCCAGCTTGGCGAGGAGGGCGAAGTGCATGGCGGGCGATTCCTCGACAGGGGGAATGCACATCAGTCCGTCGACCGAAAGCTCCATGGCTCGGCAGTCGGCGAGGAAGGCGTCCGTGTCGGCGGGATGGATGCCGGCCTTCTGCGGCTCCTCGCCGGTGTTCACCTGCACGAAGAGGCGCGGGCAGCGGCCAAGGGCCTGGGCGGCGTCGGCGATCTTGCGGGCGAGCTTGGGGCGGTCGAGCGACTGGATCACGTCGAACAGCTCGAAGGCCTTGTTGACCTTGTTGGTCTGAAGCGGCCCGATCAGGTGGAGCTCAAGACCCGGCAGGTCGCGGCGCGGGCCCCAGCGGGTCTCGGCCTCCTGCACCCGATTCTCGCCGAAGATTCTCTGGCCGGCGTCGATCACGGCCTGCACGCGGTCCTCGGGCTGCACCTTGCTGACAGCCACCAGGGTGACGGAGCCGGGCGCGCGTCCCGCCCTGGTCTCGGTCTCCGCGAGCTGGCGTTTCACGCTGTCCAGGCTCATGCCGTCCTCCATCCTCGTGCGGGAGATGGGTAGGCCGGGAGGGCGCAAAAGAAAAGAGCGGGCCAGGGCCCGCTCTTTCCGGATTTCAGATGGCTGACGCCGTCGATCAGAAGGAGACCGACATGTAGGCGCCGGCGATCAGGTTGTCGTCCACGGGGCCGGCGTCGAACTCGGTGTACTCCACGGCCAGGGTGCCGGTCACGCCGGGGGCGATCGCGTAGGTCACCCAGCCCGAGAAGGTGTCGGAGTCGTTGGCGCCGCCAGCCTTGGTGTCGAAGATGCCGGCCCAGCCGCCCGCGAAGGTCCAGGGGCCGGTCTCGTAGGAGGCGCCGACCGCGACGTCGTAGCCGCCGGTGGCGAAGCCGCCGATGCCCGCGTTGTCCTCGTAGAAGGCCGCCAGGGTGAAGCCGGCGTAGCCGATGTAGCCACCGGTGTTCCAGGTGTCCGGATCGGCATTGGTCGGCACCAGGGTGTCGGTGTCCGAGGTCTGGTAGCCGCCCGAGATGCCGAGCGAGACGCCGTCGAACTCACCCATCCACTGCGCGCCAACGGCCAGGACATCGTCGATGCCCGAAGCGTTGTTGCGCTTGAACGCCGGGTTCGGGCCGTGGCCGGGCAGGCCATCGGTGTTGCCCTCGGGCTGGAAGGAGATCGCGGCGGTGAAGCCGGAGATCGCCGGGGTGATGTAGTAGATGCCCAGGTCGTCGCCGTTGGAGTCGGTCCCGTTGGCGGCGCCGGTGTAGTTGAAGGCGTCGTAGTAGCCGACCTTGGCGTAGGGCGCGTAGATGATGCCCAGCTCCATGTACTCCGCCGCGGTGTCGTCCGCACCGATGCGGAAGTCACCGAAGGAGCCGGAGACCGAGGTCCAGTACTCGTCGATCTGGTCGGCGTTGGAGAAACCCTCGAGCTCGACCTCGCCCTTGAAGGTGAGGCCGTTGTCGGAGGACCCGGACCAACGGAAGTGGATCTCCGAGTCATGCTCGACGCCGAAGTCGCCGGAGGTGCCGGCCAGCTCGCCGTAGTACATGCCGGCGTTGACATAGCCGCGCACGGTGGCGGTGGGGGCCTCGGCGGCGAGCAGAGGGGTGACGACGAGGCCGGTAGCCAGCGCGGTCGTCGCGAAGATCGTCTTGTTCATGGTGTCCCTCGCAGTTGAGCTCTTAGTGGAACGGGTCTTTGTCCGGCCCACCGGCGCGAACCCGATGAACCCTGATCGCGTTTCACCTCAACCAGCCTTCCCGGTCAATCGACTTGGCCGGGCGGTCATCCCCAACCGGTAGGGTTGTAGCAATTGGGCCACAAGCCGGAGGGTCGCCGGCCCGCCAATGGCTTGCAGGGCGGCCTTGAAGGCGATGCGCAGGCGCGGGGCTCTCCCCGCGGGCGTTCCTGCATTCAGGCCGCGGGCGTTCGCGCCTCCGCCCGTGGGACGTTCCTGCATTCGGGCCGCGGGCGTTCCTGCATTGGCTTTGCATCGCCTTCCTCCTGCGTTTACAGATTGGCGCCGAACAGGACGGGCCCGCGCGGGCGCCGTTTGCGGAGATCCCCATCGCCGTCCGACGGCGGATGACTCAGGTCCAAGGTCGACACGCATGAAATTCAGCGCCCGAATCCTCTCGGTGGTCGTCGCGGCGGCGCTGCTGGCCGGCTGCGAAAACGCCAAGCCGCCAGCGGAGCCGGTCGACCCGGTCGATTCCCAGAACTTCCGGACCAAGCCTGACGGCTCCATCATGGACATCTTCTCGGGCGGCTCGGGCAACGATGCGCTCGAGGGCGGGGCGATTCCGGTGAACGCCTACCTGTGGCGCGCCTCGCTCGACACGCTGGAGTTCCTGCCGCTGACCTCCACCGACCCGTTCTCGGGCGTGATCGTCACCGACTGGTCGACCAACGCGGCCACCCCTGACGAGCGCTTCAAGGTCACCGTCTACATCGACAGCCCGAAGCTGGAGGCCGGCGCGCTGCGCGTGGCCGTCTACCGCGAGCTGCAGGCCCAGGGCGGGGCGTGGACCTCGGCCGAGGTCTCGGACGCCACTCCGCGCCGGATCGAGGACGCCATCCTCACCCGCGCCCGCCAGCTGCGCGTGGCCGCCCTGCAGGCCGAAGAGGGCTGAGCCGCAACGCGGGGGCGGAGCCCCGCCCGGCGGCGCGCATTGAAAACCCCGGTCCGGCGCCCTAGACGGATCGCGACCGTTGCGCGCCGGGGCCTTGCGTCCCGCGGCGCGCGAAGACTTCTTCGCCGGGGACCAGAATGACCACGCGTTACGATCACAGCGCGGCCGAAGCGAAATGGCGCAAGGCCTGGGCCGAGGCCGACCTGTTCCGCGCGAAGGTCGATCCCGACAAGCCGAAGTACTACGTGCTGGAGATGTTCCCCTATCCCTCGGGGAAGATCCACATGGGCCATGTGCGCAACTACGTCATGGGCGACGTGGTGGCGCGGTATAAAATGGCCAAGGGATTCAACGTCCTGCACCCGATGGGCTGGGACGCCTTCGGCATGCCGGCCGAGAACGCCGCCATGGAGCGCGGCATTCATCCCGGCGAGTGGACCTACGCCAACATCGCCACCATGAAGGAGCAGCTGGCCCCCATGGGCCTGTCGCTCGACTGGACCCGCGAGTTCGCGACCTGCGATCCCGAGTATTACGCCCAGCAGCAGGCCCTGTTCCTCGACTTTCTCGAGGCCGGCCTGGTCTATCGCCGCAAGTCGGTGGTGAACTGGGATCCGGTCGACATGACCGTGCTGGCCAACGAGCAGGTGGAGAACGGCCGCGGCTGGCGCTCGGGCGCCCCGGTCGAGCGGCGCGAGCTGGTGCAGTGGTTCTTCAGGATCACCGCCTTCTCGGACGACCTCCTGGCCGCCATCGACGGACTGGACCAGTGGCCCGAGAAGGTGCGCACCATGCAGCGCAACTGGATCGGCCTGTCCAAGGGCCTCGCCTTCGACTTCGCGGTGAACGGCGCGCCGGAGGGGTTCGAGACGCTGCCCGTCTACACCACCCGTCCCGACACGATGATGGGTCCGACCTTCGCCGCGCTCGCCGCCGACCACCCGCTGACCGCGAAACTGGCCGAGTCGAATCCCGCCCTGGTCGAGTTCATCGCCGAATGCCGCCGCGGCGGCACCTCGGAGGAGGCGCTGCAGACCGCGCCGAAGCTGGGCTTCGACACCGGGCTGACCGTCTCGCACCCGGCCGACCCCTCGCTGAAGCTGCCGCTCTGGGTCGCGAACTTCGTGCTGATGGACTACGGGACCGGCGCCGTCATCGGCTGCCCCGCCCATGACCAGCGCGACCTCGACTTCGCCCGCAAATACGACCTGCCGGTGATCGACGTGTTCAAGCCGCTGGACTCGGACGAGGGCGTGGGGACCGAGGCGTTCACCCCCCCCAAGACCACCCGCGTTCGCTACGTGCAGTGGCATGGCGAGCCGGGCGAGGAGCTGACCTGCCAGGAGGCCATGGACCGGACCCTCGCGCTCTACGAGGCGAACGGCTGGGGCAAGGCCCAGACGCAGTATCGCCTGCGCGACTGGGGCGTCAGCCGCCAGCGCTACTGGGGCTGCCCGATCCCGGTGGTTCATTGCGATAAATGTGGCACCGTCCCGGAAAAGAAGGAGAATCTGCCGGTTCGCCTTCCCGACGACGTGGATATCTCCAAACCCGGCAACCCGCTCGTGCGTCACCCCACCTGGCGGGACGTGCCGTGCCCCGTCTGCGGAGAGCCCGCGAAGCGCGAGACGGACACGATGGACACGTTCGTCGATTCCTCGTGGTACTTCGCCCGCTTCACCGCGCCGCGCGCCGAGACGCCGACGGACCTCGAAGCCGCCCGCTACTGGATGAACGTCGACCAGTATATCGGCGGGGTCGAGCACGCGATCCTGCACCTGCTCTATTCCCGCTTCTTCGCCCGGGCGATGGCCAAGACCGGCCACCTGCCCGAGAGCGCGATCGAGCCGTTCACCGCGCTCTTCACCCAGGGCATGGTCTGTCACGAGACCTACCAGGGCCCCGACGGCAAGTGGCTGTCCCCGGACGAGATCCGCCCTGTCGAGGGCGGCATGGTCACCCTCGACGGCCGCCCGGTGACGGTCGGCCCCTCGATCAAGATGTCCAAGTCCAAGAAGAACGTCGTCGCCCCCGACGACGTCTTCGAGAAATACGGCGCCGACACCGCCCGCTGGTTCATCATGTCCGACAGCCCGCCCGAGCGGGACGTCGAGTGGACCGCCGCCGGCGCCGAGGCCGCAAACCGCTTCCTGCACCGCGTCTGGCGCCTTCGCTCTGAGGCCGCGCTGGCGGCCCCCGGGACGGCCGAGCCCGCCCAGTGGACCCCGGAGGCCATGGCGCTGCGCCAGGCCGCCCACCGGGCCGTACAGGGCGTCTCCGACGATATCGAGGGCTTTGCCTTCAACAAGTCGATCGCGCGGCTGTATGAACTGGTCGGCGCGCTCGCCCGCGCCGGCGAGGCGCCCGACATGCCGCTGGCGCTGCGCGAGGCCTACGGGATCCTCGCCCGCCTGATGTCGCCCTTCGTCCCCCACTTCGCCGAGGAGCTGTGGTCCTCGCTGGGCGAGACCACGCTGCTGACCGGCGCGCCCTGGCCCGTGGCCGATCCCGCGCTGCTGGTGGACGACACGGTGCTGATGCCCGTGCAGGTCAACGGCAAGCGCCGGGCCGAGATTCGCGTCGCCACGGACGCCAGCAAGGAGTCGATCGAGGCGATGGCGCTGGCCGAGGAGTCGGTTCAGAAACATCTCGGCGAGAATGGCCCCCGCAAGGTCATCGTCGTGCCCGGGCGGATCGTGAATGTGGTCGCCTGATCGCCGCGCCCTGCTGCGCGCCGGCCTGACGGGCGGCGCCGCGCTCGCCCTCTCGGCCTGCGGCTTCCGCCCGGCGCTGAAGGCGGGAACAGAGCAGCGCGCCCTGCGCAACGCCGTGAGCCTATCGGTCCCCGAGGGCCGCCTCGGCTTCGCCCTGCGCGAGACGCTGGAAAGCCGCCTCGGCCGCCCCGGCGCGGCGCCCGCCTACCTTCTGACCGCAGACCTCGTGATGGTCGACTCGGGCCTCGCCATCACCCAGGACAGCTCGATCACCCGCTACGTGATCACCGGGACCTCACGCTGGGCGCTGACCGGCCCCGAGGGCTTCCGCCCCATCGAGGGCGTGTCCGAGGGCATGACGGCCTATTCCGCCACCGCCTCGCTGTTCGCCACGCGCCAGGCGCGCCGCGATTCCGAGGCGCGCGTGGCCAAGGAGCTGGGCGAGCGGATCTGGACCCGCCTCGTCGCCGAGCTCGAGGCGCGCGAGGGCTGACACGATGAAGGTCCCCGCCGCCCGCGTCCGCGCCTATGCCGACCGGCCGGATTCGCGGGCCACGGGCCTGCTGATCTTCGGCGACGACGCGCTCGAGGTCGACCAGCTGCGCCTGCGCCTGTCCCAGGCCGTGCTGAAGGCCGCGGGCGAGGGCGCCGAGATCACCCGCATGACCGCCGACGAGGCCCGCCGCTACCCCGCCTCGCTGACCGACGCTCTGCGCGCGGGCGGGCTGTTCGGCGGCCAGCCGGTGGTGCTGGTCGAGGGCGCCGCAGACGGCTCTGCCGAAGCGATGCGCATCGCCTGCGAGGGGCTGCAGTCCGACACCGGCCGGCTGATCGTCACCGCGGGCCGGCTCAACGCCCGGTCCAAGCTGCGCAAACTGTTCGAGGATGCGCCGAATCTCGCCGCGCTCGCCGTCTACCCGCGGGCGCTGGACGCCGAGGGCATCGCGGCGCTGCTGACGGACGTCGGCAACCCGCCCCTTTCGCCCGCCGCGATGGACGCGCTTGTGGCCTTCGCCGCGATCGCCGAGGCGGCGGAGGTGCGGGGCGTGATCTCGACCCTCGCGCTCTATGCGATCAAGGCGCCTGTCCCGCTGGAGGCCGCAGAGGTCCAGGCCCTGCTGCCGGCGGCCGTCGAGGGGGACGCGGACGCCGTGGCCGACGCCACCGTCGCCCGCCGTCCGGTCGAGGCGCTGGCCGCCTACGCCCGCGTCGCCGGCAAGGGCGGCGGGCCGGGCGGTGTCGCCATGGCGCTCGGCCGCGCCTTCCGCCAGTTGCACGCGCTCGCCGCCGCTCCCGACGGACCCGAGGCGGCGCTGGCGCGGATGCGTCCGCCGATCTTCGGCCCTCGGCGCGATGCGCTTGCCCGCGCCTCCCGGCAATGGAAGGGCGTGGCGCTGGAACGCGCGCTGGAGCACATCCTCGACTCTGAACTGTCGCTTCGCGCGACCAACGAGATCCCTGAACGCGCCCTGGTGGAGCGCCTTGTGGTGCGCCTCAGCACCCTGCGCTGAACGTCGAAAACGAAACCGCCCCGGGCGAGACCCGAGGCGGCTTGGTTTCCCTGGGGATCGGCTTCAGTTCGTGATCGCCTGGCAGATCTTGTCCAGCTGATCGAGGTCTGCGTAGGAAATCCGGATCTCCCCGCCCTTCTCGCCCTTGTGGTCGATCCGCACCTTCATCCCGAGGTTTGCCGAAAGATCCGCCTCGAGCGCCACCGTGTCCGCATCCTTGCGAGGCGTCGCGGGCCCCTTTAGCGCGGGCGGAGCGGACTTGGCGTTGCGCACGAGCGCCTCCGTCTCGCGCACCGACAGACCGCGGCGGATCACCTGCTCGGCCAGCGCGGCGGCATCGTCGGCCACCACCAGCGCCCGCGCGTGACCGGCGCTGAGCCGCCCCTCCTCCAGGTGCTTGAGCACCGAGACGGGCAACGTCAGCAGCCGCAGCGCGTTGGCGATATGGCTGCGCGACTTGCCCACGATGACGCCGAGGCGCTCCTGCGTATGGTTGAACTCGTCGATCAGACGGGAGTAGCCGCGCGCCTCCTCGACCGGGGTCAGGTCCGAGCGCTGGATGTTCTCGACGATGGCGAATTCCAGCACCGTCGCGTCGTCCAGCTCACGAACCACCGCCGGAAGCTCATGCAGCTGGGCGCGCTGCGCGGCACGCCAGCGACGCTCGCCCGCCACGATCTCGAAGCCCTCGCCGGAGGGGTGCGGACGCAGGATCAGGGGCTGGATCACCCCATGCTCGCGGATCGACGCGGCAAGCTCCTCGATCTCCTCCTCGCCGAAGCGGCGACGAGGCTGGTCGGGGTTCGGACGGATCAGATCGATCGCAATGGCCTCGGCCGCGGCCCTGGCGCCGGCTTCGCTCTGCGCCTCCTCGAGGTCGCCCATCAGCGCGGACAGGCCGCGCCCCAAACCTCTGCCCTGCTGTCGCTTCATGATTTTTCCTTTACCGTCAACAGGTTCTCTCAAGCCGCGGCCCGCGCGCCACGCTCAAGCAGCTCCCGCGCGAGGGCCCTGTAGGCGAGGCTCCCGGTCGAATTCGAGTCATAGACGATCGCGGGCACCGCATAGCTCGGCGCCTCGCTGAGCCGCACGTTGCGCGGGATCACCGTGCGATACACCACGTCGCCTAGATTCGCCCTCACGTCCCGCGCCACCAGATCCGAGAGGTTGTTGCGCCGGTCGTACATGGTCAGGATCACGCCCTCGATCGCCAGGCTGGGGTTCAGGCTGCGGCGGATTTCCTTGATGGTCGTCAGAAGCTGGCTCAGCCCCTCCATCGCGAAGAACTCGCACTGCAGCGGGACCAGAACCGCATCCGCCGCAGCCATCGCGTTGACCGTCAGCAGGTTCAGCGAAGGGGGGCAGTCGATGACGATATAGTCCCAATTGGCCAGCAGCTTCGGATCGCGCAGCGACCGCTGCAGCCGCCGCGCCCGCGCCGGATCGTTGACCAGCTCGACATCCGCCGAGGCCAGATCCCCCGTCGCAGGAATAACGCCTAGATTGGCCTGCGCAGTCGCCTGGACAAGGCCGCTCGCCTCCGCCTGGCCGACCAGAAGATCGTAGGAGTTGCGCGCGCGACGGGCGCTCTCGATCCCCAGCCCCGTCGAGGCGTTGCCCTGTGGATCCAGGTCGACGATCAGCACGCGCCGGCCCTGTTCCGCCAGCGCGGCGGCAAGGTTGATCGTGGTGGTCGTCTTTCCGACGCCGCCCTTCTGGTTGGCGACGGCAAGGATGCGGCGGCGAGCGCCGTCAGGTCCGGTGGAGGGGGCCACGCGAGAACTCCTGTATCTCCAGAATGACGGCGTCTGGGTCCGTCCTGGAGGGGTGAGCGCGGTGTCGAATATGCCAACTCCGAGCGGTCGCGGTCAATTCGTCACCGGCGCCTGCGCCCTTGGGAAACAGACAAATCGTGTCCGGACCGGCCAACCTCTCGGCAAAGCCGAGCAGTTTGTCGAGCGAGGCGAGCGCGCGCGCAGAGATGACGTCGCGGACGCCCGGCGTCACGGCCTCGATCCGGGAGGGCAAGATACTCATTTTCAGCCCCATTTCGCCGGCCGCGGTGCTGAGAAAGGCGCATTTTCGGACGTCGCTTTCAACCAGCGCCAGGTCCAGTGACGGATTTCGCTCCGCCGCCATGGCCCCGATCACCAGTCCCGGGAACCCTGCTCCCGACCCGAGGTCGATCCATGTCCGGGCCTCCGGCGGCGCGAGATCGAAGAGCTGCGCCGAGTCCGCGATATGCCGGGTCCAGACCGCCTCGACAGTCCCCCGCGCCACCAGATTGATTTTCGGGTTCCACTTCGCCAGAAGCGCGGCGAGGATCGCCAGCCGTTCGCGTGTTTCACGTGAAACACCGTAGGGGGCGAGGGCGGTCTCGGCCTCGGTCATGCCTTTGCCACCCGATTGGATTCGTCTCGTCCTGACCGGCGGGCATGAATCATCAGAAGCGTCAGGGCTGCCGGCGTCATGCCCTCGATCCGCCCCGCCTGGCCCAAAGTTGCCGGTCGAGCGCGCGCCAGCTTCGCGCGTAGCTCGTTGGACAGGCCCGCGATCGCACCGAACTCCATATCCGATGGCAGGGTCAGAGCGTCCTCCCGCCGAAGCTCTGCGATGTCCCTCGCCTGCCGCTCCTCATAGCGCGCATAGCGCGCATCGATCTCGATCTGGCGAGCGATATCCCCAGGGATATCGGAGAGCGCCGGCCAGATGCGGGCCAACGAACCCAACGTCTCCTCGCCATAAGCCAGCAATTCCAACGCACTACGACGTTGACCATCCTGGGACACGGCAATGGACCAGCTCCGCGCTTCTGTCGGCGTCAACATCAACGACTCGCCAACCGATCGCCCATGTTCCAGCGCTTCCGCCTTCACCCTGAAGGCCTCTGCTCGCGAGGCGCCGACACACCCCAACGCCATCCCCTTGGGCGTAAGTCGCTGATCTGCGTTGTCGGCGCGAAGAGTCAGGCGGTATTCGGCGCGGGAGGTGAACATCCGATAGGGCTCCGCAACCCCCCGAGTAACCAGATCGTCGATCATCACGCCAAGGTACCCCTCGGCTCGGTCAAAGACGACCGAAGGTTCCCCAGCAGCAGATCGGGCCGCGTTCAGCCCAGCAACCAGACCCTGCGCGGCCGCCTCCTCATAGCCGGTCGTTCCGTTGATCTGACCCGCGAGGAACAACCCGGCGACACTCTTCACAGCCAGCGAAGATGTCAGCGCGCGGGGGTCAACGTAGTCGTATTCGATGGCGTAGCCCGGCTGAAGGATCTCGACCCGCTCAAGACCCGGGATCGACCTGACATACGCCTCCTGGACATCCTCCGGCAGCGAGGTGGAGATGCCGTTGGGGTATATCGTTGTGTCGTCAAGCCCTTCAGGTTCCAGAAAGACCTGATGAGAGGTCTTCTCGGCAAACCGGACAACCTTGTCCTCGATCGATGGGCAGTACCGCGGTCCAACGCCTTCGATCCTGCCGCCATACATTGCCGAACGGGACAGGTTCTCCCGGATGATCTCGTGGGTCCGCTCGGTCGTGCGCGTGATATGGCAGGGGACTTGCCGGGCCAGAGGTCCACGCGAGAGGAACGAGAACAGCTCCGGCGAGTCATCGCCTGGCTGCGCCTCCAATTGCCCCCAGTCAATCGTGCGCCCATCAAGCCGCGGGGGCGTCCCTGTCTTCAGACGGCCAAGCGGCAAGGCGAAATCATCGATCCGCTCGGCCAGGCGGACCGAGGCGTTGTCGCCCATGCGCCCCCCCTCGATACGTCGATCGCCGATGTGGATCACGCCGCGCAGGAACGTGCCGGTTGTCAGCACGACCGTCCTACCAAGGACTCTCGATCCGTCTGACAAGACAACGCCCGATATCCGATCGCCTTCGAGGAGAAGATCGATGACCTCGCCGGACAACAGCGAAAGATTCTCCCGGGCATCAAGGGCTTGGCGCACTGCGCTGCGATAGAGGCGTCGGTCGCACTGGGCCCGAGGGCCCTGGACGGCGGGTCCCTTCCGTCGATTCAAAAGTCGAAACTGGATGCCCGCGGCATCGGCCGCGCGACCCATCACTCCGTCCAGGGCATCGATCTCGCGCACGAGGTGACCCTTGCCAAGACCGCCGATCGCCGGATTGCAGGACATCTCGCCAATTCGAGCGAGATCGTGAGTGATCAGCACCGTTGCAGCGCCGGTTCGGGCCGCAGCGTCTGCGGCCTCGGCGCCGGCATGGCCGCCGCCGATCACGATGACGTCGAAGCGGTGTTTCACGTGAAACGCTCCCGGAGGGGTTCGGAAAGGGCCGCCTTGCGGACTCACTTGCCGAGGCAGAACTCGGCAAAGATATCGTCCAGAACGCGCTCCGCATCAACCCGGCCGAGCAGCGTCTCGAGCGCGCGTGTGGCGAGCCGGAGTTCTTCAGCCGCGATGTCGAGCGCCTCTTCGCCTCGCGACAGCCAGACGGACGCGGTGGAGAGATGGGCGAGACCCTCCTCAAGCGCACGCCGATGGCGCGCCCGAACAACAGCGGAGGCGCCGGCAGCCCTCGCCGCCAGCCGCGCGCCTATCGCTGCGGTGAGCTCGTCGAGTCCCTCGCCACTGGTCGCAGAAATCCGCAATGGCCCCGCAGTCTTCGAGGGCAGGAGATCGGCCTTGCTGTCGACCCACAGGTCGTCGACCTGAAGGAGCCCGGCGGGCGGATCCACGCCATCCGGTGGCCTGAGATATACCCGAAGGTCGGCGTCCTCCGCCCTCTGGCGAGCACGGGCGACGCCCATCGCCTCGATAGGATCGCTTGTGTCCCGGAGTCCGGCCGTATCCAGAAGCGTGACCGGCAGGCCGGCAAGGTCCACATGAACCTCGATCACATCCCGGGTCGTTCCGGCGATCTCTGAGGTGAGGGCCGCGTCTCTCCGCGCCAGAGCATTGAGCAGCGTGGATTTTCCCGCGTTCGGGGCGCCGATCAACGCGACCTCGAACCCGTCCCGGATACGCTCGGCAGCGGCGGCGCCGGCCAAGGCCGATGTGATCTCAGCCTCGACGGAGGCGATCAGCGAAAGGACTTCCGGAGTGACATCCTGGGGGACCTCTTCATCGGCGAAGTCCATCACCGCCTCGACCAACGCGCGGGCGCGTATCAGGTGGCTTCTCCATGCGGCAGCCGAGTCCCCCAAGGCGCCGCGCATTGAGCGTAGCGCCTGGCGACGCTGGGCTTCGGTCTCCGCGCCGACCAGATCCGCAAGGCCCTCGGCCTCCAGCAAATCGATCCGCCCGGCCTCAAGGGCGCGTCGGGTGAATTCTCCTGGTTCGGCCAGGCGCAGACCGGGCAGGGCATTCAACGCCGCGAGCAAAGCGGAAACCGTAGCCGGCCCGCCATGCCCCTGGATCTCAAACGACTCTTCGCCGGTGAACGAGGCGCCCGAGGCAAAGCGGATCACCAGAGCCTGGTCGAGCAGCTCGCCACCGACGCGAAAATCGCGAAGCGCAGCACGGCGGGGTTCGGGGAGGTCGCCGACCAGGGCGAGCAGGGCGGCATCGGCGGACGGACCCGAAACCCGGATCACCGCGATGGCCGCCCGGCCCCGGCCGGTGGCCAAGGCAAAGATCGTGTCGCGAGGAGGAGCTGCGGGGGGCATGAGCCCCCGTCAGGCGTTCATCGAGTCGAAGAACTCGGAGTTCGTCTTGGTCTGCTTCAGTTTCCCGAGCAGGAACTCGATCGCGTCGGCCGGGCCCATCGGGTTGAGGATGCGGCGCAGCACGAAGACTTTGGCCAGCTCCGACTTCTCGACCAGCAGATCCTCCTTGCGGGTGCCCGACTTGAGGATATCGATCGCGGGGTAGACGCGCTTGTCGGAAACCTTGCGGTCGAGCACGATCTCGGAGTTGCCGGTGCCCTTGAACTCCTCGAAGATCACCTCGTCCATGCGGCTGCCGGTGTCGATCAGCGCAGTGGCGATGATCGTCAGCGAGCCGCCTTCCTCGATGTTGCGCGCCGCGCCGAAGAAGCGCTTGGGGCGCTGCAGGGCGTTGGCGTCGACGCCGCCGGTCAGCACCTTGCCCGAGGACGGAACCACGGTGTTGTAGGCGCGACCCAGACGGGTGATCGAGTCCAGCAGGATCACCACGTCGCGCCCGTGTTCGGTCAGGCGCTTGGCCTTCTCGATCACCATCTCGGACACCGCCACGTGGCGCGTCGCGGGCTCATCGAAGGTCGAGGCCACGACCTCGCCCTTGACCGAGCGCTGCATGTCCGTGACCTCCTCCGGCCGCTCGTCGATGAGCAGCACGATCAGGTAGACCTCGGGGTGGTTCTTCTCGATCGAGTTGGCGATGTTCTGCAGGATCACCGTCTTGCCGGTGCGCGGCGGCGCCACGATCAGGCAGCGCTGGCCCTTGCCGATCGGGCTGACCAGGTCGATGACCCGCGCCGTCTTGTCCTTGATGGTGGGATCTTCGATCTCCATCTTCAGCCGCTGATCGGGATACAGCGGCGTCAGGTTGTCGAAGTGGACCTTGTGGCGGGCCGCTTCAGGCTCATCGAAATTGAGCTTGTTGACCTTCACGATGGCGAAGTAGCGCTCGCCCTCTTTCGGCGCGCGGATCAGCCCCTCGACCGTGTCGCCGGTGCGCAGCGCGAACTTCCGGATCTGGTTGGGCGAGACATAGATGTCGTCGGGACCGGGAAGGTAGTTCGCTTCGGGGCTGCGAAGGAAACCGAAGCCGTCCTGAAGCACCTCGAGAACGCCGTCGCCCGAGATCTCCACATCGCGGTCCGCCAGTTCCTTGAGGATGGCGAACATCATGTCCTGGCGGCGCAGGGTGGAGGCGCCCTCCACCTCCAGCTCTTCCGCGAAGGTGAGCAATGCGGTCGGCGACTTCGCCTTTAGCTCGGCGAGCTTCAGTTCTGAGATGTCCATCTGGCGCCTGTGTGAGCCCGCTGATCGAACAAAGGAGGGTGCCGGCGGGATAGGGGAGGGGTGCGGGCACGCTGAACGCGTGCCACGGTTGCAGCGTCATACGCGCAACCGACAGGAAATGTCAAACGACCTTCACGTCATGCAGTCGTTTTCGCCCCGGCGAGCGCAGCCCGGCGAGGCGAAAACGTTCAGAACGGCTCCACGATCGCCATGATGACGATGCCGACCATCAGCAGGGCCGGGATCTCGTTCACCATCCGGAAGAAGCGGCCGGACCTGCGGGCGGGATCGAGCGCGAGCTCCCTCCGCCAGCGGGCGCACAGCATGTGGTAGACGGTCAGCAGAACCACAAGGGTGAGTTTGACGTGCAGCCAACCGGCCGTGGCCAGGACGTCCGGCCCCAGCGCCGTCAGCGTCAGCAAGCCGAACAACCATGACGCGATCATCGCGGGATTCATGATGCCGCGCAGCAGCTTGCGCTCCATTACCTCGAATGTTCGGGCCTGTGGAGAACCTTGTGGAGCGGTTTCGGCGTGATACACGTAAAGCCTTGGCAGATATAGCAAAGCCGCCATCCAGGCGATCACGGATATAACGTGGGCAGCTTTCCACCAAATGTAGTTAACGACGATCCAGTCCAGCACAGTTTTCAACCCCTGATGGCATCGAGCAGGATATGGACGTTTTCAGGGTCCGCATCCGGCGTGATGCCGTGGCCAAGGTTGAAAACGTGCGGCCCGCCAGAGAGATCCTCGCGGATCCGGCGCGCGGCCGCCGCCAGCGGCTCTCCGCCCGCCACCATCAGCAGCGGATCGAGGTTCCCCTGCACGCAGACATGCGGCTGGAGCCGCTCGGCGGCCCATCTGGTGGGGACATGCTGATCGATCGCGACGCAATCAGCGCCGCAAGAGTCGGCGAAACGCTCCAGCCAGGCGCCCGCGCCGCGCGGGAACGCGATCACCGGGAGACCCGGGAACCGCGATTTCAACTCTGCGGTGATCCTGCGGTTGGGTTCCAGGCACACCCGCTCGAAATCGAGCGCGCTGAGCGAGCCGGCCCAGGAATCGAACAGCTTCACCGCCTCGGCGCCCGCTTCGACCTGGCGCGCGAGATACTCGATCGTCGCCTCGGTGATCAGATCGAGGAGGGTGAAGAAGGCGTCCGGTTGCTCCAGCAGCATCCGGCGGGCGGGTTCCTGGTTGGGGGTGCCGCGGCCGGCGATCATGTAGGTCGCCACGGTCCAGGGCGCCCCCGCGAAGCCGATGAGCGCGACCTCGGGGGGGAGCGTCTGCGAAAGGATCCTCACCGTCTCATAGACCGGCGCCACGGTGTCATGGATCGCCTCGGCGGGTCGCAGGGCGGCGACCTCCTCGGCCGTGGCGACGGTCGAAAGGCGTGGGCCCTCGCCGGGAACGAAAGTCAGGTCCGCGCCTAGCCCCTGGGGCACCAGCAGGATGTCGGCGAACAGGATTGCTCCGTCGAAGCCGAAGCGCCGGATCGGCTGCATCGTCACCTCGGCGGCGAGCTCGGGCGTATAGCACAGGTCGAGGAACGAGCCGGCCTTCTCCCGCGTCGCCCGATACTCGGGCAGGTATCGGCCCGCCTGTCGCATGAGCCAGACGGGGGGAACCCGAAGGGTTTCGCCCGCCAGAGCGCGGAGCAGCGGTTTTGCCTGTGAGCTCATGGAACCTCGTCAGGGGAAGAGGGTAGATAGGATGTGGTTGTTTGTTGGTCGGTGGATAACGGGGATCACCGTTGAGCGCGAGGGAATCCACAGGTTAATCCACGGTCGTCCACAACGCTCCCCAGCCCGGGAAAACGTTGTGGGGATAAGTTTCACAAATCAGCCACATTTAAACGTCGAGAGATCAATCGCTTGCAGGCGTGTCTTGCCGCGCCGACTCCGGTCCGTTCTCCGACGTTCCCCGGCCTGTGAAAGACGCGGAAGTTATCCACAGCCTGAGGGGAAACGTCAGGCGCCGTCCTCCACAGCTTGGCGGAATGGACGGTTTTGCACACGGCTCTGAGGCGCCGGCGCCACAACGGCCGTTTCGCGCCGGTTATCCCCGATGTCCCCCCTTATCCCCACCCGGGTCGCTGCCTAAGGTGCCTGACAAAGATAAACGTCCGGTAACCAAGGGAGGCACGATCCGCGGTGATAGAGCGGTCGGCTCGGCACGTGCTGCATCTGCTGTCGGACTCGACGGGAGAGACGGTGTCGGCAGCCGCCGGCGCCGTGATCAGCCAGTTCGAGGGGCTGGAGCTGACCCGCCGGATCCACGTCTTCGCGCGCTCCCGCCGCGAGATCGACCAGGCGCTCGACTCCATCGCGGCCGAGCCCGGCCTGGTCGCCTACACCCTGCTCGACGAGAAACTGGCCGACCACCTCCGCGCGGGATGCGAGCGGATCGGCGTCCCGGCCGTGGCGCTGCTGGACCCGTTCTTCCGCGCGCTGACCGACTTTGTCGGCGCCCAGCGCGGCAAGAAGCGGCCGGGACGTCAGCATGACGTCGACCTCAGCTATTTCGACCGGGTGTCGGCCATCGACTATGCCATGGCCCATGACGACGGCGCGACCTCCAACCGGCTGAAGAAGGCCGACGTGATCCTGGTGGGCGTGTCGCGCACCTCGAAGACGCCGACCTGTCTCTATCTCGCGGTGCGCGGCGTGAAGGCGGCGAACGTGCCGCTGGTCCCGGGCGCCTCGCTGCCCAAGGGGCTGGAGGAGGCGATCGGCCTCGGCATCCCCACCGTCGGGCTGATCGCCTCGCCCTCGCGGCTTGTGCAGGTGCGCGGCCAGCGGCTCGAGGCGATCGGGGCCGCGCCCGGCATGAACTCCGCCGCCTACGCCGATCCCGAGCGGGTGCGCGAGGAGGTCTCCCAGGCGCGCCTGCTGTTCGACCGGCTGGGCCTGCCGGTGATCGACGTCACCCGACGCTCGATCGAGGAGACGGCGGCCTCGATCCTCGCGATCCTGCGCGCACACGGCGAGCCCGCCGCATGAGCGACCCCGTCATCCTCGCCTCCGCCAGCCAGGCCCGCGCCGAGATGCTGCGCGCCGCGGGCGTCGAGATCGAGGTCCAGCCCGCCCGCGTCGACGAGGAGGAGATCCGCATCGCCTTCCGCGCCGAGGGGGCGAGCGCGCGCGACCTCGCCGACGCGCTGGCCGAGATCAAGGCGAAGAAGATTTCCGCCAGGCGTCCCGGCGCGCTGGTGCTCGGCGCCGACCAGACGCTGGCCGCCGGAGAGGACCAGTTCGACAAGCCCCGTGACCGGAACGAAGCGCGGGCGCAGCTGTTGACGTTGCGGGGGCGGACCCACCATCTGCATTCGGCGGCGGTCATCGCACTGGACGGGAAGCCGATCTTCCGTCATGTCGGAACTGCGCGGCTGGCGATGCGTCCCTTTTCCGAACGGTTCGTGGATGACTATCTGGATCGTCTGGGAGCCGCCGTCCTGGACACCGTCGGCGGATATCACCTCGAGGGGTTGGGGGCGCAGGTGTTCGCGCGCGTCGACGGCGATCACTTCACGGTCCGGGGCCTCCCGCTGCTGGAGGTTCTCGGGTTTCTGCGGGCGAGAGGGCGTCTGATCGAATGAGTGCGAACCGACTGCCGCTCGCGGGCGTGCTGGGCTGGCCCATCGCGCATTCGCGCTCGCCGCGGCTGCACCGGCATTGGCTGTCCCGCTACGGGATCGAGGGCGACTACATCACCCTCGGGGTCGAGCCGCGCGACTTCGAGGCGGCGTTCCGCGCCCTGCCGCTGCTGGGATTCCGCGGCGTGAACGTGACCATCCCCCACAAGGAATCGGTGCTGCGCCTGGCGACCAAGGTCTCGGACCGCGCCGCGTTGATCGGGGCCGCGAACACCATCACCTTCCGCGAGGACGGCTCGATCTACGCCGACAACACCGACGGCTACGGTTTCCTAGAGAACCTGCGCGCCGGCGCGCAGGGGTGGAAGGCGGCCGAGGGGCCGGCGCTGGTGCTGGGCGCCGGCGGCGCCTCGCGCGCGGTGATCTCGGCGCTGCTCTCGGACGGGGCGCCGGAGATCCGGCTCGCCAACCGCACCCGCTCGCGGGCCGAGTTCCTGGCCGGAGAGTTCGGCGGCCGCGTGAAGGTGGTCGACTGGCTGCACATCGAGGACGCGCTGGACGGCGTCGCCACGGTGGTCAACACCACCTCGCTGGGCATGACCGGCCAGCCGCCGCTGCAGATCTCGCTGAAGCGCGCGCCCAAGACCGCGCTGGTCAACGACATCGTCTACTCCCCCCTGATGACCCCCCTGCTGGAAGAGGCGCAGAGCCGCCGGATGCGCTGGGTCGACGGCGTGGGGATGCTGCTTCACCAGGGCCGCCCGGGCTTCGAGGCCTGGTTCGGCGTGGCGCCCGAGGTCGACGCCGACCTGCGCGCCGCCGTGCTGGCGGGATGAGCGGCATGAAACTGATCGCGCTGACAGGCTCCATCGGCATGGGCAAGAGCACCACGGCGAAGATGTTCGCCGAGGAAGGCGTGCCGGTCTGGGACGCCGACGCCGCGGTCGCGCGGGTCTATGGCCCGGGCGGCGCGGCCGTGCCGATGATCGCGGAGCTGCTGCCCCACGCCGTTTCCGGCGAAGGCGAGCAGATGCACGTCGACCGCGCCGCCCTGCGGGCCGCGGCGACCGCCGATCCCGCGCTGATCCCGAAACTCGAAAAGATCGCCCACCCGCTGGTCGGCGAGGACCGCGCGGAGTTCCTCGCCCGGGCCGAGGCCGAGGGTCGGCCGCTCGCCCTCTGCGACATCCCCCTGCTGTTCGAGACCGGCGGCGAGCGACGCTTCGACGCCGTGGTGGTTGTCACTGCGCCGCCCGACGTGCAGCGCGCCCGGGTGATGGAGCGGCCGGGGATGAGCGAGGCGACCTTCGAGACGATCCTCGCCAAGCAGACCCCCGACGCCGAGAAGCGCGCGCGGGCGGATTACATCGTGGACACCTCGCAGGGGCTGGAGCCCGCCCGCGCCCAGGTGCGCGCGGCGCTGGCGAAGATCCGGGAGAGCTGAGCCATGCGCGAGCTGGTGATGGACACCGAGACCACCGGCTTCGAGCCGAAGGAAGGTCACCGCCTGGTCGAGCTGGGCGCGGTCGAGCTGTTCAACCACGTGCCCACCGGCCGCGTCTATCACCAGTATCTCAATCCCGAGCGCGACGTTCCCATCGAGGCGTTCAACGTCCACGGTCTGTCCTACGACTTCCTCTCGGACAAGCCGCTGTTCCGCGACGTGGCGGGGGCGTTCCTGGAGTTTCTCGGCGACGCGAAGCTGGTGATCCACAACGCCGAATTCGACATGCGCTTCATCAACGCCGAGCTTGGATGGCTGAAGCGGCCCCCCCTGCCGATGGAGCGGGCGATCGATACGCTGGCCATCGCGCGCAAGCGTTACCCCGGCTCGCCCAACACGCTGGACGCGCTGTGCCGGCGCTTTGGGATCGACAACTCGGGGCGCGAGAAGCACGGGGCGCTGCTCGACTCCGAGCTGCTGGCCGAGGTGTATCTCGAGCTGATCGGCGGGCGGCAGCCGGATTTCGCGCTGTCGACCTCGAGCGGGCGCAGCGGTGCGGGCGCCGAGGCCAGGGCCTACACGCCCCCGGCCCGCCCGCGTCCCCTCCGCCCCCGCCTGACCGAGGCGGAAGCCGAGGCCCACGCGAGTTTCGTCGCCGAGATGGGCGATGCGGCGCTGTGGACGAAGCTTTCGGCCGGGTCCTGAGCGCGCAGATCGCAATCCCCACGGGTCGAACTCGATAGATCGCGTCGGCCGTGCATCGCGCGCGGCCGGACGCTCGCGCCGGGTCAGCCTGCCGCGGCGGTTCTCCTGTCGGCGCTGGTCTGGGCCTCGATCAGCGCCTCGGTCGCGACGCGATCGGCGGGACGTCCGAACAGCCACCCCTGGCTCGACACGCAGCCGGCCTGGCGCAGGAAGGCGAGCTGCGCCTCCGTTTCCACCCCTTCGGCGAGGACCGGGATGTCCAGCGCCTCCCCCAGGATCAGGGTCGAGCGCACGATGGCCGCGCCCTGCCGGTCGTCGGGCAGGTTCTGGATGAAGCTGCGGTCGATCTTGATCTTGTCGAACGGGTAGGCCTTGAGCGTCGCGAGCGAGGCGTAGCCGGTGCCGTAGTCGTCCATCGCCACGCGCACCCCCGCCCGTTTCAGGGCCGAGATCACCCGGCGCGCCCGCTCCTGGTCGGCGATCAGGCTGGCCTCGGTGATCTCCAGCTCCAGCCGCCCGGCGTCGAGGCCGGAGACCAGCAGCGCGTCCATCACCGTCTCGGCGAAGTCGGGACGGGCGAGCTGTCGGGGGGCCACGTTGACCGCGATGCTGATCCCCCTGGGCCAATGCGCGGCGGTCTGGCAGGCCTCCTGCAACACCCAGTCGCCGATCTCGTTGATCAGGCCGGTGGTCTCGGCCAGCGGCACGAACTCATCGGGCGAGACCAGGCCGCGGGTTGGGTGACGCCAGCGCAACAGAGCCTCGAAGCCGACGATGCGACGGGTGGCGTTGTCGTTCTGGGGTTGGAAGAACAGCTCCAGCTCCAGGTTCTCAAGCGCGGCCTTCAGCTCCATCGTCAGGGCGGAACGCCCGCGGCTCGCCTCGTCCATGCGGGCGTCGTAGACCAAGATCGGCTCGTCCGCAGCGCCCTTGGCGCGATACATGGCAAGATCGGCGCGGCCCAGCAGCGCCTCGACCGAGCGGCCATGCTCGGGCGCCACGGCGACGCCGAGGCTGGCGCCGACCGAGAGCCGGGCGTCGGGCCATTCGACCTCGCCGGTCATGGCGTCGTGCAGGCGGCGGGCGAAGGCCAGCGCCTCGGCCCGGGCGGCGCCGACCTTCAGCGCGATGAATTCGTCCGCTCCCGCGCGGCCCAGGATCTCCCCCGCCTGCAGCCGGGCCGAGGCGCGATCGCTCAGGGTCTTGAGCAGGTGGTCGCCCGCGTCGAGCCCGTGCACGTCGTTGATCGGCTTGAAGCGATCGAGATCGAGGACGATCACCGCGATTCCCGCCTCCAGCGCCGCATCGGCCCGCAGCAGCCGATCGAGCGAATTGCGCAGACTGGCGCGGTTGGGCAGCCCGGTCAGCGGGTCATGAAAGGCGGCGTAGGTCAGCCGCTCCCCATGTTCCTGGCGGCCGGCCTCGTCGATCAGGAAACTGGACGCCCCGACCAGCAGGATCAGCGCCGTCACCGCGACCACCATCATCGCCAGCAGCGAGTCGGGGACCAGGTCCGCCCCTTCGGGCGGCGCCGCGCCGGTGGGCGAGACGGCGAGCGCCCCCATCGCCGTGAAATGGGTAACGCAGATCGCCAGCACGAAGAACCCGGCGCCGCCGCTCCAGCAGAACCGGGTGACGGGCCGCGCCAGACGGTTCGCGGTCAGCGCCCCCAGCGTGGGCCCGGCAATCGCCGAGGCCGCGACAAGATCGGCGTCCCACTCGAAGATCCCGGCCATCTGCACCGAGCTCATGCCCAGGAAGTGCATTCCCACGATGCTCGCGCCCATCACCGCGCCGCCGGCCTCGGCCAGCAGGGACCCGTTCGAGGCGCGGATCATCGTCTGCCCCACGAGCACGCCGACCATCGCGACCAGCAGAGAAAGCAGTGTGAGTTCAGCGTCGTAGCCGTGGGGAACGCCCGGATCGAAGCCCAGCATGGCCACGAAGTGCGTGGTCCAGATCGTGGCGCCGCCGATCACCGAGGACTGCACGATGAACCAGGCGCCGCGGCGCCCCCGCTCCTGCGGGACCATGCGAAACAGCCGCGCCGAGATCAGCGAGCCGATCAGCGCGGTCAACGCGGCAAGGAACACCAGGCGCAGGTCATGGCCGTCCTGGATGCAAGTTAGGATGCGGATCACGCTGGGCCCGTCGGGATGCTCTGTTTCTGTCCCGGGACCCTGACACGATTCGCTTTATGGAGAGTTTCGCCGCGCAGTGGCCGGTGCGGGCGCGGGGCGCCCGATCCGGGACCGCGGCGGTCCCGGAGCCCAAAGCGGGCCGACGGCGCGCCGTCGGCCCGCCCGCGTCCGGATCAGGCGGTGCCGGCGGGCTGGCCGCCCTGGGCGGCCTGGCGACGGGCGACTTCCTGGCGGTAGATGCTGACGAAATCGACCATGTCCAGCATCAGCGGGGGATAGCCGCCGTCGCGGGTCACGTCGGCCACGATGCGGCGCGCGAAGGGGAACAGCTGGCGCGGGCACTCGATCAGCAGCAGCGGATGCAGATGCTCCTGCGGCACGTTCTTGATCGAGAACAGGCCCGCATAGTCCAGCTCGGTGATGAACACCGTCTTCTCTCCGGCCTTCGAGGTGGCCGAGAGCTTCAGCGAGACCTCGTAGCGGTCCTCGCCGCGCGGCTTGGCGTCGAGGTTCACCGAGACCTGGATCTCCGGCTTGTCCTCGGGCAGCCCGCCGGACTGGGCGGCGACGTTCTCGAACGACAGGTCGCGGACATACTGCGAAAGAATCTGGACCTGCGGCTGCTGCTGAGGCTGCTGCGGCGGGATCTGGGCGTCGGCCATTGGCGCGGGCTCCGAGTGTTCCGTGGGTCGGACAGGCGAGAATTGCGGGCGCAGCGCTAGCACGCAGGCGTCCGGGCCGCAACGTGAACGGGCGCGGCGGCGGCGAACGAGCCGGGCCCGGGATCAGGGATCGCGGGTCCAGCCGCTCGCGCCCGGCGGAGGCGGGTTCGGGCGGTCCGAGGCGTCGTCCTCGGCGGTTTCGAACTCTCCGTCGATCACGTCTCCGCCAGCGGGACTGCGGCCCGGGCCGGCCTGCGGGCCGTGCGGACCGGGTCGGCCGGCATGGGCGCCCGCGCCCGGACCGGCCCCGAAACCGCCGGGGGAGGAGGTCATCACCACCCTGCCGCTGCGCACGCCCGCGGCAAGGCGCGCCGCTCCCCAGCGGATCAGCGCGGCGCGCACCGGGGGCAGCAGCAGGGCGATTCCGCAGGCGTCGGTGAAGAATCCCGGCGTCAGAAGCAGGATGCCCGCCACCAGGATCATTGCCCCGTCGGCGATGGGACCGCTGGGATCTCCGCCCCGCGACAGGCTTTCCTGCAGGCGCATCATCGCGCCCCGGCCCTGGCGGCGCAGCAGCCAGCTGCCGGCGAGCGCGGTCCCGATCACGGTCGCGAGCGTCGGCCACAGGCCGATGACGCCGCCCACCTGGATGAACAGGGCGATCTCGATGATCGGCACCACCGCGAGCAGGATGAACAAGGGCATGTCGGCGGGTCTCCTCCGTCGTAGTGTCGGTCGCGAACCTCTTCGCGAAGACCCCGTCCCGGACCGTCCCGCACGCCGGTCCGCTTGCGCGGCCGCGTCGCAGGCGTCTGGCCGTTGGACAGGGGCCGCCGCTCACCTTACATAGGCAGGCGGAAGCCAGCCCGCCACGTTCGCCGCTTCCCGGATCCGCATCCGGGGATCGGCGCCTGCATGAAGACGCTCGAGATGGACGACATGACCCAGCTCATTATCCTCGCCGCCATCGCGATCTTCGTCCTGTGGCGGCTGAAGGGCGTGCTCGGGACGCGCACCGGCTACGAACGCACGCCCGGCGAGCGGCCGGGGCCCACGCCCGCCCCTGCCCGCCGCAAGAGCGGATTCGAGGTGATCGAGGGGTCGGCCAACGCCGATGCCGCGATCGACGCCGACATCGCGCGGGTCGCCGACGTGGACGGCGAAACCGGCGAATCCCTGCGCCGCATGGCCCGCGCAGAGCCCGGCTTCCGCCCCTCGGAGTTCGTGGACGGCGCCAAGCAGGCCTACGAGATGATCCTGATGGCCTTCGAGACGGGCGACACCCGCTCGCTGCGCCCGCTGCTCTCCGACGAGGTCTACCAGAGCTTCGCCGCCGCCATCCGCCAGCGCGAGACCGACGGCCTGACCGTCGAGGCCCGCTTCGTGGGCGTGAAGGAGGCCCGGATCTTCTCGGCGATGTTCGCCGAGGAGGACCGCGAGGCCGACATCGAGGTGCGCTTCGTGGGCGAACTGGTCTCGGTCGTGCGCAACGCCGAGCACCAGGTGGTCGAGGGCGATCCCAACGAGATCCGCCGCCAGACCGACTTGTGGACGTTCACCCGCAAGATGGGGTCGAACGACCCGAACTGGATCCTCACCGCCACCGGCGGCTGAACGGCGCGCGGGGCCCCGGCATGGCCACCCGCCGCCGCCGGCGCGCCCCGCTCCTCTCCGAGGCCGACCGCGCCCTCTGGCGCACCGCCATGCGCGACGCAACCCCGCTCGAGGGACGCGATTCCGCCCGCGGCGACCTGCCCGGCGACGTCCCGGCGCCTCCCCAACCGCGTCCGCCCGAGGGCCGCGAGGCGCCGCCGCCCGAGGCGCCGCCCCCGGTTGCGGCCCCTCTGCGGGCGCAGCTTCCCGCGCATCCGCCGTCGGGCGGCGCGCTGCGCCCAACCGGCCGGCCGCGCCCTGCGACCACCGCGACGTTCCATCCGCCCGCGCTCGACACCTTCGATCCGGCCGCCGGGCTCGACCGCCGCACGGCCGAGCGTCTGAAGCGCGGCCGCCGCCCGCCCGAGGCGCGCCTCGACCTCCACGGAATGACCGCCGACCGCGCCCACGCCAGCCTGTCGAGCTTCATCCGCTCGACCCGCGCGCAGGGCCTGCGCTGCGTGCTGGTGGTGACCGGCAAGGGCGGCCGCAAGCCGGTCGAGGACGCCCCCTTCATGCCCGAGCGCACCGGCGTGCTGCGTCACTCGGTCCCTCTGTGGCTGGGGCAGGCGCCGCTCGCGCACATGATCGTGGGCATCTACCCCGCCCACCGCAATCACGGCGGCGACGGCGCCCTCTACGTCTACCTCCGCAAGATCCGGGGCTGAGCCAGAGCCGGAGCCGGCGCCGTCCCGCGGCGCCGACGGCGCGCCTTGCGAAGGCGGCGCGGCGACGTCCGGGCCGGATCTCGGGAGGCTGCGGGAGAGCCTCGCCCGGCGCGCAAAAAGAAGGCGGCGGCGAAGCCCCTGGCCTCGCCGCCGCTCTGAATCGTCAGGGATCGCCTGGCGGGCGACCCTCACTCTTCCCAGTGGACCTCGCTGAGATCGTTGGCCTGGGTGGGCTGGTTGTCCCACAGGCCCTTGAGCCCCTTCTTGGCCACCACGGTCTTACCCAGCTGGTGGATGAAGCCGTTGACCGCGTCCTCGGCGATCTTGGTCTGCACCGCCTGCTGGATCTCGATCCGCTTGGCCTCGTCGGCCTCGGCGGCGAGCTGCTCCATCAGCGCGCGGACTTCGGTCCCCTCATAATTGAAGTAGTAGTTGTCGCGGGTGTAGATCTGCAGGTCGTCGGGCTCGGTATGGGCCACGATCGTCAGATCGTAGTCGCCGCCCTTGTAGACCTGGTCCAGCCACTGGGCCCACTCGACCGGGATGATCTCCAGCTTGATGCCGACCTCGGCGAGCTGGGCGGCCACGATCTCGCCGCCGCGCCGCGCGTAGACCGGGGGCGGAAGCTTCAGCGTCGCCTCGAACCCGTCGGGAAAGCCCGCCTCGGCCAGCAGTTCGCGAGCCTTGTCGAGGTCATGGGGATAGAGGCCCGAGAGGTCGATGAACGCCGGTCCGGTGGGCGGATAATGCGTGTAGATCGGCGTGCCCGAGCCGAACAACGCCCCGTCGATGATCGCCTGGCGGTCCAGCGTGTGGGCGATGGCCTGGCGCACCTTCAGCTGATCGAACGGCGGCTTGGCGTTGTTGGTCGAGAGGATCGTCTCGCCCTCGGTCGAGCCGCGCACCACGCTGAAGCGGGGATCGGCCTCGATCTGGGGCAGGGTCTCGGGCGAGGGCCAGTTGGGGAACGCGTCCACGTCCCCGGCCATCAGCGCGGCCAGCGCCGCGGTGGGGTCGGAGATGAACTTGAAGGTCACCGAGTCGAGCGCCACCGGCTCCCCCCAGTAGTCGGGGTTCTTCTCCAGCGTCACCGAGGCGCCCTTGGCCCAGTCCCCGAACTTGAAGGGACCGGTGCCGACGGGGTTGGTGGCGGTGTCGGCGGCCGAGGCCTCGTCCAGGATCACCGCGTCGCCCCAGCCCATCTTGTAGACGAAGTTGCCGGTGGGCCGCTTGAGGGTGATCTTCAGCGTGGCGGGGTCGACGACCTCGATGCTCTCGATCGGCTCGAACAGGCCCTTCTGGGCGTTCTGGCTGTCGGGGCCCATGGCGCGCTCATAGGAGAACTTCACGTCGTCGGCGGTGAAGTCCGAGCCGTCGTGGTACTTGGCGCCCTCGACGAGGTGGAAGGTGTAGACCAGCCCGTCGTCCGAGATCTCCCAGGACGTCGCGAGCGAGGGCTGCACCTCGCCGTTCTTGTCGATGCGGGTCAGGCCCTGCAGGACGTTCTGGTAGACGATCTCGTCGATGGCCGCGGCGGCGCCGGCGGTGGGATCGAGGTTCGGCGGCTCCAGCGCGACGCCCAGGTTCACATGCGTCTGCGCGGCGAACGCGGGGCCGGCCACAAGGGCGGCTGTCGCGGCGCCGAGGAGGAAGCGTTTCATTCGTCTCTCCCGGTCGGGGGGTCATTCGGCGTCAGGCCCCGCTTTTCCTTGACGTCCGCGCCAGGGCGGAGGGGCCAGGGTCCTGCGCCCGCATATTCCCCGCCTTAGCCCGCCGCGTCCAGCGTTGCGGACCTTGCGTCGCCCGCGGCGGCGGCGTTGCCGCGGCGCCGGCGGCGATGCTATGCCCGCGCGTCGGGCCGCAGGGGCCCGCGCCAGGTCGGAAGGAGCGCCGCCATGACCATTCCCGCGACCGTCACCGGGGTTTCCGGCCGCATGGGCCGGATGCTGGTCGAGGCGGCGAACGAGCACCCCGAGATCGAGCTGACCGGCGCCACCGAGCGCCCCGGCCACGACTGGATCGGCCGCGACCTCGGCGAGTGTCTCGGCGGCGCCCCCTCGGGCGTGGTGGTCGAGGACGACCCGCTCGAGGCGTTCGCCCGCTCCCGCGCCGTGTTCGACTTCACCTCCCCGGGCGCCACGGTCGCCCATGCCGCGCTCGCCGCGCAGGCGCGCTGCGTGCACGTGATCGGGACCACCGGCTTCTCGGACGCGGATCTGGGGAAGCTCGAGGCGGCCTCGCGCCACTCGGTCCAGGTGCGGGCGGGGAACTACAGTCTCGGGGTCAACCTGCTGTGTGTGATGACCCAGAAGGTGGCCAAGGCGCTCGGCCCCGGCTGGGACGTCGAGATCGTCGAGATGCACCACCGCCACAAGGTCGACGCCCCCTCGGGCACCGCCTTGATGCTGGGCGAGGCGGCGGCGGCGGGGCATGGTTCCACCCTCTCCGAGGTGATGGACTCGGGCCGTCACGGCCAGACCGGCGCGCGCCGCGACGGGGCCATCGGCTTCGCGGCCCTGCGCGGCGGTGACGTGGTGGGCGAGCACGAGGTGATCTTCGCCAACGCCGGCGAGCGGATCATCCTCAAGCACATCGCCTCCGACCGGATGATCTTTTCCCGCGGGGCGATGACCGCCGGCGTCTGGGGGCAGGAGAAGAAGCCCGGCCAGTACACCATGACCGACGTGCTGGGGCTGTAGGCGGCCCGGGCGGCGCGTCCCCGCAATCTCCAGTTGAGGCGGCGGCCGGAAGCGGCGACACAGGACGGGTGAACACGCCCGCGCACCTGATCTTCGCCGCCGCCGCCTTCGCGCGCCCCGCCGCCGCGGGGCCCGAGGGCGCGGCCGCGCGCCGGCGCAACCTCGCGGCGCTGGCGGGCGGGCTCGCGCCCGATCTCGCGTTGTTCCTGCTGGTCGCCTGGGCGCGCTGGGGACTGGGCCACGACCTGCACCAGGTGTTCCGCGAGGACTATGTCTCCCCCCTCTGGCAGGGGATCTTCCGGATCGACAACTCGATCCCGCTGTGGGCGGCGCTGGGGGCGGCGGGGCTGGCGATCTTCGCGGGGGCGGCGCTGCTGCATCTCGCCTTCGACCTGCCGCTGCACCACTCCGACGCGCGGCCGCATTTCTGGCCGCTCAGCGACTGGGTGTTCCGCAGTCCGCTCAGCTACTGGAACCCCGCCCGACATGGCACGGCAGTGGCGCTGGCCGAGGGCGCCGCCTGCCTTGCGCTGGGCGCCCTGCTGTGGCGGCGGTTCCGCGGCGCCTGGGTGCGCGCCGCGATCGTCGCGGCGCTGGCGGTCGAGGCCGCGCCGACCCTGGTCTGGCCCTGGCTTCTGGGCTCGGGTTGAACCCCGCCCTCAGTGCTTCACGCTGCCCGAGAACAGGTTCATCACCACCACCCCGGCGATGATCAGCCCGATGCCGACCAGCGCGGGCGCGTCCAGCCGCTGGCCCATGAACACCCAGCCCACCAGCGTGATCATCACCGTGCCCACTCCCGACCAGATCGCGTAGGCGATGCCGGTGGGGATCGTCTTCAGGGTCAGGGACAGGAAGAAGAAGGCGATGAAATAGCCGATGGCCACCAGGATCGTGGGCCCGAGCCGGGTGAACCCGTCGGAGGCCTTCAGGAAGCTGGTCCCGAACACCTCGCCCGTGATCGCGATCAGAAGGTAGATCCAGACCTGCATCGCCCCGACTCCTCATCCTGCGTAGGCAGGCCCTCAGACCACGGCGCCCCGGCGCGAGGCAATAGCGCTACAGCCGCGCGCGCATCGCATCCGCGAAGGCCCGCGCCACCCGCCGGATCCGGGCGAGATCGGCCGTGTCCTGGTGCATCACCAGCCAATAGGCGCGGGTGATCCGGGTGACCTCGGGCATCACCGGGACCAGGCCGGGACGCCGGCGGGCCATGAACTCGGGCAGCATCCCCAGCCCCGCGCCGGCCGCCACCATCTCGAGCTGCACCAGCAGCGAGGTCGAGGCGACCGCGGGCTTCGGCGCCCCCGGGATCTCGGTCAGGTAGTCGAGCCCCTTGTCGAAGATCAGGTCCGGCACATAGCCCACCAGCCGCCATCGGCGCAGCTCCTCGGCCGTGCGGGGGGGACGGTCGCCCAGCATCTCGGCCGAGCCATAGAGCTGCAGGCGATAGTCCGCGATCTTGCGGATCCGCAGCCGGCCGGCGGCGGGCGGCGTCACCACGATGGCGAAATCCGCCTCGCGCTGGGACAGCGAGAAGGTCCGCGGCAGGGCCACGATCTGGATCTCGAGCCGCGGATAGCTCTCGATCAGCTCGGCCACGGCGCGGGGGGCGAGGTGACTCGCCGCCCCCTCCGGCATGCCGATGCGCACGGCGCCCGACAGCTCGTCCTGCCGCCCGCCCACCTCGGCGGCGGCGAGCATGCTGGCGCTCTCCATCGCCTCGGCCGTGGGCATCAGCGCGCGGCCCGCCTCGGTCAGCGCGTAGCCGCGGGGCGAGCGGTCGAACAGCCGCGCCGACAGCGCCCGCTCCAGCGCCCCCACCCGGCGCGAGACGGTGGCGTGGTCGACCCCCAGCGCGCGGGCGGCCTCGGTCAGGCGGCCGGTGCGGGCCACCTGCAGAAAAAAGCGCATGTCGTCCCAGTTCATCGGGCCATTGTGCAGGAATGCACATCCAAAGTGGAGATTCTCCCATTGCTTGCCGCGAAAATTCGTGGAGTGTGGCGACCGACTGATCGACAGGTCGACAAACGCGGGAGGAAACACGCGATGGTCACCGAGCTCACCCACTGGATCGACGGGAAGCACGTCAAGGGAACCTCCGGCCGCTTCGCGGACGTCTACAACCCCGCGACCGGCGAAGTTCAGGCCAGGACGCCGCTCGCCACGGCCGAGGAGATCGACGCCGCGGTGCAGTCGGCCAAGGCCGCCCAGCCCGCCTGGGCCGCGGTCAACCCGCAGCGCCGCGCGCGCGTGCTGATGAAGTTCGTGGAACTCCTGCACCGCGACATGGACAAGCTCGCCGAGGCGCTGAGCCGCGAGCATGGCAAGACCATCCCCGACGCCAAGGGCGACGTGATCCGCGGCCTGGAAGTGGCGGAGTTCTGCATCGGCGCCCCGCACCTGCTGAAGGGCGAGTTCACCGACGGCGCGGGTCCGGGCATCGACATCTACTCGATGCGCCAGCCGCTGGGCATCGCTGCGGGCATCACCCCGTTCAACTTCCCCGCCATGATCCCGATGTGGAAGTTCTGTCCCGCGATCGTGTGCGGCAACGCCTTCATCCTCAAGCCGTCCGAGCGCGACCCCTCGGTCCCCCTGATGCTCGCCGAGTTGATGTCCGAGGCCGGACTGCCCGACGGCATCCTGCAGGTGATCAACGGCGACAAGGGCGCGGTGGACGCGATCCTCGACCATGAGGACATCGGCGGCGTGGGCTTCGTCGGCTCGACCCCGATCGCGCAGTACGTCTATTCGCGCGGCACCGCGGCCGGCAAGCGCGTGCAGTGCTTCGGCGGCGCCAAGAACCACATGATCATCATGCCCGACGCGGACCTCGACCAGGCCGCCGACGCGCTGGTGGGCGCGGGCTACGGCGCGGCCGGCGAGCGCTGCATGGCGATCTCGGTCGCCGTGCCCGTCGGCGACAAGACCGCCGACCTGCTGATCGAGAAGCTGATCCCCAAGATCGAGGCCCTCAAGGTCGGCCCCTACACCGCCGGCAACGACGTGGACTACGGCCCCGTGGTCACCGCCGCGGCCCGCGACAAGATCCTCGGCCTGGTGGATCAGGGCGTGAAGGAGGGCGCGACGCTCGCCGTCGACGGCCGCGACTTCAAGATGCAGGGCTACGAGAACGGCTTCTTCGTCGGCCCCTGCCTCTTCGACAACGTCACCAAGGACATGTCGATCTACAAGGAGGAGATCTTCGGCCCGGTCCTCTCGACCGTGCGCGCGAAGACCTACGAGGAGGCGCTGAGCCTCGCCATGGATCACGAGATGGGCAACGGCGTGGCGATGTTCACCCGCGACGGCGACGCCGCGCGCGACTTCGTCAGCCGCATCAACGTGGGTATGGTCGGCGTGAACGTGCCGATCCCGGTGCCGCTGGCCTACCACACCTTCGGCGGCTGGAAGAAGTCGGTGTTCGGCGACCTCAACCAGCACGGGCCGGACGCCTTCCGCTTCTACACCCGCACCAAGACGGTCACCTCCCGCTGGCCGTCGGGCGTGAAGGAAGGGGCCGAGTTCGTCATTCCGACGATGGCCTGAGACCTGGCGCGGAGGGGCGGGTCAGCCGCCCTTCCGCCGCTGGTGGAACATCCCGCCGATGAAGCCGCCCAGGCCCAGACCGATGATGGTCGCCAGCGGCTCGGGCGGCGGGAATCCCGCCAGGATCATCAGAAGGTTGGCCAGAAAGCCGCCCAGCGCGCCCACGAGCGCGTATTTCACCGGCGTCTCGAACCGGCCGAGAAACGAAAACATGCCGCGCCCCCTGCGCCCCGTTGCGTGTCGGCGGACCCTATCCGCCCCGCGACCCCGGCCGCAAGGAACCGCCCGGCGGGAGGAGGATCCATGGATTTCGCGCTCAGCGAGGAAAGCCAGGCGCTTTACGACATGGCCCTGTCCTTCGGGCAGGACCGCATCGCCCCCCATGCCGCCGAGTGGGAGCATGAGGGCGCCATCCCCCGCGACCTGCTGCGCGAGGTCGGCGCCCTTGGCCTCGGCGCCATCTACTGCTCGGAGGAGCATGGCGGATCGGAGCTGACGCGCCTCGACGCCACGCTGATCTTCGAGGCTCTGGCCCAGAGCTGCCCCTCGGTCTCGGCCTTCATCTCGATCCACAACATGTGCGCGAAGATGATCGACACCTTCGCCTCCGACGAGATGCGGGCGGAGTGGATCCCCCAGCTGGCGACCTTCGAGAAGGTGGCGAGCTACTGTCTGACCGAGCCCGCCTCCGGCTCCGACGCCTCCGCGCTGAAGACCAAGGCCGAGAAGACCAACGAGGGCTATGCCCTGACCGGCAACAAGGCCTTCATCTCGGGCGGCGGGTTCTCCGACGTCTACCTGGTGATGTGCCGGACGGGGGACGCCGGGCCCAAGGGCATCTCCTGCGTGCTGGTCGAGGACGGGGCCGAGGGCCTCAGCTTCGGCGCACAGGAAAAGAAGATGGGCTGGAAGGCCCAGCCCACCGCCCAGGTGCAGTTCGACGGCTGCGCGATCCCCGCGAAAAACCTGCTGGGCGAGGAGGGGCGCGGCTTCGTCTACGCCATGAACGGGCTCGACGGCGGGCGGCTGAACATCTCGGCCTCGGCGCTGGGCGGGGCGCAGGCCGCGCTGTCGAAGGCCGTCGCCTACATGGGCGAACGAAAAGCCTTCGGGCAGCCGCTGGACCAGTTCCAGGCCCTGCAGTTCCGCCTCGCGGACATGGAGATCGAGCTTCAGGCCGCCCGCACCTTCCTGCGCCAGGCGGCGTGGAAGCTGGACCAGGGCGCGCCCGACGCCACCAAGTTCTGCGCCATGGCCAAGCGCTTCGTCACCGACACCGCCTTCAACGTCGCCAACGACGCCCTGCAGCTGCATGGCGGCTACGGCTACCTCGAGGACTACGGCATCGAGAAGATCGTCAGGGACCTGCGGGTTCACCAGATCCTCGAGGGCACCAACGAGATCATGCGCCTGATCACCGCGCGGGCGCTGCTCGCCGAGCGCGGCTGACGGCGAAGGGAGAGACCATGACCGACCTGATCGTCACCACCGAGGGCCGCGCCGGCCGCATCACCATGAACCGGCCCAAGGCGCTGAATGCGCTGAGCTGGGAGATGTCGCTGGCCCTCGAGGCCGGGCTGAACGCCTGGAAGGACGACCCCGCCATCGACCTGGTGGTGATCGACGCCTGCGAGGGCCGTGCGTTTGGCGCCGGCGGCGACATCCGCAACATGTGGGACCACGGCTCGAAGGGCGACTACGCCTATTCCCGCGGGTTCTGGTCCGACGAATACCGCATGAACGCGCTGCTGAAGAACTACCCCAAGCCGGTGGTCTCCTTCGTGGACGGCATCGTGATGGGCGGCGGCGTGGGCATCGCCTCGAACTGCTCGCACCGCTGCTTCTCCGAGAAGACGCTGCTGGCGATGCCCGAGACCGGGATCGGCCTGCTGCCCGACGTGGGCGGCACCTTCATCCTCTCGCGCTCGCCCGGCCGGACGGGCGAGTTCCTCGGTCTCACCGGGACCCGCATCGGCGTCGCCGACGCGATCTTCGCGGGCTTCGCGGACTTCTTCGTGCCCTCGGCCGACCACGCCGCCCTGAAGGCCGAGCTGTGCAAGACCGGCGACGTGCTCGCCATCGGCCGCTACAAGCAGGATCCGATGACGGCGCAGGCGCCCGAAGTCGCCCCGATGCTCGAAAGCCTGCAGTCCGAGATCGACGAGATCTTCGACAACTCCACCCCCATGGCCATCGTCGAGGACCTCAAGGCCTCGGAGGCCGACTGGGCCCAGGCCGCGGCCAAGGCGATCCTGCGCGCCTGCCCGCTGTCGGTCGCCTCGACCCTGATCGCCGTGCGCAACGCCCGCGAGATGACCACCATCGAGGAGGCGCTGGCCGAGGAATACCGATTCACCTTCCGCTCCCAGGAGTTCGGAGAGCTGAACGAGGGCGTGCGCGCCCAGATCGTGGACAAGGACCGCAACCCGCAGTGGGCCTCACCCCGGCTCGAGGATGTGTGGCCGGACCGGGCGATGTTCATGCTCTCGGACCTCGGCGAGAACGAGTGGAAGCACGGGAAGGCCTGATCGCATGATCCTCACCGGCCTCTACGACTCGCCCTTCGCCCGCCGGGTGGCGCTGGCGCTGCATGTGCACGCGCTGCCTTTCGAGCGGCAGGTCCTGTCGGTCTTCGGCGACTTCGAGGCGGTGATGCGCGCCAACCCGCTGGGCCGGGCGCCGGCGCTGCAGCTCGACGACGGGCGGATCGTCTCGGACAGCCGGGCGATCATCGAGTGGATCGAGGACCCCGCCGCCGGCTTCGGCGGCCCGAAGCTGATCCCCGAGGCGCCCGCCGCCCGCGTCGCCATGCTGGAGGCCGAGGGCCTGGCCATCGGCCTCGCCGACAAGGGCGTGGCGCGTTCGGCCGAGAACCGTCGCCCCGCCCAGCTCCAGGACCGCGAGCAGATCCTTCGGCTGGAAAAGCAGCTGTCGTCGGGTCTCGACTGGCTGGAGCGCTGGGCCGACCGGCGCTCGACCTCGGGGGAGCCGGACCGCGCCGACCTCGCCGCCGTCTGCGCGGCGACGTATCTCGCGCACAAATGGCCGGGGGTGTTCGACGCCGACGCCCGCCCGGCGCTGGAGCACTACCGGGCCGGGTGGGAGGCGCGCGCGCCCTTCACGCAGGCCCCTTTCCCGGCCGAGTGACCGGGACGCCAAACGACACGGGAGGAGACGACATGAAGATCGGGTTCATCGGCCTGGGCAACATGGGCGCGCCCATGGCCGCCAATCTCGCCAAGGCGGGTCACGAGGTGACCGGCTTCGACGTGGCCGGGACGACGGCCGAGGGCGTCGGGACCGCCGCCACCGCCATCGAGGCGGCGGAGGGCAAGGACGCCGTCCTCACGATGCTGCCCAACGGCGACATCCTGCGCACGGTCGCGGCCGAGGTGATCCCGGCCATGCGCAAGGGGGCGGTGTTCATCGACTGCTCGACCGTGGACGTGGACAGCGCCCGCGCCGCCCACGATCTCGCGGCCGAGGCCGGCCTGCTGTCGGTCGACGCCCCCGTCTCGGGCGGCATCGGCGGCGCGGCGGGCGGCACGCTGACCTTCATGGCCGGCGGGTCGGAAGCCTCGTTCGAAGCGGCCAAGCCGCTGTTCGACATCATGGGCCAGAAGGCCGTGCACTGCGGCGAGGGCGGCGCCGGGCAGGCGGCGAAGATCTGCAACAACATGATCCTCGGCATCTCGATGATCGGCGTGTGCGAGGCGTTCAACCTCGCCGACAAGCTGGGCCTGTCGCGCCAGTCGGTGTTCGACGTCGTGTCCACCTCCTCGGGCTACTGCTGGTCGATGAACGCCTACTGCCCCGCGCCGGGCATCGGGCCGCAGAGCCCGTCGGACAACGACTACAAGCCCGGCTTCGCGGCCGAGCTGATGCTCAAGGACCTGCGGCTGAGCCAGCAGGCCGCGGACTCCGTCGGCGCGCCCACCCCGATGGGCGCACGCGCGATGGAGCTCTACGAGGCGTTCGTGGGCGAGGACGGCAAGGGGCTCGACTTCTCCGCCATGCTGCCGCGGCTCTCGAAGATGGCCCGCTGAGGCGCACCGCCTGCAACACGGGCGCCCCCGGCCTGACCCGGGGCCTCCTGCGCAACGCCTGCCGAGACCGAAACGGCCGCCGGGGGGATCCTCCCGGCGGCCGCTCTCGTCTCCGGCGCAATCACTCCGGATGGTTGGGGTCGATCCAGCGCACCGGCTCGGGGTTCTCGACCGGGGTGATGTCGAGGTTCACCACCACCGGCTCCTGGTCCGAGCGCACCAGCACGCATTCCAGCGACTGGTCGTCGGCGGCGTTGATCTCCTGGTGGGGCACGTAGGGGGGGACATAGATAAAGTCGCCCGCCTCCGCCTCGGCCACGTACTGCAGCTCATCGCCCCAGCGCATCCGGGCCCGGCCCTTCACCACGTAGATCACCGATTCGAGATGGCCGTGGTGATGCGCCCCGGTCTTGGCGTCGGGGTGGATCGAGACGGTGCCCGCCCAGATCTTCTGCGCCCCGGCCGTGGCGTGCGTGATCGCCGCGGCGCGGTTCATGCCGGGCGTCTGCGCGGTGTTCGCGTCAAGCTCCCCGGCCTTCACGATGCGGATGCCGTGCAGGCGCCAGTGATCGGTCTCGGCGGTCTCTGACATAGCGGTCTCCATGGCGCTCAGGGAATGTCGGGACCCATCCTAGGACGGTCCCGCTCGCGACCCAAGGCCCGACGGGCGCGTCAGGCGGCGAACCTGACCCCCGCGCGCCGGCGCGAACTTGACCCCCGCGCGCCGGCGCGCTTCAAACCGGGCTCCGCCGCCGCCGCTCCGGAGCCGCCGATGACCGCCCTGCCCTGCGACGCCCTCGTCGACCCGTTCGCCGCCGAGGCGGCGCTGCTGGCCCGCCTCGACGCGCTGGGCATCGGCTATGTCCGCCACGCCCACCCCGCCCTGCGCACGGTCGAGGAAAGCCGCGCCCTGCGCGGGACCCTGCCGGGGGCGCACTGCAAGAACCTGTTCCTGAAGGACAAGAGGACCGGCTTCTGGCTCGCGGTCTGCGAGGAGGACCGCGCGATCCGCATCCCCGATCTCGCCCGGGCGCTGGGCGCCAAGCGCTTCAGCTTCGGGGCGCCCGAGGACATGGGGCGCCTGCTGGGGGTGCGGCCCGGCGCGGTGACCTCGCTGGGGCTGATCAACGACACGGGCGGGGAAATGCGGCTGGCGCTCGACGCGCAGATGATGGCGGCCGAGGCGCTCAACGTGCACCCGCTTCACAACGAGGCGACCGTGGCCATCGCGACCGCCGACCTGCGCCGCTTCTTCGCGGCCACCGGCCACGCCCCCGTCGAGGTCGATTTCGACGCGCTCGAGGCGCAGGCCCGGGCCGCCGCGCCAGCCCCCGGCGCCTGAGTCCGCGGCAGGCCGCGCCGCGCGGTCCCGTCCCGCGACAGCGGCATCCCGCGCGCCGGGGTTGTCCTTCACGCTTCGGGCCCCACCTTGCGCCCTCGAGATCGCCGCCGCCGAGAGCAGTCGTCCCGAGCCGCCGCTTGGTTGCGGCCCGGGCGCGCGGCCTCTACTTAGGGGTCGACATCCGGCGGGGCGTCCGCCGGCGCGACGGAGGGACCCGAGCGATGCTGGAACTGGGCCAGGGACAGGCCGCCGCCCCCGCGGGGGGCGACCTGATCAAGGATGTGAACGAAGCGACCTTCATGGCCGACGTCGTCGAGGCGTCGCGTGAGGTGCCTGTCATCGTCGACTTCTGGGCCCCGTGGTGCGGCCCCTGCAAGCAGCTGACGCCGGCGCTTGAGCAGGCGGTGACCGCGGCGGGCGGCAAGGTGCGCCTCGTCAAGGTGAACGTCGACGAGAACCAGATGATCGCCGGCCAGCTGCGCGTGCAGTCGATCCCGACCGTCTACGGCTTCGTCGACGGGCAGCCGGTCGACGGTTTCATGGGCGCGGTGCCGCCCTCCGAGCTCAAGGCTTTCGTCGACAAGCTGATCGGCATGGCCGGCGGCGAGACGCTGGCCGACGCCGTCGCCGCGGCCGAAGAGATGCTCGAGCAGGGCCAGGCCGAGGACGCCGTGCAGGTCTTCGCCGCCATCCTCGAGGAAGACCCCGAGAATCTCGCGGCGCTGGGCGGCCTCGCGCGCGCCTTCGTGGCGCTCGGCCGGCTGGACGAGGCCGAGGCCGCGCTGACCCGCGTGCACCCCGCCAAGACGCAGGACGCCGCCATCTCCCACGCCCGCGCCCAGATCGAGCTGGCGCGGATGACCGAAGGCGGCGCCGACGCCTCCGAGACGGACGCCCTGCGCGCGCGCCTCGAGGCGGACCCCAACGACCACGAAGCCCGGCTCGAGCTTGCCAAGGCCCTGATTGCCGCCCGCGAGCACGACGCCGCCGTCGACGAACTGCTGGACCTGTTCCGCCGCGACCGCGAGTGGAACGAGGGCGCCGCCAAGGCGCAACTCACCCAGTTGTTCGAAAGCCTGGGGCCGAAGGATCCGCTGGTCGGCAAGGGCCGGCGGCGCCTCGCCTCGATGATCTTCGCCTGAGGAAATATGGGTCGCAGGTTCAGCCAGGCCGATCTTCCGGAAACGGTGCCGGTGTTCCCCCTTCCCGGGGCGCTTCTGCTGCCGCGCGGACGTTTGCCGCTGAACATCTTCGAGCCTCGCTACCTGGCGATGATGGACGACGTCCTGCGCTCGGACCACCGCCTGATCGGCATGGTCCAGCCGTTCGAGTGCGAGGAAGGCGATGAGCCTCGCCTGCACTCGATCGGCTGCGCGGGGCGGGTGATCGCCTTCTCCGAGGCCGAGGACGGGCGCTATCTGATCACGCTCGCCGGCGTCTCGCGCTTCCGCCACCGCGGCGAGGTCGAGGGCTTCCACCCCTATCGCCGGGTGAAGGCCGAGTGGTCGGACTTCGCCCGCGACCTCGGCGGGACCGAGAAGGACCCCGGCTTCAACCGCGAACGCTTCCTCAAGACGCTGGGCAAGTTCTTCTCGGTCGCGCAGCTCAGTTCCGACTGGGAGACGCTGCGCGAGGCCGAGGCGGAGATGCTGATCAACTCCCTCTCGATGCTCTGCCCCTTCGAGGTCGAGGAGAAGCAGGCCCTGCTGGAAGCCCCGACGCTCGCCACCCGTCGCGAGACGCTGGCCGCCCTGATGCAGTTCGCCATCGCCTCGGGCGGCGAGGACGGGACCACGCTGCAATGAGCGATCCGGAGGAGCCCGGCCCCGAGGCCCCTCACGACGCGGGGCCGATGGCCCCGCAGCCCGCCCCGGCCGCGCCGCAGGTCTCGCTGGCCGCGCCCTTGCCGACGGGCGGCTCCGGCCGGCTCGCCGTCGACCGGCGCATGCTCGAGGCGCTGGTCTGCCCGGCCACCCAGTCGGCGCTCGACTACGACCGCGAGGCGCAGGAGCTGATCTCCCGCCAGGCCGGGCTCGCCTACCCGATCCGCGAAGGCATCCCGGTGCTGCTGGTCGCCGAGGCGCGGCGGCTGGAGGGCTGAGGCCCCCGCGCCCCGGTCTTCAGATCGGTCTTCAGATCCCCTGCACCAGGCTTCCGCGTTCGAACCGGTAGGTCCAGGTCTCGGTCAGGGGCTCGCCGTTCAGCGCGAGATAGAGGCGCAGGTCCGCCGCCTGCTCCGGCTCGTCCAGCTCCAGGTCGAAGAAGGCGCGCCAGACGTTGCCGCCGGGCACCGGCTCGACCAGCGTGCGCGCGATGCGGCCGACGGAGGTCCAGGCGACCACCTCGGGCATCACGCCGTAGGGGATCTTGCGCATCACCTCGGGACGGTCGAACTCGACGGCCGCCTTCCAGACGTTGTCGGGACGCGCATGCCCCGGCTGGCCGCCGCGGCCGAAGCGGCTTGCCACGGCCTGGGCGATGTTGGTGGCGGGATAGGGCTCGCCGTCCAGCCAGTGCATCCGGTAGCGCAGGCGATAGGCGTTGCCCGCCCGCGCCGGCGCCTCTGGCACCCAGAACACGCCGATGTTGTCGTGGATCTCGTCGTTCGTCGGGATCTCGAGCAACTGCACCGCGCCGCGCCCGAAGGGGCTGAGCGGCTCGATCCACAGGCTGGGGCGGCGGTCGTAGAAGACGCCGTCGCGGTAGTGGTCGAACTCCCGGTCGCGCTGCAGCAGGCCGAAACCGCGAGGATTCTCGTCGACGAAGGCCGAGACCTGGGTGTAGGCGGGGTTGTTCAGCGGCCGCCACAGCCGCTCCCCCGACGAGGTCCACAGCGCCAGGCCGTCGGAATCGTGCACCTCGGGGCGCCAGTCGAAAGGCCGCTCGCGCCCGTATTCGCCGTACCAGAACATCGAGGTCAGCGGGGCGAGGCCCAGCCGCTCGACATCCCGGCGCAGGTGCAGGTTCGCGTCCACCTCGATGATCACCCCGCGGGAGCGGTCGGTCCCGCGCACCGCCCTGAAGCGATAGGCGCCCGTGACCGAGGGCCCGTCGAGCCGCGCATAAACCGTGCAGGGCGCGTCGGGATCGCCGGTCTGCTCGATCCAGAACTCGGTGAAGTCGGGGAATTCCTCCGGCCGGTCGGGCAGCGCGGGGTCGAGCGCGATGCCGCGCGCCGACAGCCCGTACTGCCCCGAGGCGCCGATCGCGCGCAGGTAGGAGGCCCCCAGAAACGCCAGCCAGTCCTGTTTCGCCCAGTCGTCGGCGCCGTTCCATTCCTGGAACCGGAACCCGGCGAAGCCGCTGTCGGCGGGCAGCCGGCGGGCGGGGTTGTCGGCGGGCATGTCGAACAGCCCCGGGTCGTAGGCGAATTCCTGGGCCTGCCCGTCGGCGACCGTGTGCATGCGCACGGATCGCTGGAAGTACTGGCCGAGGTGGAAGAAGGTGACCGGATAGCCGTCCTGGAAGGGCGAACGGTCGGTGCGGAAGGCGATCTCGCCCCAACGCTGGTAGTCGATGACCGAGGTGACCTCGGGCATCGGACGATAGGGCTCTCGCCAGGGCTCCGAGGCGGCGCGTTCGGCCTGCGCGACCAGCTGCTCCCAGGAGAACGGGCGGCGCTCGCCCTGGGCTCGCGCGGGACCGAAGCCTGCGGCCGAGAGGGCCCCGAAGGCTGCGGCGGTTCCAAGAACGGCGCGGCGGGTTGCGGTCATGCGGCTCCTCGCGATCGACAGTCCGGGCGGCGGAAATGAAATGCGCGCGCTTGCGGTATCATGGCCATATGGGCGTCTATCGCGGCGCGCGCCAACGCATCGCCGTCACGGCGCCCGGCGGACCGCTGCGACCCAGCGTCGCCCGAACCCCCTTCCGCGGCGCGTCCGCGGAGGGGCATGCGCGGTCAGTCGTCGGCCAGATCGATCTCGATCAGCTTGATCTCGCCGCGACGGGCGAGGGTCTGGATGCCGTTGACCAGCTCGGCCTGGGCCGCCTCGCCTTCCTTCTGGCGGACGTCGGGCATGCCGGCGAGATCCTCGCGCATGCGGTCCGAGAGGCGCTTGGCGACGTTGCCCAGGATGAACTCCGCCGAGGGGTTCTCCTGCGTCTGGGCGAGCTTCAGGGCGGCCATCAGCACCGGCTCGTCCACGCCGCGGATCACCTTGGAGATGTCGCGCGGGTTCACGCGGCTGGCGATGTCGGCGAAGGTGAACATCACCCGCTGCACCTCCTGCGCCAGCTTCGGGTCGTCCTGCTCCATCTGGCTCAGGAACGTCTCGCGCGCGGCGTTGGAGACGTGGTTCATCAGGCTGGCGATCAGCTCGGCGGGCTTGGCGGCGCCCTGCGTGCGCTCGATCGCCGAGACGAAGTCATGCTCGATGGCCGACTTCAGCATCTCCAGCGCGGCGTTGTCGGGGGTGGGCACCCGGGCCATGCGCAGCACCACGTCGTGGGCGAAGGCGGGTTCGAACCGCTCCAGCAGGCGGGCGGCCTGGTCGGCGCGCAGCTTGGCGAGCACGAGGCACGCGACCTGCGGGTGCTCGGCCGAGAGCCAGTTGGCCAGCGCCGCGTCCGAGGCGTCGGCCAGGCGCAGCCAGATCGAGCGGGTGGAGCGGGCGTCGATCTCCTCCATCACCCGGGCGAGCTGGTCTTCGTCCAGCACCTGGCCGAGGAACTTGCGCGCCTCGTCGAGACCGCCGCGCACCGACAGCTCGTCGCCCATGGCGCCCAGGAACTCGGCCACCACGGCGTCGACGGTCTCGTGGGGGACGCCCTTGAGCTTGGCCACCGCGGTGGCGAAGCGGCGGATGTTGGTCTCCCCCAGCGAGCGCAGGATCTCGGTCGCCGCCTCGGGGCCCAGCGCGACGATGACGATGGCGGCCTTCTGCGCCGGAGTCAGGGCCTCGGGCGCGGGACCGGCCTTCGCCTGCCCGGCGGGATGGCCGCCGGCGGGCAGGTTGCTCTGGGCGGGAACCAGCGCCTCGGCGGGCGGGCTCATGTCGCGTACCCCCGGACCAGGGCGCCGGCCAGCAGCGACCAGCCGTCGGCGGCGACGAAGAAGGCGAGCTTGAACGGCAGCGAGACCACCGCCGGCGGCACCATCATCATGCCCATCGACATCAGCACCGAGGCCACCACCAGGTCGATCAGCAGAAACGGCAGGTAGACGAGGAACCCGATCTCGAACGCCCGCTGCACTTCGGACAGCAGGAAGGCGGGCACCAGCAGCCGCGTCTCGGCGGTGGCGGGCGAGGGCGCGGCCTCCGGCTGCGGGACGGGCGCGCCGGCGTCGGGCGCGGGCGCGGGCGCGGGCAGCGCGGCGGCGGGCACGGCCGAAGCGAGCGCGTCGAGCGCGTCAGGGTCGACGCGCGCTGCCATGAACTCGCGGAACGGAGCGATCACCAGGGGGGCGGCCTCCTCGATCCCGATCTCGTCGTCGAGGAGCGGGCGGATGCCGGTCTCCCAGGCGACGTCGAACACGGGCGCCATCACGAACCAGCTGAGGAACAGCGCCAGGCTGACGATCAGCATGTTCGGCGGCGATTGTTGCAGGCCTATGGCGGAACGCAGGATCGAGAGCACGGTGACCATGAACGGGAAGCAGGTGACGGTCACAGCCAGCGCCGGGGCGAGGCTGAGCAGGGTGATGATGATGAACATCTGGATCGCGCGCAGGGTCAGGCTTTCCTGACCCCCGAGATCCAGCGTCAGCTCCTGCGCCGCGGCCGCGGCGGGGAGCAGAAGGACGACGAGCGCGGCCAGCGCGCACGCCGCCCTCGGCCACGGGCCGGGGCGGCGCGGGCGTCCAGGTATCGCTTCCGCCGCGGCCAAGGTCTCAGACGCCCTGCGAAAGGTCGGCGACCTCGGTCAGGCGCACGGCGAGGCGACCGCTGTCGTCGTCCATCTCCTGCAGTTCGCCCCGCGCGATCAGGCGGTCGCCGATCAGGATTTCGACCGGATCGTCGATGCGGCTGTCGAGCGGCAGCACGGAATCGCGGCGCAGGTTCACCAGGTCGGAGACCAGCGGCCGGGCGCGCCCGACCGAGACCACCACCTCGATCGGCACGCCCAGCACGGCCGAGCCTCGCTTGCTCTTGCCCGAGTCCGAGCCTTCTGCGCGGGCGGGGAGCGGGGCGTCGTCGTCGAGATCGTCAGCCATGGGCGGTTCTCCTATCGGGCGCGGGCAGGTGGCGGTCGAGGGCGGCCCGGGCGGCGGCCAGCGCGGCGTCGAGGTCGATGCCGTCCTCGCCGTCGGCCCAGTCGAGCCGGGCGGAGAGGTCGCCCAGCTCCGGATCCGAGTCGACCTGGGCGGCGAGGCCGCCTTCGGCGAGCGCGGCGCGAACCGCCTCGACCTGGCCGGCGCCGACGCGAACCCTGAGCGGCGCGGGATCGGCCGAGGCGCGGGTGGCGCGCAGCGCCTCGGACACGGCCGCGGCGACCTCGGCGGCGAGGCCCTGTCGGGCGAGCGCGGGCGCGACGCCCGACAGCAGCGCCTCGGCCAGGTCGCGGGCGGCGCGGTCGAGCGTCTGCTCCTGCTCGATCCGGGCGTGGAGCGCGTCGGCGAGCTGTTCGGACAGGTCCGAGAGGATCATCCGCAATGCCGCCTGTCCCTGCGCCTCGGCATGGGCGACGCCTTCCTCGAATCCGGCGGCGCGGCCCTCGCCTCGGGCGCGGGCGAGCAGCGTCTCGACCGGTTCCGCCGGAGGGGCGGACGGCTCGGGCGGGGGGGCCGCTGCAGGCGCGTCCCGCGCGCCGCTCTTGCGTGGCGCGGAGGCGGAGGCCTGCTTGCGGCCGGGCGTCTTGTCGGAGGGGCGCGGCGGCGCGGCGCCGATCACCGAGGTCTCATCCCCTTCGAAACTTTCCCATTTCATCGTCATCATGCCGTCTCACGGGTGGGTTCGCCCTGCTCGAGCCAAAGGCCGAGTAGAGCCGCCGCATCGTCTTTGCGCTCGCCGGTCAGGTCGCGCAGCGAGCGCAGCCGGTCGGCGGTGATCTGGCCGGCGTCGATGACCTCTCCGGCGAGCGCCACGGCGGCCTCGGCCTGCAGCCGCGCGCCGGGTGCGTCGGGCATCGCCTCGAGCTCCAGGGTCTGGGCGTCCTCGATCCGGCGCGTGATCATCGGGCGGAGCACGAACAGGCCCAGCAGCAGCGCCACCAGGCTCAGCGCGCCCAGCTGGATCAGGGTCATGGCGTTGGCGGCCAGGAAATCCGCCGCGCCCGAGGCGCTGGCCGATGTTCCCAGCTCCGTCGGCGCGGTGAACTCCAGCGTGCGCAGGGTCACCACGTCGCCGCGGGCGGGGTCGAAGCCGACGGCCGATTCCACCAGTTCGCGCAGGGCCTGGAGCTCGGCCTCCGGGCGGGGCTCCCAGGCGGTCTCGCCGGCGTCGTTCACGGTGCGGACGCCGTCGACCAGCACGGCGACCGAGATCTTGCGGACCTCGCCGGGGCGCCGGATCCGCTCGCGCAGGACCTCGGAGACTTCGTAGTTCACCCGCTCCCGGGTTTCGTTGGCGGTGCTCGAGGCGCCGCCGCCGCCCTCCTGGCCGCCGTCGGGCAGGTTCGAGGCGACGGTGACGCCGCCGCCCGCGCCGCCCTGCGACTGCTCGCTGGTCTCCTGCGTGTCGGTGTGGATGGCGACGCGTCCCTGGGGGTCGAGCACCCGCTCGGTCACCGTCTCGGAGTTCATGTCGGCGTCGACCATAACCTCGACCACCGCGGCGCCGGGGCCGACCCGGGCCTCCAGCAGGCGCTCGACATTGGCCTTCAGGCGGGCGGCGCGATCCTCGGCCGCCTTGGGGGAATCGGGGCCGCCGTCCTCGGTCAGCACGGCGCCGTTCTCGGCGTCGATCACCGTCACCTGCGCGGCCGTCAGGCCCGGCACCGCCGAGGAGACGAGGTGGCGGATGGCGCTGGCCTGCAGTTCGCCCAGGGCGCCGGAGCCGACGCTGACCGAGACCGAGGCCGAGGGCGTGGGCGCCTGTTCGAACGGGCGCCGCGGCGGGTTGGCGATATGCACGCGCGCCTGGCGCACCGAGGGCAGGGCCAGGATGGTGCGCGCCAGCTCCCCCTCCTTCGCGCGCCAGTAGGCGGCGTCGAACATCTGGGCGGTGGTGCCGAATCCCGACAGGTCGTCGAGCAGTTCATAGCCCCGCGCGCCGGCCTGCGGCAGCCCGTCGGCCGCCAGCGCCATGCGCAGCGCATCGCGCTGGCCCTCGGGCGCCCAGATCGAATCGCCGCGCGCCTCGTAGGGGATTCCGCGCGCCTCCAGCGCCGAAATCACCTGACCGGACGCGGCGGGGTCCAGGCCTGCGTAAAGCAGGCTCATCGACGGTTCGGTCGCCATTCGCGCCAGGCCCCAGACGGCCAGCATGGCCGCGGCGGCGGCAAGCAGGGCCACGATCCGGCGCCGGGCGTCCAGCCCGTTCCACAGGGACGACAAGCGGTCCACGCTGATCCTCTCGCGCAGGGTCCCCCGCCGGTTCACGGGCGAGGGGCGGGCCGTTCTGGCCGCCTCCCTCCCTTGCGGCGTGCGCACTTAAGATTCGGTTAGCCCCTCCCGGTTACCTCATGCCTCACGCCGCTCCGGCCCGACCGGGGTCGGCGCGGACGCAGAATGTGCAGATCCCCGGCGCCAGGCCGGTGCGCGCCGCCGCATTGCGGGGCGCGGGAGATGGGACCGAACGATGGCCGAAGCCGCCGACGTCGACGTCGATGACGCGCCGCCCAAGAAAAAGGGCGGCAAGGGGATGCTGATCGGCCTCCTGGCGATGCTGCTGCTGGGCGGCGGCGGCTTCTATGCGACCTTCTCGGGCATGCTCGCCCTGCCCTTCGGCGGCGGAGACGCCGAGGAAGCGCATCAGGAGCCGCCCGAGGATCATGGCGAATCGGCCGACGTCGCCTTTGTCGAGATCCCGCAGATGCTGGTCACGCTGGGCCCTTCGGCGCGCAGCCGCCTCCTGCGCCTGTCGGCCACGCTCGAGATCGAGCCGGGCCGGGAGGAGGAGGTGACCAAGCTGATGCCTCGGGTGAAGGACGTGATCAATTCCTACCTGCAGGCGCTCGACGAGGCGGATGTCGAGCGGCCGGCCGCCATGGCCCGTATGCGCGCGCACCTGCTTCGCAGGATCCGAATCGTCGCCGGCGAGGACGCGGTTCGCGACCTGCTGATCACCGAGTTCGTCCTGCAATGACCGGTGCGCGGCGGGCGACGCTCGCGTCCCGGTTCGGTCATGGACGACAAACTGGAAGGAGAGGCCGATGGGCCTGATCGCGGACGGACTGCTGATCGCGGCCGCGCTGACCGCGGCGATCTACTGCCATGTGCTGGCCGGCCGGTTGCGCAGCTTGCGTCGCCTGGACGGGGGCGTCGGACAGGCGGTGGCCACGATGGCCTCCCAGACCGACGAGCTGCGCCAGGCGCTGCGCGCCGCCCGCGCGGCCGCGGGCGAATCGACCCGCACCCTGTCCGAACGGACCGCTCGGGCCGAGATGGCCGCCGGACGGCTGGAGCTGCTGCTGGCCGCGATCCATGACAACCAGGGCGGCGCCGCGCCCGCCAACGTCGCCGCGCGACGGGAGGCTCGCCAGGCCGCGGCCTTCTCCTCCCGCCCCCGCCCGCAGGTTGTCGGCGGGACCGGCGCCGCCGCGGCCCGGGCCGCCGAGCCCTTCGACGCCGCCGCGGCGGTCGCCGCCCTGCGTTCGCGCGAGGCGGCGCCCGAGGACGACGAGGATCTTGACGACGGGGAGGACGAATCGGTCGAGGTCGGCTTTCTCGACGCCGATCCCGATGCGGACGCTGGCGCCGCTGCGACGTCGGACGAGCGGGACGCGGACGACCTGGCCGACAACGAGAGCGCGGACGCTGACGACAGCGCGGACGCTGGCGACTCCGCTCGCCCCGCCGCCGTGCGCCGCCTTTTCCGGATCGAGGTCGATCCCGCCGCCGAACCGGACGCCGCCGCCGAGACAGAGAGCGTCCAGCGCACGGCCCGGGGCGCTCCGCGCGCGCGGCCGCCCCGCGGTCGCGGCCTCGCCGATTCCAGCGACGGGACAGAAGCGCTGCGCGCCGCGATCGAGGCCCTCGCCAGGGAGAGCGGCGAATGATCGACCTTCGCGCCCTTTTCCGACGCGGCGCCGGGTCGCCGCCGGAACCTGACCGCGCCGCTGCGGAGGGGTCCAGAGATCGGATGTTTCCCGCAGGTCCTTCGCCCCGCCGAGCCAGCGCGGCGAAGGGCGCGGCGACGGGCCGCCAGGCGGCGCGGGCCCCGGGCGCGCTGCTCCTGATGGGCCTGTGCTTCGTGGGCTCGGCCGGCCTGCGCCTTGCCGATCCCGACGGGGCGCTCGCCAAGGAAGCCGCCGCCACGCTTTCTGGGGCCGGTTCGCAGACGATGGCCGCCGATCCCTGCGGTCCGGGCGCCGACCCCACGGGCCTGCTCTCGGCGTTGAAGCAGCGCGAGAGCCAGCTCGACGCCCGCGCCGCCGAGATCGCCGACCGCGAGCGTCTGCTGCAGGTCGCCGAGGCCAAATACAAGGAGCAGCTCGAGGCGCTGCGCACGGCCGAGGAACGGCTCGCCGCCACGCTCGCCGTCGCCGACGAAGCCGCAGAGCAGGACATTGAGCGTCTGACGGCCGTCTACGAGAACATGAATCCCAAGAACGCGGCGAGGATCTTCGAGTCGATGGACGTGACCTTCGCCGCCGGCTTCCTCGCGCGGATGCGCAAGGACACCGCCGCCAAGATCATGGGCGGCATGAGTGCGGAGCGCGCCTACGCCATCTCCGCCGTCATCGCCGGCCGCAACGCCCGCGCTCCGCGCGAGTGATCCGGCCGCCTGCGCTCCGGATTGGCGGGACGGCAAGGATCGCGCGGCGCGGTCCCGCGGCCGGATCGAGGCGCGGCTGGGCCGACCGCCGTCGCCCGAGCTGTCGCCTGCCCGCTCCCGCGCCTCGGCGAGCGGCACGGAAGACGCGCCTGCGCCGACCCTCTCCCGCTGTCTCGCATTGTCGGTTTTGGGCGCGCCGCGATTCCGCCCTCGCCCCCCGCCTTCAGCGCTTTCTTAACCTCGTCGGCGCACCTTCCGCCCCGGGTCGGACGGGTCCAGCACGGGCCCGATGTCCGAAGCGTGAGGAACGGGGACGCGGAATGTTCGGATTCGTTGGAATTGCGGTGACCTTCATCATGGTCTTCGGCGGCTACATGGCTGCCGGCGGCAAGCTGGGGATCATCCTTCACTCGCTGCCGTTCGAGATGATGATGATCGGCGGCGCCGCGGTCGGCGCCTTCCTGCTTTCGAACGACATGCACACCGTCAAGCACACGCTCGGCGACGTCGGGAAGGTGTTCAAGGGCGCCAAGTGGAAGCCTCAGGACTACCGCGATCTGCTGTGCCTGCTGTTCGAGCTGATCCGCATCGGCCGCGCCAACCCGATGGATCTCGAGGGTCACGTCGAGAATCCCAGCGAGTCTGCGGTCTTCTCCCGCTACCCCAGGATCCAGCTGGACGCGGGCGCCGTGGATCTGATCTGCGACACGCTGCGCGCCAGCTCGATGAACTACGACGATCCCCACCAGGTCGAGGAGGTGCTCGAGAAGCAGTTGGAGACGCGCAAGCATCACGCGCTGCACTCCTCCCATGCGTTGCAGAACATGGCGGACGGTCTGCCCGCCCTGGGCATCGTCGCGGCGGTGCTGGGCGTGATCAAGACCATGGCCGCGATCGACCAGCCCCCCGCGGTGCTGGGTGGAATGATCGGCGGCGCCCTCGTCGGCACCTTCCTCGGCGTGTTCCTCGCCTACGGATTTGTCGGGCCCTTCGCCTCGCGCGTGAAGGGCGTGATCGAGGAGGATCACCAGTTCTACCTGCTGATCCGCGAGGTTCTCGTGGCGGCGCTGCACAACCATTCGCCCGACATCTGTGTCGAGGTCGGCCGGCAGAACACGCCGCGCAGCCTCAGGCCGAGCTTCTCGGACCTCTCCGAGGCGCTGCGCGAAGCGAAGGCCGCATGATCTCCGGCGCGTTCCACTCCGCCTCCCGGGACGGCGGTCCCGGGAGGCGCCCGGCGCGCACGCCGCAGACGCGGCGCGCGCGTCTCGTCGTTCGCCTCGTCGGCGTCGTCGCAGCGATCGCCTGCCTGGCGCTGGCGCTTCCGGCGGAAGCGCAACAGCAGATCCGGCTGCGGGCGGGCGAACATGCGGAGTTCAGCCGGATCGCGCTGGACGTTCCGCAGCTGGTCGAGTGGTCGATCGAGCGCAACGGCCGTCTCGTGACCGTCCTGTTTCCCGATCGCGAGCTGCTGTTCGCCACCGAGCAGATCTTCCCGCAACGCCGCGTCTCGCGCGTGACGAGCGCACGGAGCGAGCGGGGACGCGACGGCACTCGCCTCATCCTGTCGATGTCCTGCAACTGCGTGGCCGAGGCGTATGAGTTCCGGCCGGGCATGTTGGTGATGGATATCCGCGCCGAGCCTGACGAGACCGAAGCCGCCCAGGTGCAGGAGGTCGACGCTGCCGGCCCTGACGGACGCCAGGCCGATGCCCGGCCCGGCGAGGCCGGCGATCAGGCGGGCCAGGGCACGGGCGGCGGTTCGGGCGGCAGTGGCCATGACGCGGCCTCGGGCGCCATGGACGCGCTTGCCATCCGACGGGCCGAGCCCCCGCCGGCGACATCGGGCAGCGTGCTCTCCGGCCCCTCTGGCGGGACTTCGGGGTCCCAACCGGACATGGCGACGACAACGCCCGCCGAACCTCCGACGGCGGACGTCACGCCCGCTGCCGAATCGGGGCAGGACGGTCCCGCCGATGCGGTGTCGATCACCGAGGCGCAACGCCGACTGCTCGAACAGCTCGCGCGCGCAGCTGACCAGGGGTTGGTTCAGTTCCGGGATCCAGGCGGCCCCGACGACCCCAGGACCGAGAAGGAGGAGCAGGCGCATGCCGCGTCCGGCGATCCCGCCGGCGGCACGCCACCCGTGCCCGACCCGCATGCGGCAGCCGATCCGCGCACGCCTGGGTCAGGTCGGCAGCCTGCCGACGGAACCGACCGCGAGGAAGAGGCGAACGCCGCCGGCGGCGCAGAGCTGCCGGAGCCCCAGCCCCAGGTGCAGCTCGATGCGCGGACAGTCTGGGACCGCGATCGCCGCCCGCCGCCGCATCGCGCGGTGACATGTCCTGACGACGCCCTGCTGGACCCGGAGCCCTGGCGCCGCTCGGCCCAGTTCTATGACCGAATGGGCGAACTGCGCGCGAAGATGATGCTGGAGTTTGACAAGCCCGACCCGCGCGCCGCCCTGGACCTCGCCTGGCTGCAGGTCGGCTACGGCTTTGGGGCCGAGGCCCGCCAGACCCTGGACCAGTTTGTTCCCGCGGTGCGCGAGGCGGCGCTGCTGCGCGACATCGCGCTTCTGGTGGATGATGCTGCGCCGATCGAGGGGGGGCCGCTGTCCCAGGGCGACGATTGTCCGGGGCGCGCGGGCATGTGGCGTCTTGCCGCCGGCATGACGCCCGATCCCGCGGCCCTGCGCGATCCGGCCTGGCGCGACTCGGTCCTGGACGCCTTCGCCGAGCTTCCGATCCGCCTCCGGCGTCGCGCCGGCCCGCCGCTCGTCGAGACGCTGACGGCGCTGGGCGAGCTCGACTTCGCCGACGCCGTGCGGCTGCGGCTGGATCGAGCGCCAGGCGATCATGGCGCGCCCTGGCGGCTGGCGCTCGGCCGCCTCGCGCTCGCGCGAGGAGAGGTCGAGCAGGGCGAAACCCTGCTGCGAAACGTGTCCCTGACCGACGGGCCGGAGGCGGCCGAGGCGATGCTGGCGCTGGCCGACAGTCTGCTCGGCCGCCGCGACACCCTGCCCGAGGACCTCATCGAGGACATCGCCCTCAAGGCTTTCGAGCATCAGGGGACCGAGCTTGGCCGACGACTCCTGGTGGCCGAGATCCTCGGCCGCGCCGGTCGCGACCAGCTGGGCGAGGCGTTGCAGGTGATCGAGACCGAGCTCTTCGCCGGCGGCGCTCGCGGCGCGGACCTGGAGGCCGCGATGCGCGCCATCCTGGAACGGGCGCGCGCCTCCGATGTGGGCGAATACGCCTATGCCAGCGCGATCATGCGTCATCGCGACCTGCTCCGTGACCCGGAGGTCTTCGACCCCGCGCGGATCCGCGTGGCGCGGGAAATGACCGGCATCGGGCTCGCGAATGTCGGGATCGAGCTGCTGGCCCCCGCGCTGGCGCGTGGCGGCGGCGAGGCGCGTCTCGCCGCCGCGGCGGCCGAGGTGGCGCTGGACCTGCCCCTGGATACGCTCAAGCGGCTCGAGGGGCTGGCCGGCGACGATGCGGCCCGCCTGCGCGCCCGCGCCCTGCTGGCGCTGGGCCGCGACGCCGAGGCCTTCGCGGAGGTGGCGAGTTCCCTGCCCCAGGGCTCGCCAGAGCGGGCGCAGCTGGCCTGGCGCGCCGCGATCTGGCCCGACGCCGCCCGTCTGCCCGGCGAGGATCCGCGTCGCCTCCTCGCCGCCTGGATGGCGGGCGAGCCACCGCCCGACCCGGCCGACGTGATCGCCCGCGCGCTTGGCGCAGGCGCCGTGCCGCCCGCCGACGCCGGGGAGGGAGCCACGCCGGATCCGGCGGTTGAGGCGGCCGCGGGCGAGGCGTTGTTCCTCTCCCCGCCGGTGGTTGCCGAGCCGCCCTCGCTCGCCGCCGCCCGCCGCCTGATCGAGGCGTCGGAGGCCGCCCGCGCTCGTATCGAGGAGGCTCTGGGCGGGGTCTGACCCGCTCGCCATGCCCGCCTCCCCCTGGAGACGACCCGAGGAGAAACCCGGATGGACAATCCCACATACCTGGCGCTCAGCCGCCAGTCCGGCCTGCTCAAGGAAATGCAGGTCGTGGCCAACAACATCGCCAACGTCTCGACCACCGGCTACCGGCGCGAGGGCGTGGTCTTCGCCGAGATGATCGAAACGCTCCCCGGCGAGGCCGAGTCGATCTCGATGACCGAGGCGCGCGTGCGCCGAACCGACTTCTCGCAAGGGGCGATGACCCGCACCGGCGGTCCGCTCGACGTGGCGATCGAGGGCGACGGCTTCTTCATGGTGCAGACGCGGCAGGGACCGACCCTGACCCGCAACGGCGCCTTCGCCCGGGACGCCGCCGGGGCCCTGGTCACCTCCGACGGCTACCCGGTGCTGGACGAGGGCGGCGCCGCGCTGTTCGTGCCCGCGGTCGGAGAGGTCGTGGTCGCCACCGACGGCACGATCTCGGTCGATGGCGAGGTGCAGGGCCGGCTCGCCGTGGTGACGGTGCCCGAGCCCGAGAACCTGATCCGCGAGGGCGGCGTGATGTTCCGCGCCGACCAGCCGCTGGAGCCCGCCGACGGCGTGATCTTCCAGGGCTTTGTCGAGGACGGCAACGTCCAGCCCGTCGTCGAGCTGGCCCGGATGATCGAGGTGCAGCGCGCCTACGAGCTCGGACAGGCGATGCTGGAGCGCGAGGACGAACGCATTCGCGCCGCCGTTCGCCAACTGGGCGGCCAGGCATGAGCGCGCGGACCCTCAGGCGAGCCCCGGATCGCCAGCGCGAACTCGCCCATGATCCGGGCGGCGCCGACCCGGCGCGCCCGACCCGCCGGTCGCGTCCCGCGTCGGCGGTCGCAAGCCGCGCCGGGCGGTCGCCGAAACCGCGGCTCGCCGCGCCGTCGCTCTCTGTCGCCGTCGAAGGCCGCGCCCGGTCCCGACGTCCCGTCGTCGCCCAGTCCAGGAGGATCCTGCCATGCGCGCGCTGAAGATCGCCGCCACGGGGATGGAAGCCCAGCAGCTTCGGGTCGAGGTCATCTCCAACAACCTCGCCAACATGTCGACCACCGCCTACAACCCGCGCCGGGCGGAGTTCGCCGACCTGCACTACCAGCAGGCGCAGCGCGCCGGCACGGTCAACGCCGCCGACGGCACCGTGCTGCCCGCCGGCGTCCAGCTTGGCCTGGGCGTGCGCACGGCCGCCGTCTCGATGGATGTCGAGCAGGGCTCGCTCCGCCAGACCGGCGGCGAGCTCGACGTGGCGATCGAGGGCGGCGGATACCTCGAGGTGATCCTGCCCAGCGGCGCCTCGGCCTACACCCGCGACGGGACGCTCAAGCGCAACGGGGAGGGGCTGATCGTCACCTCCGACGGCTTTCCGGTCGCGCCCGAGATCACCATCCCCACCGATGCGGTCTCGATCTCGATCAACTCCGAGGGCGAGGTCTACGCCTATTTCGAGGATCAGGTGGGCGGCCAGCTGCTGGACCGGTTCAACCTGGTCAGCTTCGTCAACCAGAAGGGGCTGGAGGCGATCGGCGGCAACCTCTACCTCGAAACCGAGGCCTCCGGTCCGGCGGAGATCGGCGACGCCGGCGTCGAGGGCCGCGGCATCTTCCGGGCCGGCTACCTCGAGGACAGCGCCGTCGATCCGGTCCGCGAGATCACCCGCCTGATCGAGGCGCAGCGCGGCTACGAGCTGAACGCCAAGGTGATCACCGCGGTCGATCAGATGATGGCCGCCACCGCGCAGGTGCGGTGATCGCCATGGCCTTGCCGAGAACCGATCCGTCCCCCGATCCGGCCCGCCCCCGCCGCGCGCGCTCGAGCCCCCGCGGCGCGCAGGGGCGCTCGCGCCTGCGCGCGGGCGTCGTCGTCGCGGCGTTCGCCTGGCTCGCCTGGGCCGCCGCGGCGACGGCCCAGGCGACGTGGGGGCCGCCGGGATGGTCGCCCGGCGGCGTCTCCGCGGGCGCGGCGGGCGAGCCCGGGGTTGTCGCCACCCGCCCGATCCCGAGCCGCACGATCCTGACCGAGGGTGACGTCGCCCTGCGGCCCAGCCCCTTTGGCGTCGGGCTCACCGATCCGGCCGAGGCCGTTGGACTGGAGACGCGCGTCGCCCTCTACGCCGGGCGCCCGATCCGGGCCGAGGACCTCGGCCCCCCGGCGCTGATCGAGCGCAACGCCCTGGTCCTGATGCGATATCAGCGCGGCGCCCTGTTCATCATCGCCGAGGGGCGCGCGCTGGATCGCGGCGCGATCGGCGACCGCATCCGCGTCACCAACCTGTCGTCCCGCCAGACCGTCGTCGGCCGCATCGCCGCGGACGGGGCGGTGGAGGTCAGCCCATGAGCCCCCGTCTCCCCCTCGCCTGGCTGCTGCTTGCGCCGCTGCTGCTCGCGGCCTGCGGCGACCGCCTGGACAACGTCGGCAAGGAGCCCGAGTTCACCGCTCCCGGCCACGCCGTGCGGCCGGCCCCGCCGGTCACCCCCCAGCGGCGCGCCATCGCCACGCCGCCCCAGCCGACGCCGCCGCCGCCCTACGCGGTCGCCTCGCTGTGGCGTTCGGGCCCGGAGTCGCTGTTCGGCGACCGCCGCGCCCAGTCGGTCGGCGACATCCTGACCGTGGTGATCGAGATCGACGACGAGGCCAACATCAACAATGCGTCCGAGCGCAACCGCTCCGCCTCCGAGGATGTCAGCGTCAGCGCGCTGGTGGGCCTGCCCGCGTTGATCGACAACGCCTTCGACGTCAGCACGGACCCTGCGGCGGGGATCGGGTCGTCCTCGTCCTCCTCGGGCGACGGCAGCGTCACCCGGGCCGAGCAGATCACCCTGCGCATCGCCGTCACCGTGGTCGACCAGCTGCCCAACGGCCACCTGGTGGTGGCCGGCAACCAGGAGGTCCGGGTGAACTACGAACTGCGCGACCTGCAGGTCGCCGGGATCGTGCGGCCCGAGGACATCTCGCGGCGGAACGAGATCACCTACGACAAGATGGCCGAGGCGCGCATCGCCTATGGCGGCCGCGGACAGATCTACGACGTGCAGCAGCCGCGCTACGGCCAGCAGGTGCTGGACGTGGTGATGCCGTTCTGAGCGCGGAGGGGCCCCGATGAAGAAGCTGATACCCGTGATCCTCGCCCTGATCGGCCTCGGCGGCGGCCTCTTCGCCGGCCAGACGCTGCGGGCGCCGCCGGAACCCGAGGAGGGGGCCGAGCATGCCCCGGCCGCCGCCGAGCACGGCGAGGAACCGGCTGCCGGCGGTCAGGACGTCTCGCGCGCCCATGCCGACGGGCCCCCGCCGGCCTATGACCCCGACCTGAATCGCGAGTATGCCCGGCTCGACCGCCAGTTCGTCGCCCCCGTGGTCGAGCATGAGCAGGTGGCCGCCCTGCTGATCCTCACCCTCTCGGTCGAGGTCGACGCGGGCCAGACCGCGGTGGTCTTCGAACGCGAGCCGAAGCTGCGCGACCGCTTCCTCAAGGTGTTGTTCCGGCACGCGCAATCGGGCGCCTTCAACGGCGCCTTCACCGCCGCCCCGGTGATGGAGGATTTGCGCGGCGCGCTGCTGGAAGCGGCGCAGAGCGTGCTGGGACCGATCGCCCACGATGTGCTGGTCACCGACATCATCCGCCAGGACCTCTGAGAGCGACCGGGCCGCCCGCCATCGGGCGGCGGCCGGCTCCCCTCCCGGACGAATTTCATCGACCGGCCGGCAAGTCCATGACAGTGATATCCCCCGAGCGACAGGCGCCCGGCCGAGGCGCCGCGACCCGGGAGGATCCGATGACCGACGTGCTGACGCGCGAGCTGAAGGACGGCCTGCTCGTCCTGACCATGAACCGCCCCGAGCGGAAGAACGCCCTGAACTCGGACCTGACCCTGGCCCTGCGCGACGCCACCGCCGCCGCCGCGCTCGACCCCGAGGTTCGCGCGGTGATGCTGACCGGCGCCGGCGGCGCCTTCTGCGTGGGCGGCGACGTGAAGGCGATGAACGAGGGCGAGGGCCGCGACGTCCCGACCGGCGAGCGGCTGCATTCGCTGCGCGACCGCATGAACGCCTCGCGCTACCTCCACGAGATGGAGAAGCCGACCATCGCAGCCATCGAGGGCGCCGCCGCCGGCGCCGGCCTGTCGCTGGCCCTGGCCTGCGATTTCCGGATCTGCGCCGAGGACGCCAAGATCACCACCGCCTTCGCCAAGGTGGGCCTGTCGGGCGACTACGGCGGGACCTTCTTCCTGACCCACCTGCTCGGCGCGGCGAAGGCGCGGGAGCTCTACCTGCTCTCGCCGATCCTCTCGGGCGTCGAGGCCGCGGCCATGGGTCTCGTCACCCGCGCCGTTCCCGCCGCCAGGTTGAGGGAGGAGGCGACCGCCTTCGCCGCGCGCCTCGCCGCCGGGCCGACCCTGACCTACGGCCGGGTGAAGCGGAACATCGCCGCGGCCGAGGCTGGCGGCTCGCTCGCCGACTGCTTCGACGAGGAGGCGCGCAACCACACGCTCTCGGCCCAGACCGACGACCATCGCGAGGCCGCCCGCGCCTTTGTCGAGAAGCGCGCGCCGGCGTTCACCGGGACCTGAGCGGCCGCCGCGGCACGGATCGACTTGCCATCTGCAAGAAAATCCCCATATGATGTCACATGAAAGGCGAGCGCCCTCTGGCGCCCGCCGCCCCCGATCCGGGAGGTCCGTGATGACGCTGCTGCGCGACGCCGCCTCCGCCGCCCCCGATGCGGGCGCGGTTCTGGGCCGGGCCGCCCTGCGCGCCGCCGGCCGGCTGGGCGTGACGCACGATCAGCTTGCGCGCGTGATCGGCGTCTCGCCCTCCACCGTCTCGCGGCTGAAGAGCGGCGCGGCGCGGCTGGAGGCCGACCAGAAATCCTTCGAACTAGCGGCGCTGTTCGTGCGTCTGTTCCGCTCGCTCGACGCCATCGCCGGGGGGGACGAGCGCACCGCCCGCGCCTGGATGCGCGCCGAGAACCTCGCGCTCGGCCGCCCGCCGATCGAGCGCATTCAGACCGTGGCCGGACTGGTCGATGTCGTCGATTACCTGGACGCCCGCCGCGCTCCGCTCTGAGGCGCGCCCCCTGCGGGGGTCCGCCTGGCGGATGGTCGAGGCGCAGCATGTCGTCTCGACCCTGAAACTGGTCGACACCCTCGCCGAGCAGGAGGCGCTGGAGCGTCTGCTGGAGGAGACCAAGCCGCCCCTGCCCGAGGCGTGCGCGGGCCTCGACTACCTCCTCTCGACCCCGTTCCGCTACAAGAGCTATCCGCGCGGCTCCCGCTTCCGTCGGGCCGGCCGAACGCCCGGCGTGTTCTATGCGGCCGAGCGGCCGGAGACGGCGATGGCCGAGATGGCCTTCTACCGCCTGCTGTTTTTCCGGGTCGAGAGCCCGGACACCCCGCTGCCCGACGCGCCCGCCGACTACACCGCCTTCGCCGCCGCGGTGCGCACGCCCGTGGCGCTGGACCTGACCGCCGGCGCGCTGGCCGGCGACGCGGGCCTGTGGACCGACCCGGTGGACTACGCCCCCTGCCAGGATCTGGCCGAGGCCGCCCGGGCCGCCGGCGCCGAGGCGATCCGCTACGCCTCGGTCCGCGATCCGGAGGGGGGCGCGAACCTCGCCGTGCTCACCTGCGCGGCCTTCGAGGCGCCCAGGCCGACCCAGCGGCAAAGCTGGAAGATCCGCGTCACCCGGACCGGCGTGCAGGCTCTGCGCGAGAACCCGCCCCTGCGCCTCGACCTGCCGCTGAAGGCGTTCCTCGACGATCCGCGGCTCGCGGCGGCCGTGGGGCCGGGAAAGGGCGCGCCGGGCGGCGAGTGACCGCCGAACTGCTCTGCCCCCTGAGAACTGGACCGCTCGAAGTCGGACTCCCGGGTATCTTTCCCCCGGCCGGGAGAGGAGTAGCGAGCGGCGACGTCTGCCGGAAGGCCGGGATCAGCCGGGCGACGCCTCTCGCGCCCGGCGGAAGACGTGCGCAGGGCTGCGACCGGGTCGTTTCGATCCGCCGGGCTTGCGGGACCCTGCGGATGGAACGGTCGACGCGCCCCTGCCAAGCCCGTCGCTCCGATCCTGTGGCGCTCCTCGAGCGCACCAGGGAGATCTGCCAGACGCGCGTGCGATGTGGATATCGCCGCGCGCACGTGCAGCTTCGGCGCGAGGGCCGCGCTCTGCACCACAAGACAGGTCAACGCGTCCGCAATTGGGACTTCAGCTGCGCCGCAGGTCGCCGAAGCGGTAGGCAAGGGGAAGCTGCGCGAAGATCGCCGCGTCGCGACCCGGGCCCATGAGACCTGGCGGATGGACTTCGTGCACGACCAGCTCGCCACCGGCCGCAAACTGCGGGCGCCGAGCATCGTCGACACCGGATCGCGGCATTCCCCGGTCGTGACTCCACGGTTCAGCTGCCGAGGCGAGGACGCGGTCGCGACGCTGGACGGGATCTGCGCCGACGTCGGCTTCCCGAAGGCCATCGGCGTGGACCGGGGCAGCGAGTTCATCTCCCGCGACCTGGATCTGTGCGCCTGTCGGCACGGCGTCGTCCCGGACTTCTCCCGCCCCCCCAGCGCGATCGGGCGCAAGGCGCCGATATCGCTCAGCGACGTCAGCGGCGCCCCGGCCGCGTCTCGACAAATAATGTAAACACATTATAATCGAGTCGTTCGACGCAGGATCGGGAGAAAGGCGCCATGCCGGCAGACGACGACATCGAGGCTTTCCGGGGCGAAGTCCGGGCATTCCTGGACACGCGCCTGCCCGCGCGATTGCGTCGGCGCGTGGCGGACGGGTGCTACCCGAGCTACGAGGAGCTCAAGGACTGGATCCGCATTCTCGCCGACCACGGCTGGTCCGCGCCGTCCTGGCCGAAGGCCCATGGCGGCGCCGGCTTCACGCCCCGCCAGCGCGCCGTCTTCGATGAGGAATGCGCCCTGGCCGACGCTCCGGCGATCGAGACCCTGGGGCTCAGCGTGATCGGTCCGATGATCATCACCCTGGGCAGCGAGGCGCAGAAAGCGCGCTACCTGCCCAAGATCCTGACCGCCGAGGAATACTGGTGCCAGGGGTTTTCCGAACCGGAGGCGGGCTCCGACCTCGCCTCGCTGACCACGCGCGCGACGCGCGACGGGGACGGCTGGCGGCTCGATGGAACCAAGATCTGGACGAGCGACGCCCATGTCTCCGACCGGATGCTCTGCCTGGCGCGAACCGATCCCGAGGCGCCCAAGCACAAGGGCATCTCCGCCTTCCTCGTCGACATGCGCGACCCGGGCGTGACCGTGCGCCCGGTCCCGTGGATGAACGGCGTGCACGGCTTCAACCAGGTGTTCTTCGACGGCGTGCGGCTCGAGGCCGACCAGATCCTCGGCGAAGAGGGGCAGGGCTGGACCGTCGCCATGCGCGCCCTGGTGCCGGAGCGGGTCTACGTTTCGCGCATCGCCGAGAACAAGCGGCTGCTCAAGCGCCTGAAGGCGGCGATGCAGGAGCCGGACGAGACCGGCCGGCCGCTCGCCGAGGACTCCGGTTTCGCCGCGCGTGCGGCGCGGCTGGAGATCCGGCTCCTGGCGCTGGAGGCGCGCTTCGACCAGTTCCTCGAGGAGCTGGAGGCGGGGCGAGAGGTGGGTCCCGAGACCTCGTTGCTGAAGCTGACGGGCAGCCGCCTGATCCAGGGCTTCGAGGAGCTGCTGATCGAGGCCTATGGCCCTGCCACGCTTCCGTTCGACGCCGAGCGGGTCGCCGCCACCGGCGGAAATCTCCAGATCGGCCCGCCGCTTGCCGGGATGACCGCGCTGCGCGCCTTCCACCACCGCGGCTACACGATCGGCTCGGGCGCCAGCGAGATCCAGCGGGAAATCCTGGCGCGCCGCGTCATCGGACTTTGAGGGAGACCGAAATGGACAGTGGATTCCAGGGCGACGATCCGATCGTCGCAGCCGCCGCCCGCTTCGTGGATCGGGCGTTCGACTTCGAGCGTCGGGCCCGGGTCGTCGCGGATCCGGAGGGCGAGGGCGCACGTCTGTGGTCCGAGCTCGGCGACGCCGGCATGCTCGGTCTGCGGGCGCCGGAGGACGCGGGCGGCGTCAACGCGACGGCGGCGCAGACGGCCAGGGTGCTCGAGGCGTTCGGCAGCGGCCTGATGATTGCGCCGTTCGTTCCGGGCGCGGTGATCTGCATGGAGATCCTGCGCGGATCGACCACGCCCGCCGCCGCCAGCTTGATCGAGCGCGTGGCGCTGGGCGAAGCGCGCCCGGCGCTCGCCTATCTCGAGCCCGGCCGGCGCCATGCGGATGCGCGGTTCGGCGCGACCCTCGGCGCCGACGCCCGGATCTCCGGCCGCAAGACGGCGGCCTGGGGGGCGGCCTACGCGGACGCGCTGGTGATCGCGGCGACGGATGCGCAGGGCGCGACGGCGCTGGCGCTGGTGGATCCGGCGGGGCCGGGCGTCGAGGTGCAGGGCTATGCGACCTATGATGGAGGGGACGCGGCGGAGATCGTCCTCGACGGCGCGCCCGCGGTCGAGATCCTCGCAGCCGGGCCAGGGGCGGAGGCGTTGCTGCGGCGCGCGCTCGACCTTGGCGCGCTGGCGCTGGCGGCGGAAGCCGTCGGCGTGATGGCGCAGGCGGTGGACATCACCCGCGAATACCTGGTCACCCGCAAGCAGTTCGGCCGTCCGCTGAGCGCCAACCAGGCCCTGGCCCACCGCATGGTGGAGATCTGGTGCGAGGTGGATCTGTCGCGCGCGCTGGTCGCACGGGCCGCGCACGCCTTCGACGCCGATCCGGAGGGCGAGGGTCATCGCATGGCGGCGGCGGCCAAGGCCTTCGCGGCCGAGGCCGGTCGGCTGGTGGGTCAGGAGTGCGTCCAGATGCACGGCGCCATGGGCGTCACCGCCGAGGCGCGGATCTCCCACCACTACAAGCGGCTGGTGGCGATCGACACGGTCTGCGGCAGCGTCGCGACGAACCTCGCGCGGTTCGCCGCCGCAGCCTGAGGCGGCCGGGTCGCGCCCCGCCTCGGGCGGGGCGCGACGCTCACTCCAGCGCGCCCATCTTGCGCGCGATCTCCGTCGCGCGGCGGCGGAAGCCCTGCCAGCCGAAGCTCTCGATCATCGCCGGATAGACCTCGTCGATCGCCTCGTCGAGGGACTGCACCAGCCCGCGGTAGATCTGTCGCTTCATGACGGCAAGCGACTCCGGTTCCGTCGAAGCCGCCAGGCTGCGGGCGTAGTCCTCGGCCGCAGCCAGGGTTCCACCCCCGGACACCGCGTTGTTCACGAGGCCGAGGCGCTCGGCCTCGGCGCCGTCGACGAAGCGGGCGGAAAACAGCAGGTCCGCCGCGACATGCGGCCCCGCGATGCGGGCGAGCAGCCACGGCAGGCCCATCTCGCCGATCAACCCCATGCGCGCGAACCCCGTCGACAGCTTCGCCTCGGCCGCGGCGAAGCGGACGTCGCAGAACATGGCCAGCGCAAAGCCGGAGCCGACGGCGGGCCCGTTGATCGCCGCCACGATCGGCTTGGGAACGCGCGCGAGCCAGGACCAGCGGTCGTCGTAGCCGGGCGGCAGGTCCAGCGCGCCCGGCACCGGCGGGTCGGGCCGCGTCTCGGGCACGTCCATCGGCTCGCCGCGCGCAAAGCCCGCCAGGCGCTTCATGTCCGCGCCGGCGCAGAAGGCCTTGCCGGCGCCGGTCAGCACGATGACCCGCGCCGCCTCGTCCGCGGCCGCGGCGCAGACGGCGGCGTGGACCGCCTCCCACAGGGGTTGGGTCATCGCGTTCGCCTCGTCCGGGCGGTTCAGCGTCAGCACCGCCACCCCTTCCGTTGTCCGCGTCGTCACCAGGTCGGGCGCGTCTGATCCGGCCATGCTCGTCTCCCTGTCTCGAATCCTCAGTTGATGTATTTACATTAAAAGATAATGACGGCATATTCAAACCGACTCGAAACGCCTCATGCTCCCGGCCGCCGCCGCGGGGTCCGGGGCGGGCAGCTGGAAGGGCGCGGCATGCGGAGCGGACGAGCGGTCGAAGACGAGGGCGCCCCTGAGGCGGAGGACGCCGCCGGCGAGCCCCGCCGCGGCGAGCGCCGGCGTGGAGACACGCGGCTCGCCCTCACGCTGACGGCGGAGCGGGTGTTCGCGCAGGAGGGGGTCTCGAACACGCCCCTGCGGCGCATCACCCAGGCCGCCGGACAGAAGAACGAGTCCGCGATCCAGTATCATTTCGGCTCCCGCGAGGCGATGGTCCAGGCGATCCTCGAGCTGCGCACCACCGCGGTGAACGCCGAACGCGAGCGGATGCTGGAGCTCGAGCGCGCCCGCGCCGACGGCCGGACCCTGTCGGCCCGCACAATCGCCCGCTGCATGGTGGAGCCGCTGGCCGACCACCTGCGGCGATCCGGCGGAGACAGCCACTACATCCGCTTCCTCGCCCAGCTGTGGCTCGACCGAGCGATGTGGCGGAAGCTGGAGAACAAGGCGCAGGACTCCGGCATCGTCGCCTGTCTCGCCGCGCTGGAGGCCGCCAATCCCCACCTCCCGCGCGAGGTGGTCCATCAGCGCTTCGGCCTTGCCATCCAGATGCTGAACCTCGGCCTGGCGGCGATGGAGCAGCTGATCGACGACCGCGGCGCCGCCTACGACTGGAAGAAGGGCGAGCTGCGGCTGGCCAACATGGTCGACTGCATCGAGGCGGTCTTTCAGGCGGCGCTGTCGCCTGACTCGATCGACGCCATGGCGCAGATCAGGCGCGACCCCTGACGGCGACCCCGCGCGGCGACGACCGCGCGGGTCCCGGACATCGCGACGCAGAGCGCGGGCCGGACCTCCTGGGAGGATAGGCATGACCAGAGTGCTCGACGCGACGAACGGCGTCGTCTTCTTCGCCCTGGCGCTGTTCGCGCTGTGGACGGCCTGCTTCGGCGGCTTCGATCCGATCTACCAGCGCGGCCTGGCGGTCGCCGCAGCCTTCGCGGCGGTGGTCTGCGCGCGCCGTCTGGCGCGGCCGAACCGATGGCTGGCCGCGCTCGACCTCGGACTGGTCGCGGCCTTCGCCTGGGGCGTCTGGCTGTTCATGGAGCGCACGGCCGAGGCGGTCGACCTGTTCGTCGACTACTCCCCCGTGGACCAGTGGAGCGCGCTGGCCGCGACCCTGGCCCTGATCGAGGTCACGCGGCGCGAGTTCGGCGGTCCCCTCGCGGCGGTTGCGGGCCTGAGCCTGGGCTATTGCTTCGCGGGCCCCTGGCTCCCGGGCGCGCTCTACCACGCGGGCTTCAGCCTGGATCAGACCATGCAGTTCGTCTGGTATGGCTTCCAGGGCGTGTTCGGCCTGCCGGTCGGCGTGGTCCTGGACACCATCCTGGTCTTCATCGTGTTCGGCGTGGTCCTGGGCGGCACCGGCGCGGCCGACACGCTGATGAAGGTCGCCTTCGCGCTCACCGGCCGCCTGCGCGGCGGTCCGGCCCACGCGGCCATCGTGTCGAGCTGCGTGTTCGGGACCATGTCCGGCAGCGTGACGGCGAACGTCGTCGGCACCGGCACCTTCACCATCCCGATGATCCGTCGCCGCGGCTTTCCCCCTGTCTTCGCCGGCGCGCTGGAGACGGCGGCCTCGACCGGCGGGCAGATCATGCCGCCGGTGATGGGGGCCGCCGCCTTCCTGATGGCCGACCTGACGGGCACGCCCTACGCGCAGGTCTGCCTGGCCGCGCTGGCGCCGGCGCTGCTCTACTATCTTTCCCTGTTCCTCTCGGTGATCTTCGAGGTGCGGCGCATCGGGGTGGAGCCGATCCCGCTCGCGGAGCGGACGGGACTGACGTCCCGCGACCTGGTGCGGTCGCTGTCCTTCGTCGCGCCGATCGCCGTGATCATCGGAGTGCTGGTCATGGGCCGCTCGCCGGCGCTCGCGGGGTTCTGGGCGACCGTCGCGGCGCTGGTCTTCGGCCTGGTCAACGTCGAATTCCGCGAGGACCCGCTGCGCATCCTGCGCACCCTGCGGGCGGCGGGGGCGGCTTCGGCGAACATCCTGATCGCGGTCGCGGGCATTGGCGTGATCCTGGCGGTCCTGAATCTGACCGGCATCGGACTGACCTTCGCCTCGCTGGTCAACGCCTTCGCCGGCGACAGCCTGCTGGTCGCGCTGCTGCTGACCGCGGCCGCGAGCCTGGTGCTCGGCATGGGGATGCCGACAGTGCCGGCCTATCTCGTGATCGTCCTGGTGCTCGGCCCGACCCTTCGCCAGCTGGGCGTCGAGATGATCGCGATGCATCTCTTCGTGCTCTACTTCGGCGTGATGTCGGCGCTGACGCCGCCGGTGGCGCTGGCCGCCTTCGCGGCGGCGCCGATCGCGGGGGCGAACCCCCTGCCCATCGCGGTGCGCGCCATGCGCCTGGCGCTGGTCGGCTTCCTGATGCCCTTCGCCTTCGTCTTCGATCCCGCGCTCCTGTTGATCGGCGACTTCGACCTGCTCGCCTGGGCCTGGGCCGGGGCGAAGGTGACCGTCGCCACCTGGCTGGTGGCCTCGGCCGTGGCGGGCTGGGACGCGGCGAAGCTGGCGCCGCTGGACCGGATCGCGGCGCTTGTCTCGGCGCTCGCCATCATTTCGGCCGGGACCATCGCGGCCCCGGTCGGCCTCGCGGCGGGGCTGGCCCTGCTGGCCCGCCGCCGCGTGTTCCCCGGCGCATCCGTGCGCGCGGGCGCAAAGCAACCGTCGCCCCAGACCAACGAGCGGCGGACACCCGGACAGGAGAGGAAAGGAGAAGCGACATGAATCGCATCGTGAGAGGATTTGCGGCCGGCCTGGTCGGCGCGGCGTTCGCCGCAGGCGCGGGGTCCGCGCAGGAGACGGTTCTGCGCGCCGACACGTCGGGGCAGGGCTCGGTGCCCGCGATCATGATGGTCACGCTGGGCGAGGTTCTTCAGGACCAGACGCCCTATCGCCTGCAGATCTCGACCGGCAAGGCGGGCACCCGCTCGGCCGTCGACGGGGCGAAGGGGAACGTCGACGTGTTCTCCAGCGCGCCGACGATCACCCACTACATGAAGACCCAGACGCTGATGTTCGCCAAGATGGACGACGCGCCGGAGCTGGCCACGCACATCCGCTCGATCGTCAACTATCCGTTCGGCGCCTACCACGCGGTGACCTGGGCGGATTCGGGGATCGAGAGCCTGAAGGACGTGAAGGGCAAGCGGCTGTTCGTCGGGCCGCCGGGCGGGGCCGCCGTGCGCTCCTCCGTCTCGATGATCGAGGCGGAGACCGGCTACAAGATGGGCGAGGACTACGATACCGCCAAACTGGACTGGAACGCCGGCTTCCAGGCCTTCCAGGATCGCCAGGTCGACGTCTACTTCATGCCCTCCGCCGCGCCGGCCGCGCAGTTCCAGCAGCTCGCCGCGATGGGCGAGATCCGCTTCCTCGGCCTGTCGGACGAGGCGGCCAACAGCGATCTGATCAAGGAGGTGATCAGCGTCGTGGGCCGCACGATCGAGGAGCTGCCGCCCGGCATCTACGGGCCCAACCAGGTCAACGAGACGCCCGTCAAGACGCTGGGCACCTGGGGCGTGCTGGACGTCGGCGCCCATGTCGACGAAGAGACCGCCTACCAGATCACCAAGGCGTTCTGGGACAACATCGACCGCTTCCACGAGGCCTCGGTCCCGCTGAAGTCGATCACGCGGGAGACCGGGATCAAGTATCTCGCCTCGCCCCTGCATCCCGGCGCCTACCGCTACTACAAGGAAGCGGGCTTCGACATTCCGCCCGGCGCGGTCCCGCCCGAGGTCAGCCAGTGAGCGCCGCGCTCGACGAAGCCGTCCGGACCCGGCCTGCGCCGGGTCCGCTGGCGGCGCTGCTGTCGCCGCGGTCGGTGGCGGTGGTGGGCGCATCCTCCGATCCGACGCGGATCGGCGGGCTGGTCGTCGACATCCTCAAGCGGCAGGGCTTCGCGGGGCCGATCCTTCCGATCAACCCGTCGCGCGACGAGATCCAGGGGCTGAAGGCCTGGCCCAGCGTCGCTGCGGCGCCGGGCGGCGCCGACCTGGCGGTGATCGCGGTGCCGGCGGCCGCCGCGATGCAGGCGCTGGACGACTGCGCGGCGGCCGGCGTCGGCGCGGCGGTGATGCTGACCGCCGGCCTCGCGGAAACCGGAGAGCCCGAGGGCGTCGCCGCGCAGGCGGCGCTGGTCGCCCGCGCGAGGGAGGCCGGCATTCGACTGCTGGGGCCGAACTGCGCAGGGCTCGCGAACTTCAACATCAACCTCGCGGCGAGCTTTCATCCCGCGTTCCGTCATGGCGGCGGCCGCGGCGGGCGCATCGCGCTGGCGGCGCAGAGCGGCGCCTTCGGCGGGCTCGCCCATCATGAAGCGACCCTGCGCGGCCTCAGCCTCGGCGCGATTGTTACAACCGGCAACGAGGCTGACGTGCAGATCTCGGACTGCATCGAGCACTTCGTTCGGGATCCCGCCATCGAGGTGATCCTGGCCTATGTCGAGAGCGTGCGGGACGGCCCCCGCTTCATCGCCGCGCTGGAGGCGGCGCGGGCGGCGCGCAAGCCCGTGGTGATGGTCAAGGTCGGCGACAGCGAGGCGGGGATGCGCGCCGCCGCCTCCCACACCGGGGCGCTTGCCGCGCCCTCGGCGGTGATGGCGGGCCTGCTTCGCCAGCATGGCGTGATCCGCGCCCGCTCGATCGAGGAGCTGTTCTCGCTCGGCTACGCGCTCGACCGGCTGCCCCTGCCGCGATCGCGCCGGCTGGGCGTCGTCACCGGCTCGGGCGGCGTGGGGGTGCTGCTGGCCGACGACGCCGCCTCGCGCGGGCTGGAGGTGGCGCCGCTCAGCGCCGAGGTCGGACGACGGATCAAGGAGATCGTGCCCTATGCCGGGGTTTCGAACCCGGTCGACGTCACCGGCCAGGTCCTGAACGACCCGGCGCTGTTCGAGCGGGTCATGAAGACCATCGCGGACGAGGACTTCGGCGCACTCGCCATCCACACCGGCATCTCGACCACGCTGCCGGCCTTCGGTCCGCCGGTGACGGCGATGGCCGAGGCTTTGCGCCTGCGACGGCCGGATCTGCCGCTCGCGTTCGTGGGTTACTTCACGGACGAATTGCGCGCAGCGCTGGAGGCGGCCGGCTGCGCCTGCTTCGCCGAGCCGACGCACGCCACCCGCGCCCTGGCCGCTCTCGCCGATGCGGCGGAGGTCTTCGCCCGCCCGGCCGCGGCTCCGCCGGCCCCGGCGGCGGTCGGGCCCCTGCCGTCCCGCCCGCGGGAGGCCGACGCGCTGCGCCTTGCCGCCGCCGCCGGGATTCCGGTCACCCCCTTCGCGGAGGCCGAGGGTCCCGACGAGGCCGCCGCCGCCGCGGCGCGGCTCGGCTTGCCGGCGGTCCTGAAGGTTCACGCCGCCTCCGTGGCGCACAAGTCCGACCTCGGGGGCGTGGCGCTCGGTCTGACATCGCCCGAGGCGGTGAGGGACGAGGCGACGGCGATGACCGCACGGCTGCGCGCGAACGGCGTGGCGGAAGCGGAAGCCTCGTCCTTCCTGGTCGCGCCGATGGCGCGCGGCGAGGTCGAGGTGATCGTCGGCATGCACCGCGACCCGGTGCTGGGGCCGGTGGTCATGGTCGGGCTGGGCGGCGTCGACGCAGAGGCGATGCGCGACGTCGCTTTCCGGGTCGGCGCCATCGGGCGGGACGAGGCGCGCCGCATGATCGCCGAGCTCGGCTCCTACCCCCGGCTGCTCCCGCACCGGACGCGGCCCGGGGTCGATCTCGATGCGCTCGCCAGTGCGGTTTCGGCCCTGTCGCGGCTCGCCGTCGGTCTGCCCGACCAATTCGACTCCTTCGAGATCAACCCGTTGTTCGTCGGGCCTGAAGGGGTTGTCGCCGTGGACGCGCTGCTGGGACTGGGCCGATCGGCGGATTGACGGCCGGGGTCCTGCCCGGCGCGACGACGGCGACCCCGCTGGGCGGGCCGTCGGCGACGCCGGCCCGGGGCAGGACCGACGCCGTTGCGACACGTGCGGGAGCGCCGGCCGGCCGCAATCGTCGCGCAGCCCGGCCCGATCGCGTCGCCTTGCGCGGTCGGGCGTCGCCCCTCGATCGACATCGTCCCCAGCGGACTGGGTCGTTGCGTCGCGCATCTCCGCGGTCGCGGGCGGGTCCGCGACGATCCGAGACCGGGGGGCGCCTCCTCCGGACCGCCGGTCGCGCGCATCCCGGCGCGCGCGGCCGCTCCGCGCGCGCCGGCGGCAGAGCGATATTGAAGTTCTTTCGGTCATCACCATTTCGCGCCGGAGCTGGACATGAGCCAGGGCTGAGAGGGCTGGAATGGTCGACACCTGGTTGCCGCTCGTCGCGGGGCTCGCGCTTCTCGTCGGCGGAGGAGACGTCCTTGTCCGCGGGGCGGTGAGGGCCGCCGAACGGATCGGCATCTCGCCGCTGGTGATCGGGCTCACCCTGGTCGGCTTCGGCACCTCCATGCCCGAGCTGGTGACCTCGGTGCAGGCCGGTCTGAACGGCTCGCCCGGGATCGCCTACGGCAATGTCGTGGGGTCCAACATCGCCAACATCCTGCTCATCGCCGGCGTATCCGCCCTGATCTGCCCCATCGTCGTGGCCCGTTCCGCATTGCGCCGAGACGCGGTCGTGATGCTCCTGGCCGCCGGGGCCTTCCTCGGCCTTGCGGCGCTGGCGCCGATGGGGCGGCCGACGGGCGCGGCGCTGGTCGTCGCCCTGGTCGGCTACATCTGGTTCGTGATCCGGCAGGAGCGTGCGGCCGCCGATGGCGGCGCGATCCATGACAAGAGCCTGGCCTTGTCGGAAACGGAGCCGGGCCTCGCCCCCGCGCACGGCGGCGGGAGCCTCGGCGTCTCCCTGCTGACCGCCGTGGCGGGGCTTGCGCTGGTCGTGGCGGGCGGGTCGCTGCTCGTCGACGGCGCCGTCGCCCTGGCGCGTGGCTTTGGCGTCTCGGAAACCGTGATCGGACTGACCATCGTGGCGATCGGAACCTCGATGCCGGAGCTGGTCACCTCGGTGATCGCCGCGCTGAAACGGCAGGGCGACGTTGCGTTCGGCAATATCGTCGGATCCAACATCTACAACGTTCTCGGCATTGGCGGCACGACCGCGCTGATCGCCCCCTCCGTCGTGCCGGAGGAGCTTGTCCGGTTCGACGCGCCGATCATGATCGGCGTCTCGGCCCTGCTGGTGCTGTTCGCGGCGACGGGACTGCGCATCGCGCGTCGCGAAGGCGCCGTCCTGGTCGCGGGCTATGCCTCCTACGTCTGGATCCTCTGGCCCTGAGCGCGACCGTCCGCACTCGACCTCTCGTCGTCCTGCTTCTGGCTGCGGCGTTGCCGGCCTCGGCCGAGACCGGCGGCTGGCTGCGGACGGTGCACGGCCTGTCGCGGGTCGGGGTTTCGCGGATCGAGATCTGCGGCGGTCACGGGCCTGAGGTCGTGACCCTTGATCGGGAGGGGCCACGGGTGGATCCCGCGCAGGCCCACTGCGGTCATTGCCCGGACTGCATGCAGCTCCCGCTCGCCCAGCCGCCGATCCCCGCCGCGCCGCCCATGCATGACGGGGTCGCGCATCGTTCACCGCAGCCGATCTCTGCCAGGAGGGCGGCGAGGTCGATGCGCCGCCCCACCGCCGTCCGATCGGGGGCCGCGCCCGCTTGCCAGGCGGCCAGCGCCTCTGGATCGGGAGCCTGATGCTCGAACCGGAAGCGGCGGCGCAGGGCGGTGCCGAGCGGCGCGATCGAGCGATCGGCCGTGTTCATCGTGCCGATGATGTGCAGGTTCGCCGGAAGCGTGAAGGCCTCGCCCGAATGGGGCAGCGTGACCGAGACGACGTTCGGCGCGCCTGTCTTCCTCTATCAGGGTGATCAGCTCGCCCATCACCTTGGAGATTCTGGCGCGGTCTATCTCGTCGATGATCAGGACATGGGGCGGGGGCGGACCGTCGCCGGGCGGGCACGCCGGCTTCCTGTGCGGCGAGGCCCACCTTTGAGCCGATCTGGGAGAATTCGTTGCGAGCCAAGGCATCGCGCCATCGGATCAGGTCTTCTTCATGCCGGCGACAGGCCTCTGCCGCGGCCAGCGCATTCTGCGCCAGCCGGGTCAGCATCGCCTGAACCTGCACCCTGTGGACCATCGTCATCCCGAGCTCGATCCTCACCAGAGCGAAGACTCGGTCTAGCGCGGCGCGCACGTGTGCGGCGACCCGCGAGGCTTCTGAGAAGCAGCGGGTGCGAGTCGAGACTCGAAAAAAATCTTTGTAGCGAAGTCTTCTTGGGTTCGAGCGCGGCGGGGGTGCGGATGCGCACTCGCCAGATCCTGTTTCGCAGGCAGAGCCCACAGCCCGGAGGGGCCGTCGCCGGCGTCGCCATGTGGGTCACATCCTGCGCCAAAGTCGGCGCCACAAGGAGGACGAGCGGAAAGGACGATCTTGCGATCGTCTTTTCAGGTCAACGGCTTGTCGGAGGTGTGGCTGGGGAACCTGGATTCGAACCAGGACCGACGGAGTCAGAGTCCGCTGTTCTACCGTTAAACTATTCCCCAACGGCGACGGGCGCTGAACTACCCTCGGCGGCGGGGCGGGTCAAGGGGCGACGGAGGGATTCCGCTGCGCAATCGGGCGAGGGAGGCCGAGGCGAGCGGCATTCGGGGAATCTCCGCGCATGCGGGGGCTTCTCAAGGCAGGGCGGGCGCACTATTTCAACGGTCAGGCGGGTGCTGTCCTTCTCGTCATGGGCCCAAATCCTGGTGGCCTATTCATTCTCGCGGGAGCTGGCTCTGCTTCGGGTCGTGGCCTGTGGCACCCGGCGCCCACCTGGTTATCCAGGCTCGCGAGGATTGGACGCCCGAACGGCCGCGACGGGCCCGCCGCCTTGAATTCCGCCTCCGGAACGGATGCGCCGCGCGACGACGCGCGGGCGATGGCCGGGAAGGCGGGTCCTGCGAGGCCGCCTTGCGGATTGCAGTTCGCGATCGCAGGATGCGGACCCGGCGCCTCGATGCGGGCTCGAAATCCGCGGATGAGGGCCGCACGTCAGGTTGCGGAACGGCCGCAGGCGCGGCCGGCGACTTGCGCCCGGGCGCGCGGCGGTGCATCGTTCGCGCGGTCGCGAAACGTGCGAAGCGGTGCGCGCCGCCCGCGTCCCGCCCGCCGGAACCGGCCGTCCCGAAACCGGGCCGGCCTCGCCCTCCGACCCCCGCCGCCCTTCCCGATCCCTGCCCGGAGCCCCTGCATGTCCGCCCCTCTCGACGGCATTCGCGTCCTCGATCTGTCCCGTATCCTCGCCGGCCCCTGGTGCACCCAGATGCTGGCCGACTTCGGCGCGGACGTGATCAAGATCGAGAACCCGGACGGGGGCGACGACACCCGTTCGTGGGGGCCGCCGTTCCTCAAGGACAAGGACGGCAACGACACCAACGAAGCCGCCTATTACATGTCGGCCAACCGCAACAAGCGCTCGGTCACCGTCAACCTCCGCTCGGAGGAGGGCAAGGAGGTGATCCGGGAGCTCGCCAAGACCGCGGACGTGGTGGTCGAGAACTTCAAGGTCGGCGGGCTGGCGAAGCTCGGCCTGGGCCATGAGGACCTGATGGCGCTGAACCCGCGGCTGATCTACTGCTCGATCACCGGGTTCGGGCAGACCGGGCCCAAGGCGCCGGAGCCGGGTTACGATTACCTGATCCAGGGGCTGGGGGGGATCATGTCGATCACCGGCAACCCCGACGGGACGCCCGGCGCGGGGCCCCAGCGGGTCGGCATCGCGATCTGCGACCTGACCACGGGGATGTATTCGACCACCGCCATCCTCGCCGCCCTCCAGCACCGCGAGCGGACCGGGCGGGGGCAGCACATCGACATGGCGCTGCTCGACGTCCACGTGGGGTGGCTGGCGAACCAGGCGATGAACTACTTCATCGGCGGCCAGGTGCCCGAGCGCACCGGCGCCTGGCACCCCAACCTCTCGCCTTACCAGCCCTTCCCCTGCTCGGACGGCGAGGTGATCGTGGCGTGCGGGAACGACCGCCAGTTCCGGATCCTCGCCCGCGAGCTCGGCGTGCCGGAGCTTGCCGAGGATCAGCGGTTCGTCACCGTGCCCGACCGCAACGCCAACCGCGTGGCGCTGGCCGAGATCATCTCGGAGCGGATGCGCCTCAAGCCGCGCGAGCACTGGCTGACCGGGCTGCCGGCGGCGGGAGTGCCGTGCTCGGGCCTCAACACCATCGACAAGACCTTCGAGGAGCCGCAGGTGATCGCCCGCGGCATGAAGGTCGAGGTGCCCCATCCGTTGTCGCCGACCGGCACCGTTCCCAATGTGGCGAACCCGATCAAGTTCTCGGACTCGAAGATCGCCTACCGCCGCGCCGCCCCGATGCTGGGCGAGCACACCGACGAGGTTCTCTCGGACGTGCTCGGCCTGGACGCGGAGCGGATCGCGGCCCTGAAGGAGGCGGGCGCGCTCTGAAGGCGCGCCGCCGTCGGACCCCGGGGGGGGACCATTCGAACGACGACCGGAGGGCGGAAGGGCCGCCCTTCGGCGCCCCGACCGCGACGGACAGGCCGATGGCGCCGCCGCGCGGATCGGGCGAAAGTCGATGACCGCTCTGGAGACCGCTGATGCCCCCCCATGCCGACGCGCCGGCCCTCGTGCTGGCAGGCCCGATCGCCCAGTTCAACATCGCCCGAATGCGCTGGCCCCGCGAGGACCGGCGGATGTCGGGGTTTGTGGACAACATCGACCGGCTGAACCTGCTGGCCGAGCGCTCGCCCGGGTTCCTGTGGCGCGAGACGGCGACGCCGGAGCTGTTTCCGGGCGATCGGCGGATGACCTGGACCCTGTCGGTCTGGGAGAGCCCGGACGCGCTGGCCGATTTCACCTTCCGAACCGTGCACGCCCGCTTCCACGCGCGCCGGCGCGAGTGGTTCGAGGAGCTGGGCGAGGCGTTCATGGCGCTGTGGCCGGTGCACTACGAGCAGTGGCCTGCGCCGCTCGAGGCGCTGGAACGGCTGGAACGGCTGCGTCGCGAGGGGCCGACCGAGCACGCCTTTGGCTGGGAATCGCTGCCCGCCGTGCGTCGGGCGCGCAAGGTCTCGCCCGAGGTGGCGCTGGTGGGGACCGGCGGGACGCCGGTCGAGCCCGAGGCGGAGGAAGAGGCCGAAGCCCGGGCCCGCAGCACCGGCCGCTCCGGCTCCGGCGGCGCGCCGGGCGATCTGCACGTGCACTGAGCTCGCGGCGGGAGCGTCTGGGGGGCGTCGGGCCGGATGCGGGGATCGCGGCGTCCTCGTTCGCGCGAGCGCCGGGGACGCGTGCGCCCCGGCGCCGCCGCTGCGCGTCGGCGACCGCCCCGCCCTGCGTCCCCGCCGAGGCGTCTCCTTCACGGCGGGCGGGCCTCAGGGGAGGGGGCGGCTTTTGCCCTCCTCGTCGATGGCGACGTAGATGAAAACCGCCTCGGTGACCTTGTGCCGCTCGCCCGAGGGCATGCGGGTGATCCAGGCCTCGACGCCGTAGCGCATCGAGGAGCGGCCCTGTTTCTGCAGGTCGGCGAAGATCGTGACCATGTCGCCCACCTGCACGGCGCGGTGGAAGGTCATCGCCTCGACATGCACCGTCGCCACCCGCCCGCGGGAGCGGGCGCGGGCGGGGATCGAGGCGCCGAGGTCCATCTGGCCCATCAGCCAGCCGCCGAAGATGTCGCCGTTGGCGTTGGTGTCGGCCGGCATCGCCAGCGTCTGCAGGGCGAGGTCGCCCTTGGGTTCGGTTGCGTCGGACATCGCTCTTCCCCGGTCTTTTCTGGTTTTCTCGGTTACAGGCCCGGGCCGCGCGGGCCGGGGTCGAGATCCTGGGCAAAGCACAGGACGTGGCCCTCGGGGCTCGCGACCTCGACCTCGCGGCAGGCGTAGGGGGTGTCCTCCGGCCCCCTGCGGATCGTCACGCCGTTGGCGGCGGCGAGCGTGGCGAAGTCGCGCGCGTCCTCGACGTAGATGCAGGCCGCCCAGGCGGTGGGGCCCTCGGCCCCGTTCGGCGCCGCGGGCGGGCCCTCGGCCCGGCGCAGGGCCAGGGTCGCGTCGCCCAGGCGCGCCACCCCGAAGCTGGGCGCGCCGGCCTCGTCGCGCCACCAGCCGGCAAGCGTGAAGCCCAGGCCCGCGGTCAGGAACGCGGCCACCGCCTGCGGATCGGCGCAGGCGAGCACCGGCATCGCTCGGATCCCCCCCATGACCGGCTCAGTAGAGGGTCTTGGAGAGGGCGCCGTGGATCTCCTCGGTCGACTGCGCGGGGCCGTCGAGCCTGAGGTGATCCTTGAACATTTCGCCGGGCTTGGGCAGCGCGGCCTTCTCGGGCCAGGTGTCCGCATCCCACAGGCCCGAGCGCAGGAAGGCCTTGGCGCAGTGCAGGTAGACCTCGCGCGCCTCGACCCGCATCACGGTGATCGGCAGGCGTCCCTTGTGCTCGAACGGGGCCAGGATCTCGGGCTCCTCGTGGATCGTGGCCGGGCCGTTGACGCGCAGGGTCTCGCGCAGACCGGGGATCAGGAAGATCAGGCCGACGTGGGGGTTCTTGAGCACGTTGCGATAGCCGTCCAGCCGCTTGTTGCCCGGCCAGTCGGGCAGCAGCACCGCGGCCGAGCCCTCGGCCTGCGCGAAGCCCGGCTGGTCGCCCTTGGGCGAGACGTCGAGCGTGGTCCCGTCGGAGGTGGCCACGAAGCAGAACGGGCTGAGCTCGAGGAACCGCAGGCAGTGGCGGTCGAGGTGGTTCAGCTCCTTGTCCAGGACGCGTTGCGAGGGCTCTCCGTAGACGTCGCGAAGGTGCTGGAGGTCGGTGATCATGGCGGGCTCCGGCCGGGGGCGAGGTGGCCGCCAGGGGCGGTCGGGGCAAGACTAGACCCGGTTTCCGTAGGGCGCCAGCGTCGGGAGGCGGGATGCGGCGGGCGGGCGCGGCCCTGCGCCGCTCCGCGTCCGCCGCGTCGCCGCGACTTCGAAACCCGGCGCCCGCGCCACGTCCCGCGCCAGCCCGGTCTGCATTGGGAAACCCCGCAGGGGATCGCGCCAGGGCCGGAACGGCCCTGGGCGGCCGAGGGGGCTCGATGCCCCCGAGGACGCCACCCGGCCCTGGGCGCGGCGGGGCCGGTTGTGCGGCGCCGTCAGAAACGAAGAACGGGCCCGAAGGCCCGTCCAGCGCGGTTCGCGATGGTCTCGCCTCAGGCGGGGGCGGCGGCGGCGACGCCGACCATGGCCGGGCGCAGCAGGCGGCCGGCGATGGTGAAGCCGGTCTGCATCACCTGGATCACCGTGCCGGGCTCGGCGTTGGGCACGGGCGCCTCGAACATCGCCTGGTGCACCTTGGGGTCGAACTTGTCGCCGACCTCGGGCGCCACCGCCTCGATCCTGTGCTTCTCGAAGGCGGCGAGCAGCGCCCGGCGGGTCAGGTCGATGCCCTCCATCACCGGCCCCGCAGCTTCCCTGGCCCCGTCGTCGGCGGCATCGAGCGCCCGGCCGAGGTTGTCGTAGACGTCCAGCACGTCGCGGGCGAGCTTCGTGCCCCCGTAGGCCTGCGCGTCCTTCACGTCGCGCTCGGCGCGCTTGCGCACGTTCTCGGTCTCGGCCAGCGCCCGCATCAGACGGTCGCGCAGCTCGTCCCGCTCGGCCAGCGCCTGGGTCAGCGAGGCCTCGAGGTCGTCCTGGGGATCCTCCTCGACCACGCCCGCGGCCTCGGCGTCCGAGACATGCATCGCGGCGTCCTCGGCCCAGGCCTCCTCGGTGTCGCCCGCGCCTTCGCTCACGGCATGCTCGCTCCAGGTCTCGCCCTGGTCCTCGGCGCGGTCCTCGGCGGTTTCGGTTTCGGTCTCGACCCGGCGGCCGCCCTGTTCCTGTGCGCTCATCGTCTCCGTTCCATGCGTTCAGCCGCGGCGCCGGTCGGTGACCATCCGCCCCATGAGGCGGGCGGTATAGTCCACGATAGGCACCACGCGGCCATAGTTGAGGCGCGTCGGGCCGATGACTCCGAGCGCGCCGATGATCCTGCGTTCCGCGTCCATATAAGGAGCGATCACCAGAGAGGAACCCGAAAGCGAGAAGAGCTTGTTCTCCGAGCCGATGAAGATCCGCACCCCCTCGCCGTCGTCGGCGAGCTCGAGCAGGTCCAGCAGGTCCTTCTTGCGCTCCAGATCGTCGAACAGTCGGCGCATCCGCTCGAGCTCGGCCTCGCCCTCCATGCCCTCGAGCAGGTTGGACTGGCCCCGGATCAGCAGCCGCTCGGGTCCGACCGTGCTGGCCTCGCCCGACCATACCGCGATGCCCTGCTCGACGAGCCCGGCGGCCAGCGCGTCCAGCTCCTGCCGGCGCAGGGCGATCTGGTCGGAGACGGCGCGCGCCGCGTCCGTCAGCGTGCGCCCGCGCAGCATGGCGTTGAGGAAGTTCGCCGCCTCCCGCATCGCCGAGGGGGTGACGCCGGGCGGCGGGGTGATCACCCGGTTCTCGACCGCGCCGTCCTCGGTGACCAGAACCACCAGGGCGGCGCCGTCGGACAGCGTCACGAATTCCAGGTGCTTGACCGCGGCCTCGGTCTTGGGCGCGAGCACCAGGCTCGCGGAATGCGTCAGCCCCGAGAGCAGCGCGCCGGCGCGGGCGACGATGCCAGCGACGTCGGAATGCTCCTCGCCCATGCCGCGCTCGATCCGCTGACGCTCCTCCTGGGGGACGTCGCCGATCTCGAGCAACCCGTCCACGAACATGCGCAGCCCGTGCTGGGTGGGAATGCGCCCGGCGGAGACATGCGGCGAGCCCAGCAGGCCGAGCTCCTCCAGGTCCTGCATCACGTTGCGGACGGTCGCGGCGGACAGCGGCTGCTCCAGCGCCTTGGACAGCGTGCGCGAGCCCACCGGGTCGCCGGTTTCCAGATAGGTCTCGACGAGCTGGCGGAAGATCGCCCGGCTGCGCTCGTTGAGGTCGCCAAGCGTCACGCTGTGCGTGGTCATGTCGGCGTCATGCTTCCTTTCCTGGCGCGCACATGTCGCGGCGCGCCGTCGAACGGGACTGTCAGAGAGGTATGGCGCAGGGGGGGCGAGGTCAATTCGCCTTGCGGTCGCCCTCGAGGGCCCCGGCCGCGACCCGCATGCCGGCGCCCCACATCAGGCCCAGTCCGCTCGCCGCCAACGGGGCGACGTCGAACGCCATGGTCCTGCCCGCCCTCAGCCCCCAGAGCCAGGTGAGCGCGCCGGCGACGAGCAGGGGCAGCGCCGCGGGACGCGAGCGACCAGCGCCAGCCTCCCGCAGCGGCGGACGAAGCGGGGGCGGGCATCGGGCGGCGCGCCCCGCAGGCATAGGCGTCCTGCGGGTTCATGGTCATGCCTCGGCCCTCGTCCGGCCTTTCGCGCCGGGCCCTCAGGATATCGCCGCTCGCGCGGGCGTTCGCAACGAAACCACGCGCTGGACCGCGTCGGCCGGGTTGCTCCCGCCCCGGCCGCAGCGGTAAGAGACGCGCCAGCAGATCGCTCCCTCCGGGGCGCCCACGACAACGAGGTCCCGACATGCGCCCATCCGGCCGCGCCCCCGACCAGCTCCGCTCCGTCGTCATCGAGACCGGCGCGACCAAGCACGCCGAGGGCTCCTGCCTGATCCGCATGGGCGACACCCATGTGCTGTGCACCGCCTCGATCGAGGGGCGCACGCCGCCGTGGATGCGCAACTCGGGCCTCGGCTGGGTCACGGCCGAGTACGGGATGCTGCCGCGCGCCACCCACACCCGCAACCGGCGCGAGGCCTCGGCGGGCAAGATCACCGGCCGCACGCAGGAGATCCAGCGTCTGATCGGCCGCTCGCTGCGCGCCGGGACCGACCGGGTGATGTTGGGCGAGCGCCAGATCACCATCGACTGCGACGTGATCCAGGCCGACGGCGGCACCCGCTGCGCCTCGATCACCGGCGGCTGGGTGGCGCTGCGCCTCGCAGCCCAGAAGCTGGTCGACGCGGGCGAGCTGAAGGAGAACCCGATCACCCAGCACGTCGCCGCGATCTCCTGCGGCGTCTACGAGGGCAAGCCGGTGCTGGACCTTGATTACGCCGAGGACTCCGAAGCCGGCACCGACGCCAATGTGGTGATGACCGGCGCCGGCGGGCTGGTCGAGGTGCAGGGCTCGGCCGAGGGCGCGACCTTCTCGCGCGCCGAGCTCGACACGCTTCTGAACCTGGCCGAGGCCGGGATCGCGCAGCTGGTCGCGGCCCAGAAAACCGCGGTCGGGGGCTGAGCCCATGACCCGCCGGCTGGACGCGAAGAAGATCGTCGTCGCCTCGCACAACGCCGGCAAGGTGGCCGAGATCCGCGCCCTGCTGGCCCCCTGGGGGATCGAGACGGTCTCGGCCGCGGAGCTGGACTTCCCCATTCCCGACGAGACCGAGGACAGCTTCGAGGGCAACGCCGCGATCAAGGCGCTGGCCTCGGCGAAGGCCGCCGACCTGCCCGCCCTGGCCGACGACAGCGGCATCGAGGTCGACGCGCTGGGCGGCGCCCCCGGCGTGCACACCGCCGACTGGGCCGAGACGCCCCAGGGCCGCGACTTCGGCCGCGCCATGGCCCGCACCCATGCGGCCCTGCTGGAGGTCAACGCCTCGCCCCCCTGGCACGCCCGCTTCGTCTGCGTGCTGGCGGTGGCCTGGCCCGACGGGCATGTCGAGCATGTGCGCGGCTCCGCCGAGGGCCGCGTCACCTGGCCCGCCCGCGGCGCGCAGGGCCACGGCTACGACCCGATCTTCGAGCCCGCCGCCGGCGACGGCCGCACCTTCGCCGAGATGACCGAGGACGAGAAGAACCTGATCTCGCACCGGGCCGAGGCCTTCGCGAAGCTCGCCTCCGAGATCCTGCCCGAGCAGGGCTGAAGCCCCGCGCCTCGCCTTTCACTGGCCGGGGAGCCGGACGCCCGATACGCGACGCGCCCCGGACTTGATCCGGGGCCTCCCGCGGCCGATGTGGGAGAGGCCCCGGATCAGGTCCGGGGCGCCCCCAGGAGATCCGTTTGCGCATGACCCCCAGCCCGGTTCCCGCCCGAAGCCCGGACGCGGCGACCCCCGCCGCCCCCGACTGGCAGGCGGGTGGCTTTGGCGTCTACGTGCACTGGCCCTTCTGCCTGGCCAAGTGCCCCTACTGCGACTTCAACTCCCACGTCAGCCGCGAGGTCGACCAGGACGCCTGGCGCAAGGCCCTGCTGTCGGAGATGCGCGCGGCGCGCGAGCTGACCGGACCGCGTCGGGCCCGCTCGATGTTCTTCGGGGGCGGCACGCCCTCGCTGATGCCCCCCGCAACGGTGGCCGCCCTGATCGAGGAGGCCGACCGCCTCTGGGGCTTCGAGCCGGACGCCGAGGTGACGCTGGAGGCCAACCCCACCTCGATCGAGGCCGGGAACTTCCGCGGCTACGCCTCGGGCGGGGTGAACCGGGTGTCGATGGGCGCGCAGGCGCTGAACGACGCGGACCTGAAGAAGCTCGGCCGGATGCACACCGCCGCCGAGGCGCGCGCGGCCTTCGACGTCGCGCGCGCCGCCTTCGCCCGCGTCAGCTTCGACCTGATCTACGCCCGCCAGGACCAGACCCCCGCCCAGTGGGAGGCCGAGCTGACCGAGGCGCTGGCGATGGCCATCGACCACCTCTCGCTCTACCAGCTGACCATCGAGGCCGGCACCCGCTTCGGCGACCTGCACGCCCGCGGCCGCCTGCGCGGCCTGCCCAGCGACGACCGCGCCGCGACCATGTACGAGATCACGCAGGGGCTGACCGAGGCCGCCGGCCTGCCCGCCTACGAGATCTCCAACCACGCCCGTCCGGGCGCCGAGAGCCGCCACAACCTCGTCTACTGGCGCTATGGCGACTATGCGGGCATCGGGCCGGGCGCCCACGGCCGGGTCACCACCCCGCAGGGGCGGCTCGCGACCGAGACCCGCCGCGCGCCGACCGCCTGGCTGTCGCAGATCGACGCCGCGGGCCAGGACCTCGCGACCGAGCCCGTCGCCTCCGAGGACCAGGCCACCGAATACCTGATGATGTGCCTGCGGCTGGTCGAGGGCGCCGACCTCGCCCGCCACGCCCGCCTCGCCGGGGCGCCCATCGCGCGGGACCGCATCGCCGCGCTCGAGGCGCAGGGTCTGGTGCTGCGTGAGGGCGAGCGCCTGCGCGCCACCGCCCGCGGCCGGGCGCTGCTCGACCACGTGCTGCGCGAGCTGCTGGTCTGACCCCGCGCGCCGGACGTCCCGCCGCATGACGCGATATGGCGGGGCGGCGGCCAAGTCCTTATGATCCGCCCCGGCCGCGCCCGCCGGGCGTGGCCCGCAGCAGCCGCAGCCTCAGGGGGAGCGCCGCGCCCATGACCATCGTCACCGACGAGACGGCTTCCGCGCCGCGCGCCGACCTGTCGGTCGACCCGCTCGCCGCGCGCATCGTCGTCGCGACCGTCAACTACCGCGCGGGCGATCTCGTGCTGCAGGGCCTGCCGGCGCTGATCGAGGAGCTGTCGCGCTTTGCGCAGGGCGTGGCGGTGGTGGTCGACAACGCCTCGCCCAACGGCGACGGCGAGCGGCTGGCCGAGGGGCTGGCGGCGATGGGCTCGCCCGCGGCCGTGCGCCTCGTCCGCTCCCCGCTCAACGGCGGCTTCGCGGCGGGTAACAACCTCGCCTTTGCCGAGGCCAAGGCGCTCGGCTGGATCCCCGACGCGATCCTGCTGCTGAACCCCGACGCCGAGATGCGTCCCGGCGCCATCGAGGAGATGGTGCGCGTCATGTTCTCCCGCCCCAGGGTCGGCGTGGTCGGCGCGCGGCTCGAGAACGAGGACGGCTCCACCTGGATCGCCGCCTTCCACTTCCCCACCCCGATGCGGGAGTTTGCCGGAGAGCTGGGGCTGGGCGCCCTCGTCCGCCGCTGGCCGACCCTGATCGAGGAGACCGGGACCCCGGCCGAGGCCGACTGGGTCTCGGGCGCCTGCATGATGATCAACACCCGCCTGATCGACGAGCTGGGCCCGCTGGACGAGACCTATTTCCTCTATTTCGAGGAGGTCGACTACCAGCTCCAGGCCCACCGCGCGGGGTGGGAAGTCTGGCATGTGCCCGACGCGCTGGTGATGCACATCGCCGGCGCCTCGACCGGGATCGTCGAGGGCGTGGCGAAGGAGGGGCCGATGCCGGCCTACTGGTTCGCCTCCTGGCGGCGCTATTACGTGAAGAACCACGGGCCGGTGCAGGCGCGTCTGGCGGCGGCGGCGAAGCTTGCGGGGATCTGGCTGGGCGATCTGCAGCGCCGCCTGCGCGGCAAGCCGCCGGTGCACCGCCCGCCCCGCTTCGCGCCCGATTTCGCGCGCGCCTGCCTTCTGGGGCGCGCGCGCGCCTCCTCCGACTCCTGACCGCGAGCCCGAACGCCATGCCCGCAGCGCCCTGTCCCGACGGCTCCCGCAACGCCAACCCGCCCGGGATCTCGTTCTGGGCGCTGGTGCGGGAGGATCTGGCGACGCATGGGGGAGACCTCTTCGCGCAGGGCTTCTGGGCGGTGTTCTGGCACCGCTTCGGCAACTGGCGCATGTCGGTGCGCCCCAAGCCGCTGCGCGCGCCGCTGAGCGTGGTCTACAAGACGATGCACAAGCTCTCGCAGGTGATCGGGGGGATCGAGGCGCCCTACTCGATCCCCCTCGGCCGCCGGGTGAAGATCGAGCATTTCGGCGGCATCGTCATCTCGGCCCGCGGCATCGGCGACGATGTGATCCTGCGCCAGAACACGACGCTGGGGATCGCCGACCTCGAAGACCTGAACGCCCGCCCGACGCTGGGCGACCGGGTGCAGGTGGGCGTCGGCGCCGTGATCCTGGGCGACATCGTCGTGGGCGACGACGCCGTCATCGGCGCCAACGCCGTGGTGGTCCGCGACGTCCCCCCGGGCCACGTCGCCGTCGGCGTCCCCGCCCGCAGCCGCCCGCGCAAGGGGTTCGAGGGCGCCTGAGCGCCGCTCAGCGCCCCTCCGCCTCCACCCTGTCCAGCAGCCCCGCCACCGAGGGCTCGAGCAGGTCGAGCACGTGCTCGAAGCCTCCCGGACCGCCGTAGTAGGGGTCGGGGACCTCCCGCTCGGGCAGGGCGGGGGCGTGGGAGAGCATCAGGCTCAGCGTGGCGCGGGCGTCGGCGGGGCGGGCGCGCTCGAGCGTCGCAAGATTGTCCTTGTCCATCGCCAGCAGGTGGTCGAAGTCGGCGAAGTCGGCGCGCCGCAGCTGGCGGGCGCGCAGGGACGCGAGGTCATAGCCCCGCCGGGCGGCGGCCTCGCGCATCCGCGGATCGGGGGGCTCTCCCGCGTGCCAGCCGCCCGTGCCGGCGCTGTCGATCTCGACCTTCAGGCCGCGCGCCTCGGCCATCGCGCGGGCCACGCCCTCGGCGGCGGGGGAGCGGCAGATGTTGCCGAGGCAGACGAAGAGCAGGCGGGTCATGGGACCTCCGGTCGTCGGTCGGATCGTGGCGCGGCGCAGGGTTCCGCCGGCCCATCGGGTCGTGCCAGTGTCCCAGCCTGAGGGTGGAAACGAAAGGCCCGGCTCGAGGGCTGAAACGGAAGGCCCGGCCCGAGGGCTGAAACTGAAGGGAAGACGCCGATGATGACGCCGCGAATCGTGGTCCTGACGGGGGCCGGCATCTCGGCCGAGAGCGGCATGGGCACTTTCCGCGACGTGGGCGGGCTGTGGACCCAGGTGCGGCTCGAGGATGTGGCGACCCCCGAGGCCTTCGCCCGCGACCCCGTCATGGTGCTCGACTTCTACGACATGCGCCGCGAGCGGGCCGAGGCCGCGGAGCCCAACGCCGCCCATTTCGCGCTGGCCCGCCTGCAGGCCGCGCGGCCGGGCGAGGTGCTGATCATCACCCAGAACGTCGACGGCCTGCACGAGAAGGCGGCCGGGGCCGAGGGCGCCGACCCCGCCGAACTGATCCACATGCACGGAGAGTTCGCCAACGGCCTCTGCGCCGGCTGCGGGCACCGCTGGCGGTGGCCGGGCGGCAAGATGACGGTCGAGAGCCTGTGCCCCGCCTGCGCCAGGCCCCGCGTGCGCCCCGACGTGGTCTGGTTCGGCGAGATGCCCTACCGGATGGACGAGTGCTTCGCCGCGCTCGCGATGTGCGAGACGTTCGTCTCGATCGGCACCTCCGGCGCGGTCTACCCCGCCGCAGGCTTCGTGGCCGAGGCGCGCGAGAACGGCGCCCGGACGCTGGAGCTGAACCTCGAGCCCTCGGAGGGCGCGCACCACTTCCACGAGGCGCGCAACGGGCTCGCCTCCGAGGTCGTGCCGGCCTGGGTCGAGGAGGTCCTGGCAGGCTGAGCGCCTGCGCCCCCGGGTCCCGTCCGCCGCGCGGGCGGACGGGCGCGGGCGGCGCCTCAGTCGGCGGGCGCCATGCCCTTCATGTCGCCGTGCCCGGACTTGCCGTGGTCCATGCCGCTCATGTCCTGGCGCTCGTTGTCCACGGGGATCTCGACCGCGATCTCCTCGCCGTCGTCGAACACCAGAGTGACGGCGATGGCGTCGCCCTGCGCGAGGGGCGCGTGCAGGCCCATCATCATCACGTGGTCGCCGCCGCGCTTGAGCTCGTGCTCGCCGTGGGCGGGGACCTCCATCGAGTCGACGGGCCGCATCTTGGCGACGCCGTCCTCCATGATGTGGGTGTGCAGCTCGACCTTCGCGGCGACGTCGGAGCGGACACCGACCAGCCTGGCGGGCGAATCGCCCTCGTTGGTCAGCACCATGAAGGCGCCGGCCACCTTGGGGTTGGAGGAGCGCGCGTAGGCGTCGCGCACCGAAACGTCGGCGGCGAGGGCGGGCAGGGCGACGAGGGCGGCGAGGGCCGCCGCGGAAAGGGTGCGGATCATGTCTGTCTCCTGGTCTCGGATCTGCGGAATCTGGGGCTCAGGAGGCGTCGGGCGGATCCCTTGCGCAGGCGAGCGGCGCGTCGTGGCCGTCGAGACGGGGCGCCTCGGGCAGGGCTCCGGCGCGCCCGGGCGCATCGCCGCGGGCGGGGGCCTGGAGCGAGGAGGCGGGCAGCGCGATCGGGGCGAGGCAGCAGTCGAGGCAGCCGAGGTGGGAGGCCTCCTCGCGCGTCGGCGCGTCGGCGCGCGGCGCGCCGTCCGGGCCGATGTCGATGACGCCGCCCGAGCACAGGTGCAGCCGGATCCCGCCGGCGGCCTCGCCGGCATCGACGAAGGGCGCGGCCCGCAGGGCGACGCCCTGCAGCGTCAGCAAGACGGCCAGAAGGCCGATGAGCGCGCCCCGGATCATGCCGGCTGTCTATCGCGAATGACGACCGGTCCCAAGGGCTTTCGCGCCGCACGCGGCCCACACCGAGCAGGCGCCGCGTCACGCGCCCGCCCGGGCCCGAGGGTCCGCCCGCGGCGCGCGGCGGGCGGGGCGCCGGAGGCGACCGTCGCCCGCGAGGGGCGGCGCGCGATCCTCCGCGGGAGGGCGCGCCCATCGCAGGCAAGCGCCAACGCGGAAAGGCCGGTCCCCGTCGAGGGGGACCGGCCTTTTCAGACGTGACGGACCCGCGTCCGACCCGGCGGATCGCCGGGCGAGAGAGATCAGGCCGCGGCCTGCGCCTTCTCGATGTCGCGCTTGACCTTGAGGGCCTTGGGCGACAGCTCGGTGTCGCGGGACTTCGCCAGGTAGGCGTCAAGGCCGCCACGGTGATCCACCGTGCGCATGGCCGAGGCCGAGACCCGGAACCGGAAGGACCGGCCGAGCGTCTCGCTCTGCAGGGTCACCTGGTTCAGGTTCGGCAGGAAGCGCCGGTTCGTCTTGATGTTGGAATGGCTCACGTTGTGGCCAGTCAGCACGCCCTTGCCGGACAGCTCGCAGCGACGGGACATCGGTTTCGCCCTTGTTTCAGTGCACGCAGGGGCGCGCGGACCTATCCCGCGCCGCGCCCGAATTCGAGGCGCGTTCCATATCGAGTCGCAGGGGAGGCGTCAACCGGCGCCGGTCGAATGATCGCGATCCCGACGCATCGGCGCAGCGCCCCCGGGGCCGCGCCGGACCAGCGTGACGCCCGCACCACGCCGTGCCGAAACCGTTCATCAACCCGCGCGTGTCACTTGTTCGCAAACGCCTTTCCGGTCAAGCCGGGGACCAGCAGCCCGTCCGCGCGCGCGTGCCCGGACCCTCCCAGCCCGAAGACCCGGACCCGCTCATGCCGAAGCTCGGACGCTTCCACGACAACGCGCTCGATTCGATCGACTGGGGCACGCGGGTGCGCAGCAACGACGTGACGGTCTATTTCGCCGACCGCGGCGAGACCTTCGCGCGCGAGACCTCCGAGGGCTGGTCGTCCTACGAGAAGAGCCGCGCGATGGCCGCGCTCGACACCTATGCGGAAGTCACCGACCTGACGTTCCGCGAGGTCTCAAGCCCCGGCCGGGCCGACTTCAAGCTGGTGCTCAACGACTTCGGCAGCCGCAACCAGCTGGGCTTCTTCTACCCGCCCAGGGAGCAGCACGGCGGCGTCGGAGTCCTGAACTCCGGCGGCGCCGGCTGGACGCCGGAGAACGGCGACCGCGGCGGGCTGGCGGACGGCGGCCTCGGGTTCTCGACCCTGGTGCATGAGTTCGGCCACGGCCTGGGCCTCGCCCATCCCCACGACCGGGGCGGCCGCTCGGAGGTGATGCGGGGCGTGCGCACGCCCTTCGACGACTATGGCCGCGACGGGCTGAACAAGGCCGTGTTCACGGTGATGAGCTACAACCAGGGCGGGCCGGGGGGCGACGGCGGCGTCGGCTCGACCAACGCCTGGGGGGCGCAGGCGGGCCCCGGCGCGCTCGACATCACCGTGCTGCAGGCCAAATACGGCGCCAACCGGGACTTCGCCGCGGGCGACGACGTCTATGTGCTGCCCACCGGCGACCGGCGCGGAACCTTCTTCCGCACGATCTGGGACACCGAAGGCGTGGACGAGATCCGCCACCAGGGCGAGCTGGGCGCCGTGATCGACCTGCGCCCGGCGGCCGAGCGGGGCGAGACCGCGGGCGGTTTCGTCTCCTCGGCGCGCAAGAGCCCGGGCGGCTTCACGATCGCGGCGGGGGTCGAAATCGAGAACGCCCGCGGCGGGCGCGGCCGAGACGTGATCATCGGCAACGACGCCGACAACCGCCTGCGCGGAGGCGAGGGGCGCGACGCGATGGACGGCGATTCGGGGCGCGACGCGCTGCTGGGCGGCGCGGGGGGCGACACGCTCTACGGCGGTCGCGGCGGCGACCGGCTCGACGGCGGCGCGGGGACCGACTCGGTGCAGGCCGGCGAGGGACGGGACCTGGTTCAGGGCCGCGCCGGGCGCGACGAGATCGCGGGCGACGCCGGCGACGACGACCTGCGCGGCGGCGCCGGCCGCGACCGGCTGTTCGGAGGCGAGGGCGACGACAGGCTTTCGGGCGGCGACCGCGCGGACCTGCTGCATGGCGATGCGGGGCGCGACTCGCTGCAGGGCGGCGGCGGCGCCGACCGGCTGCACGGCGGCGGCGGGGCGGACGTGATCGACGGCGGCGCCGGCAGGGACCGGATGTGGGGCGACGCGGGCGCCGACCGTTTCGTGTTCCACCGCGCCCCCGAGGCCGACCGGATCCTCGACTTCGAGCCTGGCCGCGACGTGATCGACGTTTCCGGCGCCGGCTACGTCGCCGCCGACCTGAAGCTGGTCGACCTCGGCGACGGCCGCGTTCGCGCCCGCTTCGACGACGGCGCGCACCTGGTCATCCAGGGCGACGACGGCGCGCCGAGCCCGGACGATTTCCTCTTCGCCTGACCCGACCGTCGCCGGGCGCGCCCAGGGCCGCCCCGGCGGACGCCCTCGCCGGCACGCCTCCCCTCGGCCACGCGCGGCCCCGGGTCGGACCGGAGCCCCGGCCTGCCGCAGGGGCTGACGCGCGACCCGGGCGCGCCGCGCGACCTCGCCCCCCGCGCCCCGATCGCCAGCCGGGAGACGCCCGATCCCCCTCGTCCCCGCCGGGCCGCGCCCGCGGGCGCGCCGGCCTGCCGCCGGAGACCGCGCGGCGCGGGCGCCTTCAGTCCTCGTCGCCCAGCCCGAAGGCCGCAAGCGCCCTGGCCGCAGCCAGTTGCGGGGGCGTCTCGCCCGCCGCCACCCGCTCCTCCAGCCGCGGCCACAGGTCGGCGACCGCGGGGCGGGTGCGGAAGCGGCGCAGCAGCGATTCCTCGACCTCGGCGCGGAACCAGGCCACCGCCTGCTGGCGCCGACGCGCCTCGAGCACCCCGGTCTCGCGCCGCCACTCGGCCAGGCCCGCGATCTCCTCCCAGGCCTTGTCGAGCCCCGCCTGGCTGACCGCCGAGACCGCGGCCGCCTTGGGAAAGCCGCCCGGATCCTGCGGCCGCCCGCGCAGCAGGCGCAGCGCCGAGGCGTAATCGGCCCGGGTCCGCTCGGCCGTGGTCTTCAGGTCGCCGTCCGCCTTGTTGACCAGGATCATGTCGCAGATCTCCATGATCCCGCGCTTGACCCCCTGCAGCTCGTCGCCGCCGGCGGGCGCCATCAGCAGCAGGAAGATGTCGGTCATGTCCGCGACCATCGTCTCGGACTGGCCCACGCCCACCGTCTCGACCATCACCAGATCGAAGCCGGCGGCCTCGCACAAAAGGATCGCCTCGCGCGTGCGGCGGGCCACGCCGCCCAGCGCAGCCCCCGAGGGCGAGGGGCGGATGAAGGCGTTGGGGTGGCGCGAGAGCTGCTCCATCCGCGTCTTGTCGCCCAGGATCGAGCCGCCGGTGCGGGTCGAGGACGGGTCCACCGCCAGCACCGCCAGCTTGTGGCCCTGCTCGGCCAGCTTCAGGCCGAAGGCCTCGATGAAGGTCGACTTGCCCACGCCCGGCGTGCCCGACAGGCCCAGCCGCAGGGTGTTGCGGGGCAGGGCGTGCAGGCGGCGGACCAGCGCGGCGGCGGCGCGGCGATGGTCGGGGCGGGTCGACTCGATCAGGGTCACGCCGCGGGCCAGCGCCCGACGGTCGCCGGCGGCCAGCCGCTCGGCCAGCGCGTCGGCCGTGGCCTCGGCCCTGGGGTCGGTTCTGGCCTCGTCCAGCGGGTCGGTGGGCGGGTCCGAGGCAAGGGGGGCGGGATCGGAAGAGGTCACGCGGCGGAGGCTCCTCGCGTCATTGTGACGAAATCGGCGCCGGCGCGCCTAGCTTCCGCCCGTGTCTAGCGCATGGATGGGGACCGTCGGAAGCCCTCCGGCCAAGGCCGGGCCCCGCCGCATGCTCCGCCCCTGCCAGCCGCGCCCCTTCGGCGCGCCAGCCCGGCGGAGCGAAGGGGCCGCAGAAGGCCAGGGATGACGAGGAGACGAGCCATGACGCGCGAACCCGCGCCCCGAGAATCCGTCCCGCGCGCAGGCCAGGGCGACCGCCCCGACCGCGCAGGGCCCCGCAAGCCCGCGCGCCGGCTGCCGATCCGCTCGCGCGCCAGCGGCATGGCGGTGACGGCGCTGTGCCTGTCGGCGCTGGCCGCCCTGGGCATGCCGCTGGCCGAGCGCTACGGCCCGCCCTCCTCGACGGTTGCCGCCGTCGCCGAGACCGTGGCAGACGCCGGCCGCTTCGAGGTCTGGTTCGGCGGCCTGCCCATCGGCTCGCTGGACTTCGCCCTCTCGGTGGACGAGCAGCGCTATTCCGCCCAGGCCGAGGCGCGCCCGACGCGCGCCATCGACACGCTGTTCGGAGCCCGGCTGGCCGCGGAGGGCGAGGGGCTGAACGACCCCGCGCTGCCCCGCGCCACCCGCTTCGAGCTCGCCACCCGCTTTGGCGGCGACCGCCAGAACGTGAGCGTGACCTACTCGCCCCCCGGCCGTCCGCAGGCGGTGCAGGCGAGCCCCGAGTGGAAGCCCCGCGACTGGGAGATCGACCCGACCGCCCAGCGGGACGTCACCGATCCGATCGGCGCCGCCGCCCTGTTCCTGACCCCGACGCCTCCCGCCGCCCTGTGCAACGGCGCGGTCGAGGTGTTCGACGGGCGCCGCCGCTCGCGCATCGAGCTCGACGAGCCGAGCGCGCGGGAGGACGGCTGGCGCTGCGAGGGTCGCTGGATGCGGGTCGCGGGCTTCCGCCCGCGGGACCTGGAGAAGGAGCCGGTTGAGGTGTCGGTCGACTTCGCCGCCTCGCCCGACGGGCTGGCGCGGGTGATGCGGCTCGAGGCCCGCACCGGCTACGGCCTGGCGGTGGCGACCCGCGTCGTGGCCAACTGAGGCGCCTGCGGCGGGCCGGGGAAGCGCCTGCGGCGGGCCGGGGAAGCGTCCGCGCCGCGCGGTCTCCTGGCGCGGACCGGCGCGCTCGCGGGCGCGAGGCGGGCCGGGCGCGGGGGTGCGGGCGACGCCTGGCCGGCGCCGTGGCGCGGGGTGACCGCGGTTGCGGGCGTCGCGCGCGGGCCGGATCGAGGATCCCGGGATCGATGGGGCGCCAGGGGGCGCATGGCCCGCGCGGGCGGCGCCCGCGGCAAGCCGCGGCGTCGCGCATGGCCGGCGGCCAGGCGCGCGGGTGGTCAGGCGGCCGGGCGCGCGGGTGACACGGACGCGCGCGGGCGCTAGGCAGGGCGCCCGCGCCCCTCGCCGCCGAGGCCCGCCTCTCGCCCCATGACCGACCCCTCCGCTCCTGACATCGCCCCCGGCGTGCCCTCCCAGGGGCTGCCGGCGGAGGCCGCGTTGCCGGCCCTGCGCGCCGCGCTCCGCGATCCCGGCGAGACCGGGGCCCGCGCCGTCCTGCAGGCCCCGCCCGGCGCCGGCAAGACCACGCTGGTCCCCCTGGCGCTGGCCGCCGAGCCCTGGGCCGCCGCCGGCCGCATCCTGGTGCTGGAGCCCCGGCGCGTCGCCGCCCGCGCCGCAGCCGAGCGCATGGCCGAGCTGCTGGGCGAGACCCCCGGCGCCTCGGTCGGCTACCGCATCCGCGGCGAGTCCCGCCCCGGCGCCCGCATCGAGGTGGTCACCGAGGGCGTCCTGACCCGCATGCTGCAGACCGATCCGGAGCTGAGCGGCGTCGCCGCGGTGATCTTCGACGAGATCCATGAGCGCGCCCTGACCGCCGATCTCGGCCTCGCCCTGACGCTCGAGGCGCAGGCGGCCCTGCGCCCCGACCTGCGCATCGTGGCGATGTCGGCCACGCTCGAGACCGGGCGCCTTGCCGCCGTGATGCAGGCCGCCGCGATCACCTCGGAGGGGCGCGCCCACCCGGTCGAAACCCGCTGGCTGGAGAAGCCCTGGCGGGCGCCGGCCGGCCGCCGCGGCCCGCGGGTCGAGGACGCCATGGCCGACCTGATCGCCGAGGCGATGGCGGCGGAGCCGGGCTCGGCGCTGGCCTTCCTGCCGGGGGTGGGGGAGATCGAGCGCACCGCCGCCCGGCTGTCGGGACGCCTGCCGCCCGATGTGGACCTTCGCAAGATCCACGGGGCGATGCCGCTCTCGGCCCAGCGGGCGGCGCTGGCCCCGTCGCCGAAGGGGCGGCGCAAGCTGGTGCTGGCGACCGCCATCGCCGAGACCTCGCTGACCGTCGAAGGGGTGCGGGTGGTGGTCGACGCGGGCCTCGCGCGTCGGGCCCGCTTCGACCCCGCCTCGGGCATGTCGCGGCTGGTCACCACGCCTGTCACCCGCGCCGAGGCCGAGCAGCGTCGCGGCCGCGCCGGCCGGCTGGAGCCGGGCGTCTGCTACCGCCTGTGGACCCGTGGCGAGGAGGGCGCGCTGCCCGCCCATCCCCCGCCCGAGATCCTCGAAGCCGACCTCGCCGCGCTCGCCCTCGAGCTCGCGGTCTGGGGCGCCGCGCCCGAGGACCTGCCGTTCCTCGACCCGCCCCCGGCCCCTGCAATGGCCGAGGCGCGCGCCCTGCTGCAGGGGCTCGACGCGCTCGACGCGGCCGGCCTGCCCACCGCCCACGGCCGGCGCATGGCCGCGCTGCCGGCTCATCCGCGACTCGCCCACATGGTGCTGACAGCCGACGACCTCGGCCTCGCCGCCGAACTCGCCGCCGCGCTGGAGGAGCGGGACCCGCTCCCGGTCTCGGCGCCCGCGGACCTCGTCCTGCGCATCGAGGCGCTGCGCGACCCCTCCCGCCTGTCGCGCGAGCGGGGGATCGAGGCCGACCGCGGCCGCGTCCACGCCCTGCGCGAAGGGGCCCTGCGCCTTGCCCGCGCCGCCGCCCGCGCCCTGGGCGTCCCGGCCCCGCGCACCGGCCGCGGCGCTCCTCCGGATGCGAGCGCAGTGGCCCGGCTCGCCGCCCGCGCCTACCCCGACCGCGTGGCGATGAAGCGGCCCGAGCGCAAGCCTGGCGAGGCGCCGCGCTACCTGATGGCCGGGGGCAAGGGGGCGGTGCTGCCGCCCGACTCCGGGCTGGGCGCCCCGACGTTCCTCGCCATCGCCGACACTGACGGCGACCCGCGCGAGGCAAAGATCCGCCGCGCCGCGCCCCTGACCCTCTCGGACCTCGAGGCGCTGTTCCCCGCCCGCATTCGCGAGGTGGAGATCTGCGAGTGGTCTCCGCGCGACCGCGCCGTGCTGGCCCGGCGGCGGCGGATGCTGGGGGCGCTGGCGCTCTCCGACCGTCCCTGGCGCGAGGCCCCGCCCGAGGCCCGCGCGGAGGCCATGGCCGAGGGGGTGCGCGCGCTGGGCCTCGACGCGCTGCCGTGGAGCGAGGCCGCCCGCCGTTTCCGCGCCCGCGTCGCCTTCGCGCGCGCCCATGGCGCCGATCTGCCGGAGGTCTCGGACGCCGCTCTGCTGGAGACGCTGGACGACTGGCTGACGCCTCTCATGGGCCGGATGCGGCGGGCCGACGACCTGGCCTCGCTGGATCTCGTCTCGGCGCTGGAGGCGCGGCTGGACTGGCCGGCGCGCCAGGCGCTCGACGCCGCCGCGCCGGCGGCCTGGACGGCCCCGACCGGCACGCGCTGCCCCATTGACTACGGGCGCGAGCCGCCGGCCGTCGCGGTGCGGGTGCAGGAGGTCTTCGGCCTCGACACCCACCCGTGCATCGGCACCGCGGCGGGGCGCGCGCCGCTGCTGATGGACCTGCTGTCGCCGGCCCGCCGCCCGGCCGCGACCACCCGGGACCTGCCCGGCTTCTGGCGCGGCGCCTGGTCCGACGTGCGCCGCGACCTGCGCGGCCAGTACCTGCGCCACCCGTGGCCCGAAAGACCCTGGGAAGCCGACGCCACCTCCCGCGCCAAGCCGCGGGGGAGCTGAGGACCGGGCTTCGCCGCCGCGCGGCGGGTCCGTGCTCCGGCCGCACCGGCGGAGGCGTGGCATCCTTGACGTAACGTCGAGCGCGGCGCTTGCGATGTCCGCCTTGATCGGGTCCGCCAGGCGGCCCGGCTCCCCCAGGACCCGCCGGATCTCGATCAGCGGCGCCTCGAACCCGTCGCGGGCGGCCGCCTCCATCGGCAGCGAGCTGCAGCCGGACGTCCCTTGCACGCCCCCCGTTCCGGGCGCCGATCGATGATCCCGCCGCATCCGCAAGACGCCGTCTTCACCGCCAACGGCGGCGATGTGGAGCGCCACGTCGGACAGGCCTCCAACGGCTGCCGTCAGGCGTTCGAAAGTCCAGGGGTCAGGGTCGAGAAGGCGCGCCCCATCCCCGGCCTCCCCTTGCGCGCCGACCGATGGAAACGCGTCGGGGCGAGCGGGTCGAGGACAAGGGCCGGACAGAAGCCGGCCGCCCGGCGCGACCGGGTCTGACGGACTTTGCGGGGCGACCGTCGGCCGGCCTGCGGATCAGCCCTCGACCTTGGGCAGGTTCTCGAGGTGGGGCATGCCGATGGCGTGGTAGCCGCCGTCGACGAAGATCACCTCGCCGGTGGTCGAGGCGCCGTAGTCCGAGCAGAGCCACATGGCGGTGCCGCCGATATGGTCGAGCGTGGCGTTGGCCCGCATCGGCGAGTTGTCGGCGACCGTCTTGTAGACCCGCCGCGCGCCCCCCACGGCCGAGCCCGCCAGCGTGCGCATCGGCCCCGGCGACAGCGCGTTGACCCGGATCCCCTCGGGGCCGAGGTCGTTGGCCAGATAGCGCACCGACGCCTCCAGCGCCGCCTTGGCCACGCCCATCACATTGTAGTTCGGCATGATCCGCTGCGCGCCGAGGTAGGACATGGTCACGATGGAGCCGCCGTCGGACATCAGCGGCAGGATCCGCCGGCTCATGTCCACCAGCGAATAGCAGGAGATGTCCAGCGACTTCAGGAAGTTCGAGCGGGTGGTGTCGGCGAAGCGGCCCTGCAGCTCGTTCTTGTCCGAGAAGGCGATGGCGTGGATCAGGAAATCCACCTTGCCCCAGGACTTGTCCAGCGCCTCGCAGACCGACTCGAGGCTCGCCTCGTCCTGCACGTCGGCGGGCAGCAGCAGCGCGGCGTCCACGCTGTCGGCCAGCGGCTTCACCCGGCGGCCGAAATTCTCGCCCTGGTAGGTGAAGGCGAGCTCGGCGCCGTGTTCGTGCAGGGCCCGCGCCACGCCCCAGGCGATGGAGTGGTCGTTGGCGACCCCCATCACCAGGCCGCGCTTGCCGGCCATCAGGCTGCTCTGCGAGCCTCGCGGCCCCACCGTGCTGTCGCTCCTGGCCATCGCTTGTCCGTCCTCAGCCGTGGTACCGGCTGAGGGCGAGCGTCGCGTTGGTGCCCCCGAAGCCGAAGGAGTTCGACAGCACCGTGTCGAGCCCCGCGTTGTCGATGCGCTCCATCGCGATCTCGGCCGGGTCCAGCTCGGGGTCGAGCTGGGTGATGTTGGCCGAGGCGGCGACAAAGTCGTTCTGCAGCATCAGCAGGCAGTAGATCGCCTCCTGAACGCCGGTCGCGCCCAGGCTGTGCCCGGTCAGCGACTTGGTCGAGGAGGTCACCGGCATCTCGTCGCCGAACACCCGGCGCATGGCCTTGATCTCGGTGACGTCGCCGGCGGGCGTCGAGGTGCCGTGCGCGTTGACGTACTGCACCTTGCGGTCGCCCAGGGTCTCGAGCGCCAGCTTCATGCAGCGCTCGGCCCCCTCGCCCGAGGGCGCGACCATGTCGTAGCCGTCCGAAGTCGCGCCGTAGCCCGTCACCTCGGCGTAGATCTTGGCGCCGCGGGCCTTGGCGTGCTCCAGCTCCTCGAGCACCACGACCCCGGCGCCGCCGGCGATCACGAACCCGTCGCGGGTGGCGTCGAAGGGGCGCGAGGCCGTCGAGGGGGTGTCGTTGTACTTCGAGCTCATCGCGCCCATGGCGTCGAAGAGGCACGACAGCGTCCAGTCCAGCTCCTCGCCGCCGCCGGCGAAGACGATGTCCTGCTTGCCCCACTGGATCTGCTCGGCGCCGTTGCCGATGCAATGGGCCGAGGTCGAGCAGGCCGAGGTGATCGAGTAGTTCACGCCCTTGATCTTGAAGGGCGTCGCCAGGCACGCGGAGTTGGTCGAGCTCATCCCGCGGGTGACCATGAACGGCCCCATCCGCTTGGGGGAGCCCTTCTCGACCACGATGTTGTGCGCGGCAAAGAGGTTCTTGGTCGACGGCCCGCCCGAGCCCATCACCAGACCGGTGCGGGGGTTGGAGACGTCGCTCTCCTCCAGCCCGCTGTCGGCGATGGCCTGCTGCATGGCGACGAAGTTGAACGCCGCCCCGTCGCCCATGAAGCGCAGGTTGCGCTTGTCGACGGCGGCGGCCAGGTCGATCTGCGGGGCCCCGTGCACCTGGCTGCGAAAGCCGTGCTCGGCGTAGTCGTCGGCCTTGACGATGCCGGACCTGCTTTCGCGCAGGCTGGCGAGAACCTCCTGCGCGCTGTTGCCGATGGAGGAGACGATCCCCAGTCCGGTGATCACGACGCGGCGCATATTCAGCGGCCTCCCTGTGCCTCGATCCTCGCGCGCGGCGCGGTCCTGGCGGGGGGCCCCCGCCACCGCGCCCCGAGGGCCCTTCAGGCCCCGGCGGCGTCCGGACTCAGCTGTCCTGAAACAGTCCCACGCGCATGTCGCTCACCGCGTAGGTGGGGTTTCCGTCCGCGAGAACCACCCCGTCGGCGATGCCCATCTTCAGACGGCGGTCGATCACGCGCTTCATGTTCACTTCGTAGCGAAGGCGCTTGGTTTCCGGCGTGACCATGTGGGTCAGCTTGACCTCGCCCACGCCCAGCGCGCGGCCGCGGCCCAGCATCCCGCGCCAGCCCAGGTAGAAGCCGGTCAGCTGCCACAGGGCGTCGAGGCCGAGACAGCCGGGCATCACCGGGTCGCCGAGGAAGTGGCACTGGAAGAACCACAGGTCCGGCGTCACGTCGAACTCGGCGACCACCTGGCCCTTGCCATGCTCTCCGCCGTCTTCGGTGATCGAGGTGATGCGCGAGATCATCAGCATCGGCGGCGCGGGAAGCTGCGCGTTGCCGGCGCCGAAGAGTTCGCCGCGCGCACAGGCCATCAGGCCGTCGTAATCGTAGCTGTTCGCCCGTTCGTCGCTCATGCCCTGGTCCTGCGCCCCCTGCGCGAGCCTCTCGCCATTGTCGCGCTCCCCTAGCACCGGGTTGGAGCGGGAAGCAAGCGCCGGGGCGGGGAGAACGGGGGGCTGCGACGTGTTCCGCGGCCATGACGCTCTTGAAATCAGGCGCTTTCGCCCTGTATGCAACGCGGTCATGGACAGTTTATCGACCGCAAGCGGACCCGAGGCGCGCACTCGGGCAGCCAGCTGGCTGGCGAAGGCCGGGCTTCGCCCGACCCGCCAGCGGCGGACGCTCGCGTTGCTGCTGAAGGGTGACGGGGGGGACCGCCACGTCACCGCCGAAAGCCTTCACGACGCCGCGCGCTCCGCCGGGGACCCTGTCAGCCTCGCGACCGTCTACAACACGCTGCGCAGCTTCACCGACGCCGGCCTGATGGCCGAGATCACCGTGGACGGCGCGCGCAGCTATTACGACACCCGGGTCGAGGATCATCCCCATTTCTACTGGGAGGCCGACGGCCGCCTGACCGACGCGCCCCGCGACTCGGTGCGCATCGAACAGCTGCCCGACGCCCCCGAGGGCACCGAGATCTGCAAGGTCGACGTGGTGATCCGCCTCCGCGCCCGCTGAGGGCCGCGGGGGACCGAGAGCGTGCGGACCCCGCGCCCCGTCTTCTGCAAACGGTCTGCAAACGGTCTGCAGGCGCCCTGCGGGCGGGCCTGGCTGGGACGGCGCCCGGGACGGGGGCCGGCGAGGCCCCCCCCGGGCCGGGCCTGCGGCGGGCGGGCCGGGGCTCAGGCGCGGCGCCGAAGGTCCTCCCACAGCGGGCCGGCCGCGAAGGCGCCGGCGATCGCGGCCAGCGGCAGCGCCGCCGCCACGCCGAAACGCTGGAAGGCCAGCGCCCCGGCCAGGCCCGAGCCGAAGAACAGCCCGATCAGCTCGCCATGGGTGCGCAGTTTCTCGAGGTCCGGGCGCACCGGCGGGGGGTCGGAAGGCGTTGCGGCCGGCGCAGGCCGGCCCAGCAGCGCGGCCAGTCTCCAGGCGGCCTTGCCGAGCTCGATCCCCAGGTCGGTGGCCATGCCGGTGACATGGGTGGTGCGGATGCGCGCGCCCGACAGCTTGCTGATCACCGCGTTCTGAAGCCCCATCACGAAGCACAGCAGCGCCACGGTCGCCGCCGCCGTCGCTCCGGGCGCCGCGGCCGCCAGCGGCCCGCTGGCCGCGAACCCCGCCAGCAGCAGCGACTCGAGCGCGAGCGGCAGGGCGTATTCCCCCTGCATCCCGCGCCGCCGCGCCAGGTTCACCAGGATCGCCGAGACCCCCGCCCCGGCCAGGAACGCGCCCAGCGAACCCAGCCCCGCCAGGAACGCCGTTCCCGCCGCCAGCGCCACGTCGTCGGCCATCGCCGAGACGATCCCCGTCATGTGCGAGGTGTAGCGCCCCACCGCCATGAATCCGCCGGCGTTGGCCGCCCCCGCGACCACCACCAGCCAGCGCGCCAGCTGCCGGTCCGAGACCGCATCCCGCCGCCGCCCCGTCGCCCGGCGCAGCCAGTGGCCCATGGCCGTCTCCTCAGGGTCGAGCGCCCCCGCCGGCCCTCCCGGCAGGACTCCGGGACCGGGCCGCGAGGCGCGTTTGCGGGAGGGCGCGGCGGGGAAGGTCGGGTCGAGGGAGGGCGGATCGGAGGTCAGTCGAAGACCTCCTCGGGGCCCACGCCCCAGAGGTCGGCCTTGGCGGCCCAGCCGTCGACGCCGTCCTTCTCGACCTCGCACCAGTCGCGCTGGCAGGCCTCGATCTCGAACACCACGCCCCGCTCGGCGCGGGCCGAGACCGCGGCGCCGGGCGTGGGCTCGAGCCGGAGGTCGGTGGTCTCGGCCGTCACCAGCGCCGTGCGGTTGCCGCGGATCATCGAGTAGTGCAGCCAGCCCGAGGCCCCCTCGGGGTCGCGCACGCGCCGCCAGTGGCCATACTCGGCGATCACCTCCAGCGGCATGCCCTGGCGCACGAACACCCAGTCGACGCGATGAGTCATGCCCGGGCCCCGCCGCACGTTGGCCTTGGTGGCCTTCAGCGAGACATAGCGCGGCATCGGCAGGCCGGTGATCGGCCCGGCGCCGTCCTCGCCGACGCGGATCGCCGAGACGGTCTGCGTCGCCTCGGCCTCCGATTCCTCGGCCGCCGCGGTGGCGTCGAGGGGCGCCAGCGCCGCCAGCGCCGCAGACAGCGCCAGGGTTAGCGCCGCAAGGCGCCGGGCCGCCGGGCGCGCGCAGAGGGCCCGGCGGCCGTCTCCGGCCCCGGTCCTGTCGGTAACCCGCGCGCCATGGCGCGCCCGCCGTGTCGTCGTCATCGGAAGCCTGCTCCGCCCCCGTTCCTCGTGGGCCGCGCCTGATCCGCCGGGCCCGGTCCGGACCTCGGCGTCCACCGGAACGCTTGCGACAGATCGTTGCGCCATCGCCGCGCGTTCCGCATTTTCTTTTCGCGGACGCGTTTCGGCGCCCGTGGACCCCGGGGGTCCTTTTCGCTAAGGCTACCGCATCCTCGCGGCCAGGAGAAGCCTTCGCCCATGCCCACTGACGCCCGTCCCTCCCCGTTTTCCGGCGGCCGCCCGAAGGTCGTCGTGACCCGCAAGCTTCCCGACGCCGTCGAGGCGCGGATGGGCGAGCTCTTCGACGTGGAACTGAACCTCGAGGACGCGCCCCTCCCGCGCGAGGCGCTGGTCGAGGCCGTGCGCCGCGCCGACGTGCTGGTCCCCACGCTGGGCGACAGGATCGACGCCGGCCTGCTGGGCCAGGCCGGGCCGAACCTGCGCCTGATCGCCAACTACGGGGCGGGCGTCGACAACATCGACGTCGAGACGGCGCGGCGGCGGGGGATCCAGGTCTCGAACACGCCCGGCGTGCTCTCGGACGACACCGCCGACATGACCATGGCGATGCTGCTGGCGGTGCCTCGGCGCCTGCAGGAAGGCGCCCGCCTGATGGAGGACGAGAGCGCCTGGAGCGGCTGGTCCCCCACCTGGATGCTGGGCCGCCGGATCACCGGCAAGCGTCTGGGGATCCTCGGGATGGGACGCATCGGCCAGGCGGTGGCGCGGCGCGCCTCGGCGTTCGGCCTCGAGGTCCACTACTCCAACCGTCGCCGCCTGCACCAGCAGACCGAGGGCGAGCTGCGCGCCCGCTGGTGGGAGAGCCTCGACCAGATGCTGGCGCGGGTCGACTTCCTCTCGATCCACTGCCCGCACACGCCCGCCACCTACCACCTGCTCAACGCCCGCCGGCTGAAGCTGATGAAGCCCGAGGCGGTGATCGTGAACACCTCCCGCGGGGAGGTGATCGACGAGAACGCGCTGGCCCGGATGCTGCAGGCCGGAGAGCTCGCCGGCGCCGCGCTGGACGTGTTCGAGCGGGAGCCGGCGGTGAATCCCAGGCTCCGCGGTCTGTCGAACGTGCTGCTGCTGCCCCACATGGGCTCAGCCACGCAGGAGGGGCGCGTCGAGATGGGCGAGAAGGTGATCATCAACATCAAGACCTTCGCCGACGGGCACCGGCCGCCGGACCTGGTGGTCCCCGCGATGCTCTGATCCGGGGTCGAGGCCCCCTCGGCCCCCGGCCGATCCGACCGATGCAGCGGCCCGTCCCGGCGACCCCGGGGCGGGCCGCGCGCGTTTCGCAGCCGGCGTCAGCGGCGCGGAGACCTCCGCGGATCGTCGTCTGCCGGGCGAACCTCCGGGCCCGGCCGCAACCCTGGCGGACGTTGCGGAAGGTCGGCGCGGGCGCCCTGTGATCGCCAAGTGATTGAATATGAACTCGTTGTCCCATTCAGAAACAGTTTATTTCTGATCGCTTGACTGTTCGGATTATCGATCAATACTGGAGACCACTGCATCTCCGCCGCGCGACTCGGCGGAAGCCGAGGGGCACGACCATGGCGTCGTCGCTGTCGCAACTGACGGGAGGGGGCGTTCGCGCCGCGCCGGGAGGCGGCGGCGGGTCGTTTCTCGACGGCGCAATGGCCACGGTCTACACCGGGGAAGTCGGGCTGATCCTCAGCGGCATCGCGGTGGTGTTCTGCCTCTACGTGATGGTCAGCGGCCGGGGCGCGACGAGCCGCGGCGCCGCGCGGCGGGCGCCGGAACTGCAGCGTCGCCGCAAGCTCGACGTCGCGAAACTCCGCCGCGCGCGGATGTCGTCGCCCGATCCGGACCTCGATCACTTCAGCTGAGGCGGGGAACCTTGGGCTGAGGCTCGGGGCGACGACGGGACGGAGGCCGGTTGTTGCGCGCGGCGCCGCGTCGCGGACCGCGCGGACAGGCCTCAGGCGGCGGCGCAGACCGGGCAGCCGGGGCGCTTCTTCACGCCGATGGTTCGCGCCTGCGCGTCCAGCGCGTCCCACAGCAGCAGGCGACCGTCGAGCGGCTCGCCCGCCCCCACGATCAGCTTCACCGCCTCGGAGGCCATCAGCGAACCGATCATGCCGGCCAGCGCGCCCAGCACGCCCGCCTCGGAGCAGGCGGGGACGAGGTCGGGGTCGGGGGCTTCCGGAAACAGGCAGGCGTAGCACGGGCCGCCGAGCCAGGGGCGGAAGACCGAGACCTGGCCCTCCCATCGGCCGATGGCGCCCGAGATCAGGGGGATGCGCAGGGCGGCGCAGGTCCGGTTGACCAGGCGGCGGGTCTCGAACGAGTCGCAGCCGTCCAGCACCAGGTCATGGCCTGCCAGCGCCTCGGTCGCGGTGTGGGGGAGGAGGCGCAGGTCGCGCGGGACGACCTTGACCGAGGGGTTGAGGGCGCCGAGCGTCTCGACGGCGCTGTCGGTCTTGGGGCGGCCGACGTCGCGGTCGCGGTGCAGGACCTGGCGCTGCAGGTTGGACAGGCTGACCCGGTCGTCGTCGATGACGGTGATCGTCCCCACGCCGGCGGCGGCGAGGTAGAGCAGGGCCGGCGAGCCCAGCCCACCGGCCCCGACCACCGCCACCCGGGCGGAGACGAGGGCCTGTTGGCCCGGGCCGCCGATCTCGCGCAGCACGATGTGGCGGGCGTAGCGCTCGAGGTCGTCGTCGGCCAGCGGCATGGGCGGTCCTCCATTGCGGAGGCAAGGACTAGAGCGACGCGGCCCCGATGCCAAGCGGCGCGCCTCCCCGCCGGCGGGGCGCCCCGAGCGGCCGTCGACCAACGCCTGTTGCGGACCCCGCGGTCCCGCGCGCCAAGGGCGCGCCCGGAGGCCGGGGGCCTCCGGCGCCGCGCAGGCGCGGCGGGGACCGCTTCGCGCGCCGATCCCGGGAGGGCGCCCGGTGGCCCGCGGGGGCGCGCGGGACGGATCGCGCGGGGAAACTCGGACCGGCCCGCGGGTGGCGGGCGGCGCAGGCGCGCGCGGCGGCGATCCGCGGGATCGGTCGAGGCGGGCGCGGATGCCCGGCGCCGGACGCTCACGTCCCGGCGAGGCGCCGCAGGGGCGCCGGCCCCGCGCCGACCGCGCCCGTTGCGCATCCGCGCGCGCCTCCGCTAGGGTCCGGGCGCAGCGCATCCGCCCAAGGCCCCCCATGCTCGACGTCGAGGCTCTCGAGACCTTCTACGGCCCCTCTCAGGCCCTGTTCGGCGTCGACCTCTCGGTGGCGGCGGGCGAGGCCGTGGCGCTGATGGGGCGCAACGGCATGGGCAAGACCACCACCCTCCGCTCGATCTGCCGGCTGACGCCGCCGACGCGGGGACGGGTGCGGCTGGACGGGCGCGACCTGGCGGGCCTGCCGGCGCATCGCGCGGCCCGCCTCGGTCTGGGTCTCGCGCCCGAGGGGCGGCGGTGCTTCCCCAATCTTTCGGTCGCGGAGAACCTCACGGCAACGGCGCGGCCCGGACCCTGGGACCGGGCGCGGGTCGAGGGACTGTTTCCGCGCCTCGCCGAGCGTCGCCGCCAGTCGGCGCGCACCCTCTCGGGGGGCGAGCAGCAGATGCTGGCCATCGGCCGGGCGCTGATGACCAACCCGCGCCTGCTGATCCTGGACGAGGCGACCGAGGGCCTCGCGCCGGTCATCCGCCAGGAGATCTGGGCCGCCGTCCACGCCCTCAAGCAGGCCGGGCAGGCGCTGCTGGTGGTCGACAAGAGCCTGAAGGAACTGCTGCCCGTCGCCGACCGCTGCGTGATCCTCGAGAAGGGCCGCAGCGTATGGACGGGCGGACCCGACCAGCTGACGCCCGCCCTGCGGGACCGCTGGCTGGGCGTCTGAGCCAAGGCCGGGGGCGGACGCCCCCGGCCCCGCCAAGCCGACCGCGGCCACGCCGCACTTGCCAGCCGCGGCCACGCCGCACTTGCCAGCCGCGGCCAAGCCGCGAGGGAGCCAGCCATGACGCTACTGATCCTCGGCCTGATCCTGTGGTGGATCGTCCACACCTATCCCCTGGTCGCCAGACCCTCGCGCGACGCGCTGGTCGCGAAGCTGGGGGAGAACCCCTACAAGGGCCTTTACTCCCTGGCGGTGCTGGTCTCGCTGGCGCTGATGGTGATCGGCTACCGCGGGGCGGAGTTCGTGAACGTCTGGTTCCCGCCGGCCTGGGGGATCCACCTGACCGACCTGCTGATGGTGGTCGCGGTGTTCCTGTTCGGCGCCTCGCACTCCAAGGGCAACGTGAAGCGCTTCGTGCGCCACCCGATGCTGCTGGGCACGATCGTCTGGGCGGGCGCGCACCTGCTGGTCAACGGCGACCTCGCCTCGCTGGCGCTGTTCGGGGGGCTGGGCCTGTGGGCGATCGTGGCGATCTTCGCGACCAACGCCCGGGACGGCGCCTGGGTCAAGCCCGCGCCGGCGCCGGCGAAGAAGGACCTGATCCTGGTTGGCATCACCGTGGTCGTCTACCTGGTCATCGGCCTGATCCACGGGCTGATCGGCCCCTCGCCCTTCCCCGGCGGCTGACGCGGCCGCGATGAGCGCGGAACGGCCCGCCCAGCCCTCCCCTGCGGCGCTGGTGGCGCTGGGCGCGGCCCTGCGTCCCGGCGGCCGGCCGAGCCCCGCGCTGACCCGCCGGATCGAGACGGCGGCCCGCCTCTTCGCCGCCGGCCGCGCGCCCCTGGTGCTGGTGACCGGCGGCGCGACCGGCGCAGGGCCGCTGAGCGAGGCCGAGGCGATGCGTCGGGCGCTGGCGGCGCTGGGCGTGCCCGAGGCGGCGATCCTGGTCGAGGACCGCGCCCGCGACACGCTCGAGAACGCGCGCCTCTCGATCCCGATCCTGCGCCGCGCGGGGGTCGAGCGCGCGGTGCTGGTCACCGACCGGATCCACATGCCTCGGGCTCTGGTCCTGTTCCGCCTGCTGGGGATGCCCGCCGAGCCTGCCGCCTGCGAGGCGCCCGCCGGCTGGCGCGGCGCGATCTACCGGGCGCGCGAGGCCGTCTCCCTGCCGCTGCACGCCGTCCGCGCCGTGGGGCTGCGCCTGCGCGACGGCAGGGGTTGAGCGAGCCCGCGCCCACCGTCTTGCAGATCGCCCACAGGAGGCCCCGGGTCAATGCCGGCGCGCGCCTGGCCGCACCGTTCGCGACAGCCGGCGGGCCCGCGCGCAAGCGGCCGATCAGGTCCCGGACGGCGTCTCCAGCCGGAACTTTCGGAAGGCCGCGCCCTCATGCTCGACCACGCCCAGCGGATGGGCGCCGAGCCGGGCCAGCGCGCCCAGCCGGCGTCGCGACAGGGGCAGCAGGAAGGTGACGCGGGGGATGCGCGGGTCGGCGCGGGCGAAGGCCAGCGCGCGGGCGGCGATGCGCAGGCCAAGGCCGAAGGCCTCGGGGGTCAGCACCAGGCCGAAGTCCCAGTCCTCGCCCTCCTTCTGGAACCCGCCCCAGCCGACATAGGCGCCGTTCGCCAGGATCGCCCAGTGGCCCAGCCCGTCGCGCCGCCAGCAGGCCTCCTTGGCGGCCACCAGCGCCTCGACCGCGGCGAGGTCCCAAGAGGCGGACGCCAGCGGCATGTGCGCCCTCACCCGCGGGTCGGCCATCTGCGCGAGGATCGCGGCCGGCGGAACCTCGGTCAGGCGCAGGAAGGCAATGCTGGAGGCGGCGGGTCTTGCAGGCATGGGCGGGCTCCGGCGGGCGAGACGGCCCCGGGGGTCTATCGCGCGCGCCGCGCCGCGGCCCTCACGTTGCGGAGAGCGCCGGGGAACGCGAAACGGACGGCCGCGGGCGGCCGTCCGTCGAGGTCTCGTCCCGGCGCCCGGGGGCGCCCGCGCGGGGGCTCAGTAGAGGGCCACCGGGTTGATGATCATCTGCACCGCGCCGCGGACGCGGGCCTGGCCTAGGACGAACATGAACTCGTTCACCCCGTTGTCCAGCACCGGGCCGACGTTCATCGTCTCGAGGATGTAGATCCCGTTGTCCTTCAGCAGCACGGCATGGGCGAAGAACAGCTTGCCGCCCTCGGGCGCGGGAACCACGTCGAGGCCCCAGGTGTCGGCGCCCACGGCCATCACGTTCTGCTCGGCCAGGAACTCGGCCACGTCGGGGAGGATGCCCGGCTCGGTCGAGCCCCACTCCTGCGGGGCGCTCTCGAGCTTGGCCTCGGTCCAGCCGGTGTGGAACAGGACGATGTCGCCCTCGCGGATCTCGACGCCCTGCTGCTCGATGGCCTCCTGCACGTCGGAGAGGGGGATGGCGTGGCCGCCCTCGAGGAACTCGACGCCCGCATGGGCGGCCATGTCGATGATCACCGCCCGCCCGACCAGCGGCGGCACGTTGTGGGTGCCCATCTTGGTCAGGCCGGTGATCGGGGCGAAGTCGGCCCAGTCGTTGCAGTTGTAGAAGGCGCCGCCGACGCCGAAATGCCCCAGCCCGTCGAGTTGGCTGCCGACGCCGAACCAGATCTGCGCCAGGTCGTCGTTGGCCGTCGCCTCGTAGCCCAGATCGATGGCCCGCCCGCCGGTGTGGTTGGGCTGCACCACCTGCAGGTTCACGCCGCGGGGCGGATAGGCGGGGGTGTTGGCGTCGATGACGATGCCGAGCGGGGTGGTCTTGCCCTGCTTGATCAGCTGGGCTGCCATCTTCACCCGCTCTGCGGTGACGAGGTTCGCCGAGCCGATCTCGTCCTCCGCGCCCCACTGCGAGGGCGCGCAATCCTGGGCGAGCGCGGGGGCGGCTGCGGCGGCAAGGCCAAGCGTAATCAGCGCGCCGGCGGCGCGGATCGATCTGAACATCGGGTCCTCCCTGCGGGGCCGCATCGGGGCGACTCCCTTAATTAAGCAGTGAGTTAAGGTTAACGCAGCGTCTGGCGCCGATCAACCGTGACGTGCGCCCTCCGCGCCGCCGCTTGCCCCGGCGCGAAACGGCCGCTGGACCCGGAACGAAAAACGGACGGCCGAGGCCGTCCGTTTCCCTGTCCTGCGTCCGCCCCGCCGGTCGGCGGGGCGTCGCCGCGATCAGTAGAGGGCCACCGGGTTGACGATCATCTGCACCGTGCCGCGGATCCGCGCCTGGCCCAGGACGAACATGAACTCGGTCACGTCGGCCTCGACCAGCGGCTTGGTCTCCATCGTCTCGAGGATGTAGATGCCGTTCTCCTGCAGCAGCACGACATGGCCATAGAAGGCGCCCTCGCCTTCCTTGGGGGGCACCGGCTCGACGCCCCAGGTGTCGGCGCCGACGGCCATCACGTTCAGCCCGGCGAGGTAGCGCGCGCCCGAGACCGACAGCCCCGGCTCGCCCGAGACCCAGGCCTGCGGATCGCTCTCGAGCATCGCCGAGGTCCAGCCGGTGTAGAACAGGACCACGTCGCCCTCGCGGATCTCGACGCCCTGGGCTTCGGCGGCGGCCTTGACCTCCTCCTCGCCGAAGCTCTCGCCGGCGTCGAGATGGGCCTTGCCGAAGTGCTCGGTCATGTCGATCACCACGCCGCGGCCGACCAGCGGCGGGATGTCGTGCACCCCCAGCTTGGTCAGGCCGGTGATCGCGCTGATCTCCTTCTCGTCGAGGCAGTTGTAGTAGTAGCCGTGCTCGCCGAGATGCCCCAGCCCGTCGATCTGGCTGCCGATGCCCACCCAGGTCTGCAGGATGTCGTCGTTGTAGTTGCCCTCATAGCCGAAGGCCGACAGCTTCTGGCCGCCCTGCTGGTTGGGCTGCACCACCTGCAGCGACAGCGAGCGGGGGGCGAAGGCGGGCGTGTCCGGCCCGATGACGATGCCCAGCGGCACCGAGACGCCCTGCTTGACCAGTTTCAGCGCCTCGAGCGTGCGCTCGGGGGTCACGAGGTTGGCCGAGCCGTGGGTGTCGTCCTTGCCCCATTGTTCGGAGTGCACGCACTCTCCAGCCACGGCGCCGCCCGCAAAGGCGAGCGAGGCCAGCGCGACGACCGCGCCTCGGGCGTGAGTTGTCAGCGACATTCTTGTCCTCCCTGGTCCGGGGGCGACTGCGACGCGCCCCTCGTTGGTGAGCGAACAGTGTCGGGGCGGCCCGCGCCGATCAAGGAAAGATTTCGCAACGTAAGCTGAACGGGGCGGGGCCGCCGGGACGGGCGCGGCGCGGCGCCCCGCGATCGCCGCGATCGGCCATGGCCTTGCCGCGATCGCCCCCCACTTGATGCGGCGACCCTCCGACGCTCGCCCCGCGCGGCGCCGCTTCCCCGATCGCGTCTGTCCGCGCGGTCCCGACTTCAGACCGGAGCGCGACCCATGTCCGCCACCGCCCCCCTCGCCGCGGCCCGTCCCGGCGCCCTGCCGATCCTGTTGCCGGGCCTGCTCCTGGCCGCCGCGCTGGCCGCGTCCGGCCCCGCGCGGGCGCAGGAGTCGGGTCCGGCCTTTGCCGGGCCGCGGGTGGAAGCGGCGGGGCCGCGGGCGGTGGGCGCCGGGCCGCGGGCGGAGGGAGCCGAGCCTCTCGGGGCGGCCATGGGCCTTGCCGCCGCGCCGCTCGACCCTGCGCGCGAGGCCGGCGCGACGGCGGCGGCGGAGGCCTCCGAGATCCCGCCCGGCCCCGACGGCTCGCAGGAGCCGCCGGCCGAGGATCTGCCCCCCCAGGCCGACGCCGACGCGCGCGGCACCCTCTCGGTCACCTTCGAGAACGACATCTTCGGCGACGACGACAAGGACTACACCAACGGCGTGCGTTTCGACTACGTGACGCCGCGCAACAACCTGACGGGGGCGGGGCGACTGGCCAAGCGGGGGCTGTTCGGCTGGTTCTCGGACGCCGACGACTGGTACGAGTTCTACACGCTGGGCCAGAACATCTACACGCCCTCGGACATCTCGCGGCGCAATCCGCCGCCGGGGGACCGGCCCTATGCGGGGTTCCTCTACGGGGGCTTCGGCGTCTCGGCCGACCGGGGCGACCGGCTGGACACGATCGCGCTCGAGGTCGGGGTGGTCGGCCCCTCTTCGCAGGCGGACCGGACCCAGACGCTGGTGCATGACGTGATCGGCGCCCAGAAGCCGCGGGGCTGGCGCACCCAGCTCGAGGACGAGCCCGGCGTGCGGCTGGTCTACGAGCGCAAATGGCGTTTCGGCGCGGATCTGCCGCTGCCGGCGCTGGACCTGTCGGTGGACTGGGCGCCCTCGATCACCGCGAGCCTCGGCAATGTCGAGACCTCGATCGCCGCGGGCGGCATACTGCGGCTGGGCCAGGACCTGGCGGACGGCTATGGGCCGCCGCGGGTGCGGCCGGCGGTGGCCTCGCCTGGCTTCTTCCGCAACCAGGACGATTTCGGCTGGTATGTCTTTGCGGGCGTCGAGGGCCGCGTCGTGGGCCGCAACATCTTCATCGAGGGCAACACCTGGGGCGGCGTCGACGGGGTCGAACCGAACCGCCTGGTGGCCGACGTGCAGGCCGGCGTGGCGGTGCAGGTGGGCCGGGTGGAGCTGAGCTTCACCCAGGTCCTGCGCACCGAGGAATACGCCGCCCAGGACGGCCCGGCCGTGTTCGGCTCGATCAACCTGCGCACGAGGTTCTGAAGGACGGGGGTCCTGAGGGACGGGGTTCCGACAGGCGGGTGCGGCGCGTCCCTGCGCGGGGGGCGCCGTTTCGGCGATCTCCCCCCTTTCAACAATCGGTCTACAGGCGCCCTGCGGGCGGGCTTGGCTGGACCTGCGCGGGGGGTGGGGGAGGCGCGCCGCCCTGAGGGCCGCCTCCGGACGTCGCCTGCGGGGCCTCCGGACGTCGCCTGCGGGAGGGTGTGCTCGGACGTGGTCCCCGGAGCTCGCCCCCGGAGCCCGCCCGAGATCGTCCCCGGAGCTTAACCCCCGACCTCGCCCGCGCCGCGGCCTCTGCGCGCACGCATCGGCGCGGGTTGCGCCCTTGCCGCGCAAGATTATTGTGCGCCCCCGACAGGGCGCCCCAGCGACGCCGCCCCCTTTCCCCCAGCGACGGAGCCCGCGCATGACCGCCTCCAAGACCAACCCCGGGTATTTCTTCGAGGATTTCACGGTCGGGCAGGTGATCCGCCATGCCACGCCCCGCACGCTGACGGAGGGGGATCGCGCGCTCTATACCGCGCTCTATCCCACCCGCTTCGCGCTGCCCTCCTCGGACGCCTTCGCGCAGGCCTGCGGGCTGCCGCGCTCGCCGCTCGAGGATCTGGTCGGCTTCCATGTGGCCTTCGGCAAGACCGTGCCCGACATCTCTCTGAACGCGGTCGCGAACCTCGGCTATGCCGAGTGCCGGTTCCTCAAGCCGCTCTATCCCGGCGACACGCTCTCGACGCAGACCGAGATCATCGGGCTCAGGCAGAATTCCAACGGCAAGTCCGGCGTGGTCTGGGTGCGTTCGGTCGCGCGCACCGCCGAGGGCGAGGCGGCGCTGGAGTGGGTGCGCTGGGTGATGGTGCGCAAGAACGACCTCGACGCCCCGGCGCCCGAGCCGGTGGTCCCCGAGCTCCGCGCGGTCGTGCCCGCCTCTGAGCTGGCGATCCCCGCCGGGCTCGACTTCTCGCGCTACGACTTCCCCGCGGCGGGCGAGCCGCACCGCTTTGGCGACTACACGGTGGGCGAGCGCATCGACCATGTCGACGGCGTGACCATCGAGGAGGCCGAGCACATGATGGCCACCCGCCTGTGGCAGAACACGGCCAAGGTGCACTTCAACGCCCAGTTCCGCGAGGACGGCCGCCGCCTGATCTACGGCGGCCACGTCATCAGCCTGGCGCGCGCGCTGTCGTTCAACGGGCTGGCCAACGCCCAGACGATCGTGGCGATCAACGCCGGCTCCCACGCCAACCCCTGCTTTGCGGGCGACACCGTCTACGCCTGGTCGGAGGTGCTCGAGAAGGCCGAGACCACGGCGCCGGGCGTCGGCGCCCTGCGCCTGCGTCTCGCCGCGGTCAAGGACGACCCGACCCCCGCCCCCCTGCGCGGCGAGGACGGCAAGTATGCCGGGAACGTCCTGCTGGACCTCGACGTCTGGGCGCTCTGCCCGATGTGATCGCGGGGCGGCGGACGGGTTGCCGCAACCGGCGCCCTCTGGTGAAGTGGTCGGGTCGCCGTCCTGCGCAGGGCGCCCCCCGACCCCGCAGCCATGGAGGCCGCGATGCCCCGCCGCGCCCCGCCTCGCCTCGCTCTGATCCTCGTCGCGGGGCTGGCCGCCGCGCCCGCGGCCGCGCAGGAGGACGCGCCGACCCTCGATCTCGGCGTCGGCTTCACCAGCAACTACCTGTTCCGCGGCGTAACGCAGAGCGACGACAAGCCGGCCGTGCAGCCCTGGGCCGAGCTCGGCTGGCGCGGCGTCTACGGCAGCGTCTCCGCTTCGAACGTCGATTTCGGGACCCGCGCGGTGGAGATCGACCTCGCGGCCGGCTACCGCTTCGCCCTCGGCCCCGTCGACTGGGAGCTGCGCGCCGCCCGCTTCTTCTACACCGACACCGGCGACTGCTGCGGCGAGCTGGTGATCAAGGGCTACGCCTCGCCGCTCGAGCGTCTGCGCCTGGGGGCCGAATTCCACTATGACCGCGGCGACGCCGACCGCTACGGGATGCTGGCCGCCTCGGTGTCGCTGGGCGATGGCTTCTACGTCTCGGGCGTGGCGGGGGCCTATCTCGAGGACGACGGCGACGCGGACTGGAACCTCGGGGTCGGGCGGGCGTTCGAGGGCGGGGTCGCGGCCGATCTGCGGGTCCACGACACCACCGCGGGGGACCTCCGGGTCAACGCCACCCTCAGCTTCGCCACCGACTGGGAGAGCCTTCGCGGACGCTGACCGGCGGGAGAGGGCGCGAGGGGCGCGACCTGTGCGCGCGGCCGCCCCGGGGGTCGCCGCAGGGGGGTGTCGCGCGCGGGACGCGGAGGCTACGGTCCCGCGGACCCGGTGGTTGGAGCCTGTAACGTGTCGATCGATTTCCGCGCGCCCCTTCGCGGCGCGTTCCTCGCCCTCGCGACGCTCGCGGCCCTGGCGGGCCAGGGCGCGCCCGCCCGCGCCGACGGCCCGTTCACCGTGCTGCCCGCCAACGTCACGCCGCTCGCCGAGCGCCGCGCGGACGGCTACGCGCCGACCAGCTGGCTGAGCTTCTCGCAGGTCGACAGCGTCTGCGGCGGCGAATGCGCGGTGACCCTCTCGGTCGGCAAGTTCGTCGAGACCAACATGTCCGACATCTTCCTCTATGGCGAGCCGACCGGCCCCTGGGAGTACGAGTTCGCCGAGGACTACATCATCACGCTGGCCGGCTCGCGCCGGGTGGCGACGCTGTTCGACGTCATCGACCTCGAGGCCGAGGTCGGCGTCGCCCAGCGCTTCGGGCTGGAATCCACGGTGGAGTTCTGGGTCGGCGGCTATGCCCGCTGGACCGCGTTCCCCTGGAACGACCATGTGCGCACCTCGATCGCGATCAACACCGGGCTGAACTACGCCACCGACGTCACCGCGCTGGAGCTCAAGCGCGGCGACACCACCAACGGCAACAACCTGCTGCACTACCTCGCGCCCGAGATCACGCTGGCCCATCCCGAGTGGAAGCGCTCGGAGGTGGTGGTGCGCTTCCACCACCGTTCGGGCGGCGAGATGCTGTGGGGCGACAGCTGGCTGTTCAACGGCGTCTCGGGCGGGGCGCAGTATTTCACCGTGGGCCTGCGGCAGCGATTCTGAGCTGGCCGCCGGTCAGTCGACAATGCTCCTGGAATTTGTGATCACAACCGGAAATCCGTGATCACAAAACCCCGGGGAACCCCGGTCGCGACATATTTTTTCGTCCGCCAGCGACGTCGGGACGCTTTCATGCCGGGAAGCGACGCGGTATGCAGACGCCAGCCAGGGGTTGCGCGCCGTCGAACCGATGCCGTCCGCGCCCCCGCGCCGGGAGAAACGAAAGGGGTCGCAATGGCCGACGTGAACCGGGGCAACCGCCCGCTTTCCCCCTTCATGATCGGGCCGTACTATCGGCCGCAATGGACCTCGATGCTGTCCATCGTGCACCGCATCACCGGTTGCGCGATGGCGATCGGCGCCATCCTGATCGTGTGGTGGCTGCTCGGAGCAGCCACGGGACCCGAAGCCTTCGCCAGCGCCGACTGGGTCGTCACCTCCTGGCTCGGCCAGCTGGTGCTGTTCGGCTGCCTGTGGGCGCTGCTCTACCATTTCTGCAACGGCATCCGTCACCTGATCTGGGACACGGGCTACATGCTCGAGGTCGATCGGGCCGAGCTTGCCGGGAAGGTCACCGTCGCCGCCTCGGTGGTGCTGACGCTGATCGTCTGGATCTTCTGAGGGAAGGGGACGTCATGAGCTACAAGACCGACTTCGGCCGCGTCCTCGGCCTCGGCTCCGCCAAGGAGGGCACCGGCCACTTCTGGACCCAGCGCGTCACCGCGGTGGCGCTGATCCCGATCCTGATCCTGGCGATCTGGCCGCTCGACGCCGCCATCGGCTCCTCCTGGGAGGAGGTGCGCGCCATCTACGCCAGCCCGTTCAACGCGATCATGCTGATCCTGCTGATCGCGGTGGGGTTCCGCCACATGCAGCTGGGTCTGCAGGTGGTGATCGAGGACTACGTCTCGAACTCCGGCGTCCGCACGGCCGCGCTGCTCGCGAACACCCTGTTCTGCGCGCTGTTCGGCCTGATCGGCGTGTTCGCCGTCGCCAAGATCGCCTTCGCCGGCTGACGCCCGCCGCGCCTCCCGCAGCGGAGGCGCGCGCGCAGCTCGGCAAGCGCCAAAGCAGAGGACCAGCCATGGCCGCTTACGAATATGTCGATCACGCCTATGACGTCGTGGTGGTGGGGGCCGGCGGCGCCGGGCTCCGCGCAACGCTGGGCATGGCCGAGCAGGGGCTCAAGACCGCCTGCATCACCAAGGTGTTCCCCACCCGCTCGCACACCGTGGCGGCGCAGGGCGGCATCGCGGCCAGCCTGCAGAACATGGGTCCCGACCACTGGCAGTGGCACATGTACGACACGGTGAAGGGCTCCGACTGGCTCGGCGACACCGACGCCATGGAGTACCTCGCCCGCGAGGCGCCCAAGGCGGTCTACGAGCTCGAGCACTACGGCGTGCCGTTCTCGCGCACCGAAGAGGGCAAGATCTACCAGCGCCCGTTCGGCGGCCACACGACCGAGTTCGGCGAGGGTCCGCCCGTGCAGCGCACTTGCGCCGCGGCCGACCGCACCGGCCACGCGATCCTGCACACGCTGTATGGGCAGAGCCTGAAGAACAAGGCCGAGTTCTACATCGAGTATTTCGCGACCGACCTCATCATGTCCGAGGACGGGCGCTGCACGGGCGTCATCGCCTGGAAGCTCGACGACGGCACGATCCACCGGTTCCGCGCCAAGATGGTGGTGCTCGCGACCGGCGGCTACGGGCGCGCCTACTTCTCGGCGACCTCGGCCCACACCTGCACCGGCGACGGCGGCGGCATGGTGGCCCGCGCCGGCCTGCCGCTCCAGGACATGGAGTTCGTGCAGTTCCACCCGACCGGCATTTACGGCTCGGGCTGCCTGATCACGGAAGGCGCCCGCGGCGAGGGCGGCTACCTGACCAACTCCGAGGGCGAGCGCTTCATGGAGCGTTACGCGCCGACCTATAAGGATCTCGCGTCCCGCGACGTGGTCAGCCGCTGCATGACCATCGAGATCCGCGAGGGCCGCGGCGTGGGGCCGAACAAGGACCACATCCACCTGCACCTCGACCACCTGCCGCCCGAGACCCTGGCGCTTCGCCTGCCGGGCATCTCGGAGTCGGCGCGGATCTTCGCGGGCGTGGACCTGACCAAGGAGCCGATCCCGGTGCTGCCGACCGTGCACTACAACATGGGCGGCATCCCCACGAACTATTACGGCGAGGTCCTGACCAAGGGTCCCGACGGCGGCGACAGCATCGTCCCCGGCCTGATGGCCGTCGGCGAGGCCGGCTGCGCCTCGGTCCACGGCGCCAACCGCCTGGGCTCGAACTCGCTGATCGACCTGGTGGTCTTCGGCCGCGCCGCCGCGATCCGGGCGCGCGAGGTGGTGGATCCCAAGTCGGCGGTGCCCGAGCTGGACATGGCGTCCTGCGAGAAGTCGATGGCCCGCTTCGACCACCTGCGCAACGCCTCCGGTTCCCGTCCCACGGCGGATCTGCGCGACGACATGCAGCGCGCCATGCAGTCCGACGCCGCCGTCTTCCGCACCGAGGAGACGCTGCAGGACGGCTGCCGCAAGATGGCCGAGATCCGCACGGCGTTCTCGGACGTGAAGGTCTCGGACCGCTCGCTGATCTGGAACTCCGACCTGATGGAGACGCTGGAGCTCGACAACCTGATGCCCAACGCGCTCGCCACCGTGGTCGGCGCCGAGGCCCGCAAGGAAAGCCGCGGCGCCCACGCCCGCGAGGACTACGCGGACCGCGACGACACCGAATGGCGCAAGCACACGCTGGCCTGGGTCGCCGACGACGGCGCGGTGACGCTCGACTATCGCTCGGTGGTGCTCGACCCGCTGACCACCCTCGACGAGGGGGGCATCGACCTCAAGAAGATCGCGCCCAAGGCGCGGGTCTACTGAGGAAAGCTGACGTGGAAGCCTGGCGCGTGTCCCCCTCGAATCCGCCTGGAGTTGCGCGCCGCTTGCGCCGTCTCGCCGGACGCTTGGCCCGGGAAGCCGCGCTCTATCCGCATATGGTTCAGACTGGTGTGAAGGGCAGAGTGCTGTTCCTCCCGTCTGATGCTCCCGTGCAGTCGTCGCTCCTGCGAGCATACGAAGTTGCGAAGAGCCTCCGTCCAATGGGATGGAGCGTGCTGGTCGTGCCCAAACATCTGTCGCTCGCCCAACGCCGCCGCGTAATCGGGGCCTGGCGGCCAGATGTGCTCTTTGTTCAACAGTCGCGCCATCCGCTGAACAGAGTGGAATACCTGGGAGATATTCCGTTTCTCTACGATCTGGATGATGCGGACTTTGTTGACCCTGAATTTGAGGCTTCCATGCAGGCCTTGGCTCGGCAGGCAGACGCAGTCATTTGCGGGAGCCGCCACATCAGGGACTGGGCGGCGCAGTACAGCTCCAGAACAGAAGTCGTTTGGACGGGAACGCCGTTACCCCCCGATAGCCGGTTCATTCCAGCTCATACCGAGAGGAAGCCGCTTGTCGTCTGGGCGCAAACAAATCCAGCAAAATACTTGGCGGAACTTGCCTTTGTGACGGAGGTAATGGAGCAGGTGGCGGCTTCGCGGCCCGGGACTGCTCTTCGCCTCTATGACTGGCGAGAGGCTGAAGATGACCCCCGACTAGAACGGTTGCGACGTGCGGGCGTATCTCTAGAGTTATTGCCAGCTATGCCCTATGACTTGTTTCTTGAGTCTCTAGGCGATACTGCGGTTGGTCTATCCGCGATCCGTACTGTAACCCCGTTCAGCCGTGGCAAGTCGTTCGGCAAGGTGTTGGGCTATCTCTCGGCGCGGACTCCCGTGATTTGCAGCGATGAGGCGGATCACGCTTGCCTCTTTGACAATTCGTCAGGTGTCGTATCCAACGACGCTGCTGTTTGGGTAGCTGCGATCCTGAGACTGATTGACGATCCGGCTGCTCGCGAGGCGATTGCAGATGCCGCCGATGTCAAGTTCCGCGCGAATTTGACGACCGAGGTTGCGGCGCAATCAATCTCGTCGATCCTCGAGACAGTGCTCGCCTCGCGCAGGCCGAAGCCGGATGTGGCTCGCGCAGCGAGTTCTTTAGGCAGTCAAGAGGGCACGTAATTTCCATGGAAAGAGCCCAGCCCCTTGGACGCAGCCAGGCGGAGATCGACGAGAAGCTGGACCTTCGGGCCCGGCTCGCGGTCGAGCACCTGGCGCGTCTCGCGGCGCAGGGTCCGTCCCGGGACTGCTGCCTGTGCGGCTACCAGGGCCGGTTCAGCCCGGTGCGGACCAAGCCCGGCAATTGGTGCCCGTCCTGCGACAGCCGGCCCCGTCACCGGCTGTTCAAGCTGTGGCTCGACCGCGGCGGGGCGGCGGCGATCGAGGGCCGGCGCGTCCTCCACTTCGCCTCCGAGCCGGTCCTGACCGCGGTGGTCCGCCCGCTCGCCGGCGCCTACGCCACGGCGGACATCCTGCCCGGCCATGACCTGCATCTCGACATGGAGTCGATCGACCAGCCCGACGCGAGCTGGGACGTCGCCATCGCCAACCACGTGCTCGAGCATCTCGACGACCGCAAGGCGCTGTCAGAGCTGCGCCGCGTGCTGGCGCCAGGGGGCCTGTTCCTGGTGACCGTGCCGCTGGTCGAGGGCTGGGCCGAGACGCTGGAGAACCCCGCCTGGACCTCGGACGAGGACCGGCGCGCCTACTACACCGACCCGCTCCACCTGCGCTTCTACGGCCGCGACTTCCGCGACCGCCTCGCGCAGGCCGGCTTCGCGGTCGAGGATTTCACGGCGGTCGAACCGGACGTGCTCCGCTTCGGCCTTCAGCGCGGCGAGACGCTGTTCGTCGCGCGCAAGGGCGGGGCCGGGTCATGACCGCTCGTGGTCATGCCAGGGAGCTTCGGGACCGGTTGATGGAAAGCTATTTTGACGGAGTTCCACCCAGAAAATGACCGTGCCGTCTGAAGCTCAAGGGCCCGCGCTTGCCCACCCGGTGAATTTTGTGTGCGCATGGGATCGCGTCTGGCCAGAGATCCGGGAGAATCCGGACGCGAGGCTCGACGAGGCGACAATCGCCAGGCGCTGCATCAACTGCACCGACACCTGGGTGCTGCGCACCTTTTGCGTGATGCGCGCCGCCGGCTACCCGGTGACGCTGTCCGATCGCGTTGAGCCGAACCGTATCAACATCAGCTCGGTGCAGGTGATCGGCCGCAGGAACCGGTCCTTCGACGCCTTCGTCGTGCTGGCTCGCTGCGATCACCATGAATCCCGGCTTGCGAACATCGTCATTCGCCACAACGACCGCTGCGAGCCCGGAGCCGGCGGCATCTACCTGCCCACCTGGCTTCAACCGGGAATCATTCCGCGCGATCCTGCCCGCGGCACGGACATCAAGGTGCTGGGCTACAAGGGCCTGCTGCCGAACCTGGACCCGGATTTCCGCTCAGACGCCTTCCGCGAGGCGCTGGCCCGACGCAATGTCGTCCTGGATGCGAGCGAGGCCATGCCCTCCGGTGGCGGCGAGGACGACTGGGCGGACTATTCAGCCTGCGACGTCACCATCGCGGTGCGCAATATCTCGGTCAACTTCGCGAGGGCCAAGCCCGGCAGCAAGTTGGTCAACGCCTGGTGGGGCGACTCGCCTGCCCTGCTCGGCCCGGAGCCTGCGTTCCAGGAGATGCGGGAAAGCGAGCTCGACTATGTCGAGACGACCACGCCTCAGGATGCGCTGGACGCGATAGACCGCCTGCAGGCGGATCCCGCCCTGTACCTAGCTATGATAGAGAACGGCCGCCGTCGGCGCGAAGCCTACAGCGAGGCCGCGATGCTAGATCAGTGGATCCAGGCGATCGACGGCCCCATTCGCGAGGCGTTCGAGGCCTGGCGCGGGAAGCCGAAGCCTTTGCGCGCCCTTCAGGTCGCTGCTTGGATGGCCCAGGAGCCGGGCGAAAGCCGACGGTACCTGGAAAGCATAAAGTCGGGGCCCAAGATACTCGAGTGACCCGGAACCCTTCGAGCGACCCATCGAATCGAAAAGGCTGAGGAGCCACACGCCATGGTTCAGTTCAATCTGCCCAAGAATTCCCGCGTCACGGTGGGCAAGACCTGGCCGCGGCCCGAGGGCGCGACCAATGTTCGGGCGTTCAAGATCTACCGCTGGTCTCCGGACGACGATGCCAACCCGCGGGTGGACACGTATTTCGTGGACATGGATACCTGCGGGCCGATGATCCTGGACGCGCTGATCAAGATCAAGAACGAGATCGATCCGACGCTGACCTTCCGCCGCTCCTGCCGCGAGGGGATCTGCGGCTCCTGCGCGATGAACATCGACGGGATCAACACGCTGGCCTGCATCTACGGGCTGGACGAGGTGAAGGGCGACGTGAAGATCTACCCGCTGCCGCACATGCCGGTGGTCAAGGATCTGATCCCCGACCTGACCCACTTCTACGCCCAGCATGCCGCGATCATGCCGTGGCTCGAGACCCACACGACGGCCCCCGAGAAGGAGTGGCGTCAGTCGATCGAGGACCGCAAGAAGCTCGACGGGCTCTATGAGTGCGTGATGTGCGCCTCCTGCTCCACCGCCTGCCCCAGCTACTGGTGGAACGGCGACCGCTACCTCGGCCCGGCCGCGCTGCTGCACGCCTACCGCTGGCTGATCGACAGCCGGGACGAGGCCACGCAGGAGCGGCTCGACTTCCTCGAGGATCCGTTCCGCCTCTACCGCTGCCACACGATCATGAACTGCGCCAAGACCTGCCCCAAGGGCCTGAACCCGGCGAAGTCCATCGCCGAGATCAAGAAGATGATGGTCGAGCGCACCATGTAAGCGTCGCGGCCCCGGCCGGACCTGCGAAACCCCGCCCCCTTCGGGCGGGGTTTTTCGTGCGGGAAGCGCCGCGGCGACGGGCGCGTCCGTGGGGGGCGTTCGGACCGCGGCGCGGGGCGGAGGTCGGCGCGGGGGCGCGAGGCGGGCAGGGGCCGCTAGCGGGGCGGGATTCGTTCCAGCACCTCCACCTCGCCCTCGGGGCCGACGGCGAGGGACAGGATCTCGCCCGAGCGGGGGACGACGCCGGTCAGGGCGGTGATGTTGACCTGGTGGGTGACCAGCATCACGCGGTGGTCGGGAGGCAGGTCGGCCAGGAAATGTCGCAGGTCCTCGGTCTGCTCGGCGCGGCGCTCGCGCCGGCCGAAGAAGGAATCGAGGGCGGGGAAGGGCTCGACCGGGCCGAGGTCCAGAAGCTCGGCGGTCTCCGAGCAGCGGCGCCAGCGGCTGGTCAGGACGCGGTCGGGGTCGAAGCCCGCCGCGCGCAGCCGTTCGCCGATGGCGCGGGCCTGGGCGCGGCCCGCCGCGTCGAGGTTGCGCTGGGTGGAGGGGTCGTCGAGGCGGAAGCCGGACGGATCGCCGACCCCGGGCGCCAGGGCGTGACGCATGATCAGGATCGTGCCGGGACGGTCCAGCGCCTGCGCGACGAGCGGCGAAACCGGCGCGGCGACGGCGAGGGCCGCCAGCGCGACGAGGGTGCGGAGCAGGGTCATCTCCGCCAAGCTAGCGCGCCTCGTCCGGCGGCGAGCGCGGCGACGATCACGAGCCCGTCAGGCCCGCAATACAACTTCCCCGCTTGCAGAGCCGCGCCATTGGCCGGACAATCCTTTTGCATGTGATCGATGCCGGTCTATATTAGTCAGCATCCACGACCTAAATAGGGAGGAGGCGCGGATGGCTCCGCTGGACGCCCAGGTCGCCCTTACCGACAAGTATCGTGTCTCGAAGGGCGCGGCCCTGATGAACGGCATGCAGGCGCTGGTGCGCCTGGCGCTGGAACAGGCGGACGTCGATAAAGACGCCGGCCTGAAGACGGGGGGCTACATCTCCGGCTATCGCGGCTCGCCCATCGGCGGCTTCGACCAGGAGCTGGTCCGCGCGACCGAGGAGCTGTCGGCGCGCAACATCGTTTTCAACCCCGGCCTGAACGAGGACCTGGCGGCCACCGCCATCTCGGGCACGCAGAGCCTGGGCCCGACCGAGGATCCCTCCGTCGAGGGCGTGTTCTCGATCTGGTACGGCAAGGGGCCGGGGGTCGACCGCAGCCTCGATGCGATGAAGCACGGGGCGCTGGCCGGCGCGCATCCCAAGGGCGGGACGATCTACCTGCTGGGCGACGACCCGGTGTCGAAAAGCTCGACCACCGCGCACCAGTCCGAGCAGGCGATGATCCATGTCTCGGTGCCGGTTCTGTATCCGGCCTCGGTGCACGAGATCGTGCCGCTGGGCCTGCACGCCTTCGCCATGTCGCGGCACACCGGGGCCGTGACCTCGATGAAGATCGTCACCGACGTGGCCGACAGCGCCGCGACCGTGGCGCTGGATCGGCTGCGCCCGACCCCGGTGCTGCCGCCGCTGCCGGGCTTCGAGGTTCCGCTGCACAACACCGGCGGTTTCCTGCCCTACGTGGTTCAGGAGCGCCGCATGGCTGTGCGGATGCAGGCCGTGAAGGACTACGCCCGCGCCAACCGGCTCAATGAGCCGGTGTTCGAGCCGACGGGGAACAAGCGCCTCGGCATCGTCGCCGTCGGCAAGGCCTTTGGCGACGCCATGGCGGGGCTGAAGCTGCTGGATCTCGATCCGGAGCGGGCGGCGGCCTCGGGCATCGGCCTGTTCCGCATGCGCATGGTCTGGCCGGTCGAACCCGCGAGCCTGCTCGAATTCGTGCAGGGCTACGACCAGATCCTGGTGATCGAGGAGAAGCGCGCGATCGTCGAGACGGAGCTCGCGCACCTGCTGGTCAACGCCCCCGGCCCGCGCCCGATCCTGACCGGCAAGCGCGACGCCGGCGGCTCTCCCCTGGTGCAGGACTTCGGCGAGCTGAGCCCCGAGCATGTGGCCGAGGTGATCAGCCGGGAGGCCTCGGACCTCGGCGTCTCCGAGACCCGGCCGCCGGCCCCGCCGAAGCTGACCGGCAATGCGCCCGCGATGCCGCGCACGCCGTGGTATTGCGCGGGCTGCCCGCACAACCGCTCGACCAAGCTGCCCGACGGAAGCCTCGCGGGCGGGGGCATCGGCTGCCACGCCATGTCGGTGCTGCATTCCCCCGAGACCACGCAGCTCTTCACCCAGATGGGCGGCGAGGGCATGCACTGGGTCGGGCGGGCGAATTTCGCCGGCCGCCAGCACATGTTCCAGAACCTGGGCGACGGGACCTACACCCACTCCGGGATGCTCGCGATCAAGGCGGCGGCGGCGGCCTCGGGCGTGAACATCACCTACAAGATCCTCTACAACGACGCCGTGGCGATGACCGGCGGCCAGCCGATCGAGGGCCAGCCCCTGCCGGCCGAGATCGCGGCCCAGGTGCTGTCCATCGGCGCGCGCAAGGTGGTCGTGGTCTCCGACGACATCGAGGCGACGAAGGAGACCGGGACCTGGCCCTCGGGCAACGTCTCGTTCCGGGACCGCTCCGAGAACCTGCTGGTGCAGACCGAGCTGCGCGAGGTCGAGGGGACCACGGTCCTCCTCTACGTGCAGACCTGCGCCGCCGAGAAGCGCCGCCGCCGCAAGCGGGGCAAGTTCCCCGATCCGCCCAAGCGCGCGGTGATCAACCCGCTGGTCTGCGAGGGCTGCGGGGATTGCGGCATCCAGTCGAACTGCGTGGCGATCAAGCCGCTGGACACCCCCTTCGGCACCAAGCGGCGCATCGACCAGACGGCGTGCAACAAGGACTACTCCTGCCTCGAGGGGTTCTGCCCGTCATTCGTGACGGTGGAAGGCGTCGAATCCGACCCCCTGCTGGGCAAGAAGGGCATCCGCCACGACCCGCCCGAAGGGCTGCCCGAGGCGCAGACCACCCCCTCGCTGGACTACGCCGCCGTGATCACCGGCATCGGCGGCACCGGCGTGGTCACCGTGGCCGCGGTCCTGTCGATGGCCGCGCGGCTCGAGGGGCTGCATGCCCTGACGCTCGACCAGACCGGCCTGTCCCAGAAGAACGGCGCGGTGCAGTCGCATCTGCAGATCGGCCCGCAGCCGATCGACGACCGCCCCGCCCGTGTGGCTCGGGGCAAGGGGCGCCTGCTGCTCGCCTGCGACATGCTGGTGGGCGCGGGGGACGAGGCCATGGGCCTGATCGACCCCGCCCAGGGCCAGGCCATCGCCAATGGCCAGGTCGAGCCGCTGCCCGCCTTCGCCCGCAACCCCGAGGCCCGCGCCGACGAGGGCGCGCTGGAGGGTCGCCTGAAGGGTCAGCTCGGCGACGACCGGGTGCTGGTCAAGGATGTGGCCTATCTCGCCACCCAGCTCGTCGGCGACGGTATGGGCGCGAACCTGATGCTGGTGGGCGTCGCCTGCCAGGCCGGCGCCCTGCCGGTGACGTCCGAGGCCATCGAGCGGGCCATTCGCCTCAACGGGGCCGCGGTCGAGATGAACCTCGCCGCCTTCCGCTGGGGCCGCTGGCTGGTCGCCCAGCCGGGGCTCGCCGAGGAGAAGGCCGGCGAGAAGACCCTGCCGGCGTGGCAGACCGAGGACTACGACGCCCTGGTCGCCCGCTTCGAGCGGTTCCTGACCGACTACCAGTCCGCGCGCTACGCCCGCCGTTTCCGCGAGGAACTGGCCAAGGTGGAGGCGGCGGAGGAGGCGCATTGGCCCGGGCGCCGGGACCTCTCGCGCCTCGCCGCGCGGGCGCTGCACAAGTCGATGGCGATCAAGGACGAGTACGAGGTCGCCCGCCTGCATCGCCACCCCGACTGGAAGGCCCAGCTCGCCCGCGACTTCGCGCCGGACGCCAAGGTCAGCTACCACCTCGCGCCCCCGGTCACGGCCAAGATCGACCCGGTCACCGGGCGTCCGCGCAAGCAGAAGTTCGGGCCGTGGATGGAGAAGGGTTTTGCTATCCTGGCCGGGATGAAGTCCCTGCGCGGCACCCCCCTCGACGTCTTCGGGCGGACCGAGGAGCGGAAGATGGAGCATGCGCTGGTCGGCGAGACCGAGCAGCTCGTCGATCTCGTCGCCGCGAAACTGTCTCCGGCCACCGAAACCCTGTGCCGGGAGGCGCTGCTCCAGCCCCTCGCGATCAAGGGATTCGGGCCGGTGAAACAGGCGAATCTCGAGAAGACCAAGCCGGAATGGGATCGACTGGTCTCGGATTTGTCTAAGATTGCATGAACTTGGCGACGCCGCGGCGCGACAGCCGCGGCGTCCCGCCGCGGATCCCCGTTTGTGACGGCGGTTTTCGGGGATAACCTGCAACCCCTCCTATTATCCGTTTCGAATCAGCCTCTTGGGCTGTCATAAAACCTTGGGCGTTTTGCGAATAAACAGCGCGCAGGCCGGTGGTACCCAGCATCGGCCGACCCGGTGCGCATCGCAGCAGACGCGCGGGTCGCTTGACGAATTCGGAGGACACCCGTGAAAGCCACCAACCTGATCTCGCTGGCCGTGGCCGGCATCATGGCCGCCGGCGCGGCCGCCGCTCAGTCCCGCGACCAGATCCAGGTCGCCGGCTCCTCGACCGTGCTGCCCTACGCCTCGATCGTCGCCGAGGCCTTCGGCGAGAACTTCGACTTCCCGACCCCCGTGGTCGAGTCGGGCGGCTCCTCGGCCGGCCTGAAGAAGTTCTGCGAGGGCGTGGGCCTGAACACGATCGACATCGCCAACGCCTCGCGCCAGATCCGCGAGAAGGAGATCGCCGCCTGCGCCGAGAACGGCGTCGAGGAGATCATCGAGGTCCGCATCGGCTACGACGGCATCGTCTTCGCCAGCCAGATCGACGGCCCCGAGTTCACCGAGTTCACCCCCGACCAGTGGTACAAGGCCATGGCCGCAAAGGTGGTCGTGGACGGCGAGCTGGTCGACAACCCCTACGCCAAGTGGTCGGACGTCGACTCCGCGCTTCCCGACGTCGAGATCCAGGCCTTCATCCCCGGCACCAAGCACGGCACCCGTGAAGTGTTCGAGGAGAAGGTGATCCTCTCGGGCTGCGAAGAGAGCGGCGCGATGGAGACCATGACCGGCGCGCTCGGCATGTCCGAGGACGACGCCGAGGACGCCTGCATGGCGGTCCGCACCGACGGCGTGTCGGTCGACATCGACGGCGACTACACCGAGACGCTGGCCCGCATCGACGCCAACCCCAACGGCGTGGGCGTGTTCGGCCTCGCGTTCTACGAGAACAACACCGACAAGCTGAAGGTCGCGACCATGGGCGGCGTCGCGCCCTCCACCGAGACCATCTCCTCGGGCGAGTATCCCGTCTCGCGTCCGCTGTTCTTCTACGTGAAGAAGGCGCACCTGGGCGAGGTTCCCGGCCTGAAGGAGTTCGCCTCCTTCTTCGTCTCCGACGCGGTGGCCGGCCCGAACGGCCCGCTGGCCAACTACGGCCTGGTCTCCGACCCCGAGCTCGCCGACACCCAGGCGATGATCGCCGACGAGAAGTCGATGTAAGACCCGCCGGGTCTTGCACGACCTGACGAAACCACAGAGGCGGCCCGGCGGGGCCGCCTCATCGTCTCCCGAGGGGTCGAGAGGGTCATGATCGCCACGCTATTCTTCGTCCTGCTGGCCGCTGCGGTCGTGGGCGGTTACTTCCTCGGCCGCCGGAAAGCGTCCGACGCGTCGGGCGGGGACATCCGCGCCCTGCACTCGCTGCTCAACTACCACGGCTGGAACGTGGCGCTGGCCACCGGCCTGACCGGCCTCGGCGTGCTGCTGGTGGGCTCCTTCGCCTCCAGCTTCATCGGCCTGCCGCCGGCGGTCGTCTACGCGGTCGCGGCCCTCGCCGCCGCCGCCGGGTTCGTCCTCTCCCTGAAGCGCATCGACCGCGACTTCCGCGCCCGCAACGCCGTCGAGTCGATGGTGATGGGCCTGCTGATCGTCGCCTCCTCGATCGCGATCCTGACCACCGTGGGCATCGTGATGTCGATGCTGCTCGAGACCGGGCGCTTCTTCTCGCAATACGAGTGGACCGAGTTCTTCTTCGGGACCACCTGGTCGCCGAACTTCCGCGGCAACTCCGATCTCGGCATCCTGCCGCTGTTGTGGGGCACGCTCTACATCAGCTTCATCGCGCTGGCGGTGGCGGTGCCGATCGGGCTGTTCGCCGCGATCTACCTCAGCGAATACGCCGGACCCAGGACCCGCGGCGTCGCCAAGCCGCTGATCGAGGTGCTGGCCGGCATTCCGACCATCGTCTACGGCCTGTTCGCGCTGATCACCGTGGGCCCGATGCTGCGCGACTACTTCGCCCAGCCGCTGGGGCTGGGGGACAGCTCGTCCTCGGTGATGACCGCCGGGCTGGTGATGGGGATCATGCTGATCCCGTTCGTCTCCTCGCTCTCGGACGACATCATCAACGCGGTGCCCCAGTCGATGCGCGACGGCTCGCTGGGTCTCGGCGCCACGCCCTCGGAGACGATCCGCGCGGTGATCATCCCCGCCGCCCTGCCGGGCATCGTCGGCGCGATCCTGCTCGCCGCCTCCCGCGCCATCGGCGAGACGATGATCGTGGTGCTTGGCGCCGGCGCCGCGGCCACCCTCTCGCTGAACCCGTTCGAGGCGATGACCACCGTGACGGTGAAGATCGTCTCCCAGCTGACCGGCGACACCGACTTCGCCTCCCCCGAGACGCTGGTCGCCTTCGCGCTGGGGATCACGCTTTTCGTCCTGACGCTCGGGCTGAACGTCCTGGCGCTCTACATCGTGCGGAAGTACCGGGAGCAGTACGAATGACCGACGCCGCCATCCCCCCCTCGGGCTACGCCGGCGGGCAGGCCAAGTCGCTGCACTCGCCCGACGCCCGCACCCGCAAGCGCAACGCCGCCGAGCGTCGCTTCCGCCTCTACGGCCTCGCCGCCGTCTCGGCGGGCCTGCTGGCGCTGGTGGTGCTGCTGACCTCGATCCTGTCGCAGGGTCTGCCGGCCTTCCAGCAGACCTTCATCAAGGCCGAGATCTTCCTGACGCCCGAGCAGCTCGACCCCTCGGGCAATCGCGACCCCGAGGAGATCGCGAAGGTCCTGACCTTCAGCTACAGCCCGATCATCAAGGGCTCGCTGACGGCGCTCGCCGAGGATCTGCAGCAGTCGGGCGCCCCGGACATCACGCCCGACATGCTGGCGGGCATGGTCTCGGGCGCGGCCAACGCGCAGCTTCGCGACTACGTCATCGCCAACCCCGACGAGATCGGCCAGACCGTCGCGTTCGAGTTCCTGACCAACGCCCGCATCGACCAGTACCTCAAGGGCAAGGTCACGCGCGAGAGCGCGGCGCTCGACAGCAAGGTCGACGTGGCCCAGCTCAACGCCGCCGACGAGCTGGTGAACCGCGGCGTGATGGAGCAGCGCTTCAACTGGGACTTCATCACCGCCCCCGACGCCTCCGAGAACCGGCCCGAGGCCGCGGGCCTGGGGGTGGCGCTGCTCGGCTCGCTCTACATGATGCTGATCGTGCTGTTCCTGGCGCTGCCGATCGGGGTGGCCGCCTCGATCTACCTCGAGGAGTTCGCCAAGAAGAACTTCTGGACCGACGTGATCGAGGTGAACATCTCCAACCTCGCCGCGGTGCCCTCCATCGTCTTCGGCATCCTCGGCCTCGCGATCTTCATCAACTGGATGCATCTGCCGAACTCCGCCCCCATCGTCGGCGGGCTGGTGCTGACGCTGATGACCCTGCCCACGATCATCATCGCCACCCGCGCCTCGCTGAAGGCGGTGCCGCCCTCGATCCGCGACGCGGCGCTCGGCGTCGGGGCCTCGAAGATGCAGGCGACCTTCCACCATGTGCTGCCGCTGGCCGCGCCGGGGATCCTGACCGGCACGATCATCGGCCTCGCCCAGGCGCTCGGCGAGACCGCGCCCCTGCTGCTGATCGGCATGGTCGCCTTCGTGCGCGACTATCCCGACGCGCCGCCCGAGGGCTTCTTCGAGCCGGCGACCGGCCTGCCGGTCCAGGTCTACAACTTCACCCAGCGGGCCGATCCGGCCTTTGTCGAGCGCGCCTCCGGCGCCATCATCGTCCTGCTGGTCTTCCTGGTGGTCATGAACCTGATCGCCATCGTCCTGCGCCGTCGCTTCGAGCGTCGCTGGTGAGCCCGGAGGCCATGAACATGTACGATAGCAACGAGGCGAAGACCGCCGTGCAGAACGATGCGAAGTTCCACTGCTCCGACGTGCAGGTCTATTACGGCGACACTCACGCCATCAAGGACGTGAACATCGCGCTGCTGGACAACACCGTCACCGCCTTCATCGGCCCCTCGGGCTGCGGGAAGTCGACCTTCCTGCGCTGCCTGAACCGGATGAACGACACCATCGACATCTGCCGGGTGGAGGGGTCGATCAACCTCGACGGCGAGGACATCTACGACGCCCGCGTCGACCCGGTGCAGCTGCGCGCCCGCGTCGGCATGGTGTTCCAGAAGCCCAACCCGTTCCCCAAGTCGATCTACGACAACGTGGCCTACGGGCCCCGCATCCACGGCCTGACCAAGAACAAGGCCGAGCTCGACGAGGTGGTCGAGAGCTCGCTGCGCAAGGCCGCGATCTGGAACGAGGTGAAGGACCGGCTGCACGCGCCGGGCACCGGCCTCTCGGGCGGTCAGCAGCAGCGCCTGTGCATCGCGCGCGCCATCGCGACCGCGCCCGAGGTGCTGCTGATGGACGAGCCGTGCTCGGCCCTCGACCCCATCGCCACCGCCCAGGTCGAGGAGCTGATCGACGAGCTGCGCGAGAGCTACTCGGTCGTCATCGTCACCCACTCGATGCAGCAGGCGGCGCGCGTCTCCCAGAAGACCGCGTTCTTCCACCTGGGCGTGATGGTCGAATACGACGAGACCACCAAGATCTTCACCAATCCGTCCGACCAGCGGACGCAGGATTACATCACCGGCCGCTTCGGCTGACCCGACCCCGCAAGGCAGGAACAAAGACATGTCCACCATGGGAACCGGTCGCCACACCGTCTCCGCGTTCGACGAGGAGCTGATGGGCGTCCGCGCCAAGGTCGCCGAGATGGGCGGCCTGGCCGAAGAGCTTCTGAGCGAGGCGCTCGAGGCGCTCGACCGCCGCGACGTCGCGCAGGCCGAGCGGGTGATCGCCTCGGACCGCCGGCTCGACAAGCTCGAGCATGAGACCGAGGAGCTGGTGATCCGCACCATCGCCCTGCGCGCGCCGGTCGCCACCGACCTGCGCCTGCTGGTGGCGGCGATGAAGGCCTCCTCGACGCTGGAGCGGATCGGCGATCTCGCCAAGTCGACCGCCCGCCGCTCCATCGATCTGGCGCATGAGCGGCCGATGCGGGTCGCCGGCTCGCTGGTGCGGATGGGGCGCACGGTGCAGCGGCAGCTCTCGGACGCGCTCAACGCCTACGCCGCGCGCGACAGCCAGGCGGCGCTGGCCGTGTGGCGGCGCGACGTGGAGGTCGATGAGCTCTACAACGCCCTGTTCCGCGAGATGGTCACCTACATGATGGAGGACCCGCGCACGATCACGCTCGGCTCCCACTGTCTGTTCATGGCCAAGAACCTCGAGCGGATCGGCGACCACGCCACCCATCTTGCCGAGATGACCTGGTATGTGGTCGAGGGCGAGCCCCTCACCGCCGAGCGTCCCCGCGCCCCCCGCGGCTACGGCAACGAGCCGATCGTGGACGAGGCCGACGGCGCCTCGGACGAGCAGGCCTGAGCGCGCCGCGCCAGGACGCGATCCGGGGAGGGCGGCCGCCGCCCTCCGCCGCCGGCGGCCCGGTCGCGGCCGCTCAACAAGGAGACGACGCGCCATGACGGCCCGCGTGATGGTCATCGAGGACGACGAGGCGCTCTGCGCCCTGCTCGAGTACAATCTGGTCCGCGAGGGCCACAAGGTCAGCCTGGTTTCCGACGGCGAAGAGGCCCTGATCGCGATCGAGGAGGAACGCCCCGACCTCATCGTGCTCGACTGGATGCTGCCCCACGTCTCGGGCATCGAGATCTGCCGCCAGATCCGCGCCCGCGCCGAGATCAAGGACACGCCCGTCATCATGCTGACGGCCCGCGGCGAGGAGGAGGACCGGATCCGCGGTCTCGAGACCGGGGCCGACGACTACCTCACCAAGCCCTTCTCGACCTCCGAGCTGCTGGCCCGCATCCGCGCGGTGCTGCGCCGCTCGCGCCCCACGCTGGCGGGCGACGTGGCGACCTTCGCGGACATCATCCTCGACCGCCAGGCCCACCGGGTGCGCCGGGGCGAGCGGGACCTGCACCTCGGCCCGACCGAGTTCAAGCTGCTCGACGTCCTCATGCAGCGCCCCGGCCGCGTGTTCTCGCGCGAGCAGCTGCTGGACCTGGTCTGGGGGCGGGACGTCTATGTCGAGATCCGCACCGTGGACGTGCACGTCGGCCGCCTGCGCAAGGCGATCAACCGGCGCGGCGACCGCGACCCGATCCGCACCGTCCGCTCGGCCGGCTACGCGCTGGACGAGACCTACGCCCCCGCCTCCGCCCCCATGCGCCGCGAAGCCCGGGCGTAGAGGCGCCCGTCTCCCTCCCCGCTCGGGGGGGGGGAGGACGGGGGCTAGGCCTGCCCACGGCTTCGGGCGGCCCTCGCGGTCTTTCGTTCTCTCTGCAGGGCCTGGCAGGACCGACCGATGGACCACCCCGGCCACCCTGCTGTCGATATCGGGCGGCCAGGAGCTCCTCGACCGGTTCGGCTATCCGACGCTCTCCCATGACGGGAGGCTGCTTGACTTTGCGGTGGCCGGCGGCGGCGAGGGGCGGCTCGAGATCCATACGTGCGACATGCTCCCGGAGACGGACGAGAAAGGCTTTTCCCTCAGCGACCGCCACGCCGTCGCGGGTGACGGCGCCGAGGAAGGCGAGCGCGGGGGGCGTTGAGATAACTGGCACACATCCGTCGATCGACGCCGGTCTTTCTCCGAAACGGAAACGACGTTGCCCTCTTGAGAGGCAAGCGCTAGGCTTTCTGCGCCCGCACCTGGGGCGCTCGGGAGCCTTCAGCCATGCCCAGTCTCGCATTCGACGCCGCCGATCGTCTTGACGTTGCGGCGGTGCTGGACGTCCTGCGCGGCATCGCCCGCGACGGCGCCGAGCTTGGCCCGTTCGAGGTCATCGCCCCCCGCCAGCGCCGGCAGGAGGCCACGCACGCCGAGGGCGGCGCGGTCGAGGTCGTCTGGCGCGTCCCCGACGACGGCCCCGCCACGCTGATCTCGGCGACGGTCCACGACGCGCAGGGCCGCGGGCCCACGCGCCTCTCGGGCGACCGGCTCGACGCGCTGCTGGTCCCGCTGGGCCTCCTGCCCCCCGACGCCGAGGCTCCCGGCGCCGATCCCGGGCCCGAGCGTCTGGCCCTGCTCGACCACCGCCTTTCCCTGCGCGAGTTCCGGGTCGAGGGCTCGCATTTCGGCGACCCGATGCTGTCGGGCGGGCCGAACGACGACGTGATCCTGGGCGGCCAGTTCCGCGACCGGATCTTCGCCACCGCCGGCGGCGACGACGAGATCGACGGCGGCGAGCACCTCGACCGGCTGTTCTACGAGGGCGGGCTCGACCCCGTGCGCGGCCCGGTCGAGGTCGAGCTGCGCGGCCGCTTCGTGACCAAGCCCGGCGGCGACGTCGACCACTTCACCCAGATCGAGACCCTGCACCTGACCGAGCACGGCGACCGCGTCTTCGACGGGCCGCGCAAGGGCGAGGTGACGGTGTTCATGCTGGGGGGCAACGACCTCTACCGCGACCGCGAGGACACCGACTCCTCGATCTTCGCCGGCCAGAGCGCCGACGTCCTGCGCATGGGCGGCGGCCGCGACTACGGCTACGGCGAGGACGGGCGCGACCTGATCTTCGGCGGCTTCGGCCAGGACCACCTGCGCGGCGGCGGGCGCGAGGACCGGCTCTACGGCGGCCCCGACGCCGACGCGCTGTTCGGCGAGGGAGGGGCGGACCTGATCGAGGGCGGGGGCTGCGACGACCTGCGCCTCGACGGCGGCCGGGGCGACGACCGCATCTCCGGGGGCGGGGGCGCAGACAGCCTTCAGGGCCGCGGCGGCGACGACCTCCTGTTCGGCGGCCAGGGCGCCGACGTGATCGCGGGCGGCGGCGGGGCCGACCGGTTCGACGGCGGCGGCGGCGCGGACCTTCTGCGGCTCGGCCCCAAGGCCGGCGGCGGCGACGGCGCCCTCGACGTGGTGGTCCTGCGCGCAGGCGAGGGCGCGGACCGCGTGACCGCCTTCCAGCTCGGCGAGGACCTGGTCGAGCTCTCGGGTCTCGGCTTCGCGGACCTGACCTTCGTGGACGAGGCCGAGGGCGCCGCGATCTACGCGCCGGGCGGCCGCCTCGCGGTGTTCGCGGGCCTCACCGCGCTGCAGCTCGACGACGCCGACAACTTCGTCTGAGCGGGCGCGCCTCAGCGCAGGTTCACCCGCAGCGCCGCGGCGGCGGCGAAGGGCGAGATGCCGGCGGCGAGCGCGGTGACCGCGCCCAGGAAGGCCAGCGCCGGCGTCGGGTCGAGGCCTGTGGCCGCCCGGTCCGCCGCCTGCGCTCCGAAGATCAGCGTCGGCACATAGAGCGGCAGCACCAGCACCGACAGCAGCAGCCCGCCGCGCCGCACGCCCGCCGTCAGCGCCGCGCCGACGGCGCCTGCCAGGCTCAGCGCCGGGGCGCCGATCAGCAGCGCCGCGAGCAGGGGAAGGAAGGCCTCGGGCGCCAGGTTCAGCATCACCCCGATCACCGGCGCGGCCAGCGTCAGCGGCAGCCCGGTCGCGATCCAGTGCGCCCCCGCCTTGGCCAGCACGATCGCCTCGAGCGGCAGCGGCCCCAGCGCCAGCTGATCGAGCGAGCCGTCCTCGAGATCGGCCTGGAACAGCCGGTCGAGCGACAGCAGGCACGCCAGCAGCGCGCAGACCCAGACCACGCCGGCCGCGATCCGGGCGAGCGCCGCCCCCTCGGGCCCCACGCCCAGCGGGATCAGCAGGGCGGCGAGCAGGAAGAATCCCAGGCTCAGCAGTCCCCCGCCGCCGATCCGGAAGGCCAGCGCCAGGTCGCGGCGGATCAGGGCGAGGAAGGCGCTCATCGCCAGTCTCCCGAAAGAAACGGGTCGTCGAGATCGGGTCGGGCGGGCGCGCCGGCCGGCGCCGCGCCGAGAGGATGACGCGGCCCGGCCTCGGCGGCCCCGCGCGCAGGCATCGTCACCACCGTGTCGCCAAACCCGAGGTCCACGTGGGTCGCGGCCAGCGCCACGCCGCCCGCCGCGCAGTGTTCGCGCACCACCTCGGCGAACACGGCGGTTGCGCCCGCGTCGAGCGACACCGTCGGCTCGTCCAGCAGCCACACCGGCCGTGCGGTGACCAGCAGCCGCGCCAGCCCCAGCCGCCGCTTCTGCCCGGCCGAGCACCAGTGCGCGGGATCCTCGGCCAGCCGCTCGAGCCCGAAGCGCTCCAGCGCCGCGTCGACGCGGGCGGGCGGCGCGCCGTGGAAGGCGGCCCAGGCGGCGAGGTTGCCGCGCACCGTGAAGGCGGGCTTGACCGCATCGAGATGCCCGGCCAGCGCCACCCGCTCGCGCCAGGCCTCGCCGTCGCGCGCAAGCGTCAGCCCGTCCAGCGAGGCCGCCCCCGCCGCAGCCGGCGCCAGCCCCGCCAGGATCCGCAGCAGCGAGGACTTGCCCGAGCCGTTCGGCCCCCGCAGCGCCGCCGCCTGGCCCGAGACCAGCGCAAACGACAGCCCCTCGAACACGAGGCGCCCGGCGCGGCGGCAGGCGAGGGATCGGGCGCGGAATTCCATGGCTCTCCCCTTAACGGGGCGGGGCGGCGGGGGGAAGCGGGCGGGGGCGGCGCCGGCCCCGGGCGCCGACCGCAAGCGCGGCGCAGACCGTGCGTCGCCCGCGCCTCGCGCGCGGGATCAAGGCGCGGCGATCAGCGGGGACGGCGCAGGAGGCGGGCGAGATACTCGCCATAGCCGCTCTTTTTCAGGGGGGCGGCCAGCGCCTCGAGCTGGGCGTCGTCGATCCAGCCGGCGGTCCAGGCGATCTCCTCGGGGCAGGCGACCTTCAGGCCCTGGCGCTCCTCGATCACCTGCACGAACTGGCCGGCCTGCAGCATCGAGGCGTGGGTGCCGGTGTCGAGCCAGGCGTAGCCCCGCCCCATGATCTCGACGAACATGTCCCCGCGCTGGAGATAGGCGTTGTTGACGTCGGTGATCTCCAGCTCGCCGCGGGGCGAGGGGGCGACGTTGGCCGCGATGTCCAGCACGTCGTTGTCGTAGAAATACAGGCCCGTCACCGCGTAGGAGCTTTTCGGCTCGGCCGGCTTCTCCTCGATCGACAGCGCCTTGCCGCTGCGGTCGAACTCGACCACGCCGTAGCGCTGCGGATCGTGGACGTGGTAGCCGAAGATGGTGCCGCCGGTCTTGCGCGTCAGCGCCGCCTTGAGCAGCTCGGGCAGGCCGTGGCCGTAGAAGATGTTGTCGCCCAGCACCAGGCAGACGTTGTCGGTCCCCACGAACTCGCGCCCGATGACGAAGGCCTGGGCCAGGCCGTCGGGGCTGGGCTGCACCGCGTATTGCAGGTTCAGCCCCCACTGGGATCCGTCGCCCAGCGCGCGGTGGAACTGCGCGGCGTCATGGGGGGTGGTGATCACCAGCACGTCGCGGATGCCCGCCAGCATCAGCACCGACAGCGGATAGTAGATCATCGGCTTGTCGTAGACCGGCAGAAGCTGCTTGGAGACCCCCAGCGTGATCGGATGCAGCCGGGTGCCGGAGCCGCCGGCGAGGATGATGCCCTTCATCGGGAAGTCTCCTTGGCGCGCCGCGCCCGCGCCGCCCGACGGGGCGGCGGTTCAGGGCAGCAGCGTGAAAGCGTGGGTCAGGGTCAGGCCGACGCGATGCGAATCGTCCTCGTCGTCGATGTCGCCCAGCGGCATGCGGAAGTCGTAGGCCAGCCGCAGCCCGGTGTCCTCGGTCAGGCGATAGCTGTAGCCGGCCCCGGTCGAGATCACCACGTCGGCGTCCGCCCCGTCGTCGCGATAGCCGCTGCCCAGCGAGAAATCGATCGTCGAGAAGGTGTTGACCTGCTGCCGGAACGCAGCCCTGTAGTCGACGGCCAGCGTTTCCTCCGAGGCGCCCGTCGACCCGGAATCGAGCGGCGTCTCGATCCCCGCGCGGATGGAGGAGGTCAGCGAGCTGGTCGCAGAGATCCGCTGCGTCAGCGAAGCGCTGATCGAGGTGCGGTTGACCGCGTCGCCGTCGTCGTTGGGCGACACGTCCTGGCTCAGCGAGAACGCGGTCCGCACGTTGTCGTAGGCGTAGCTCATCCCCGCCGCCACGCGCAGCCCCAGGCTGTAGCCGACGTCGGGCGCGAGCCCCCCGCCCGGCAGCCGCTGCTTGCGGTCGGAGATCGAGTACTGCGGGCCCACCGACAGGTTGAAGGTGCGGTTCGGCGTGGCCGCGTAGGTCAGGTTCGGCGACAGGCTGATCGTGTAGGTCTCGGTGTCGAGCTCGCCCTCGGCCTTCAGCAGGCTGCCGTTGAAGCTCAGCCCGGCCGCGAGGCGCGACGAGATCTGCCGCTGCCATCCCGTCGCCATCGAGAACTGGTTCGAGGGGGTCTGGCTCCGCCCGCCATCGACGAAGTCGCGCCGCTGCACGGTGAAGCCGACGTTGGAGGTGTCGCGGGAGTTTATCCGCTCGTTGTAGGAGAAGCTGACCCCGTAGATCGTGCGGATCGCGTCGAGACTGTCGACCGAGGCGTTGGGCGTGCCCGGGTCGGGATCGGTCGGGTCGATCGGCGTCGGCTCGGCGCCCGGATCGAAGAAGGACCCCCCGTTGAAGTCCAGCGTGTCGACGGGCTGGGCCGAGCCGAAGGCGGTCAGCTGGATCGCGCTGCGCCGCCCGTTCAGCTGGTAGCCGGCCGTCAGGTCCGGAAACAGCCCGCTGATGTTGTCGTTGTCCGAGCCGGTGTAGGCGTCATAGTCGATGTTGCCGCCGAAACTGAGCAGCGAGGTCGAGGTCTCGTCGGTGTAGTTGATCGCAAGCCGCGAGCGCGATCCCAGCGCCGCCTCGCCGTCATTGCCCCCGCCGACGCCATTGTTGCGGTCGACCTGCAGGTTGGTGTCGCCGAGGAAGGTCTGGCTCAGCGTCCCGGTCAGCGTGCGGTCGCCGGCGCCCGAGGGCGCGGCCGCCAGCGCCGCCGCCGCGGCGACGCCGAACGCCGCCCCGCCCTGCGCGAGGCGACGCGCCCGGCGGCGGCGGTCGGCGGTGGATTGCCCCGTCATGGCGCGTCGCACCTCGCTGGTCTCCGGCTCGGGCTTTGGGCTGGAGGGCGGTCGCCTCAGTCCCACAGGCCGCGCTCGGGGGCGAAGATCACGTCGCCTTCCTCGATGACCTCGTTGTTGGTCACGGGCAGCCCGTCCTCGACCCGCTCGAAGTTGAACAGGATCACCGATTCCACCCCGTTCTCGTCGCGACGGCGCAGCTGGATGCGGTCGGTGGCGGCGAAGGGGCTGGGTCCGCCGGCCATGGCCAGCGCCTCGATCAGGGTGATCTCGCGGTCCGATTCGATCGGACCGGGGCGGGTCACCGCGCCCATCGCGTAGAATCGCACCGGCTCGTCCAGCGCGTTGTCCCCGGCCAACGGCGCCAGGCCCGCCACCGCGACGGTGATCGTGGGTTCGACCGCAAAGCCCGAGGCGAAGGCCCGGGTCAGCTGGGCCTCGACATCCGCGGTGGAGCGGCCGGAGACGAAGACCGAGCCCGCGATCGGCAGCGAGATCCGCCCGTCGGGCAGCACCAGCACCTGGGTGCTGAGGCTCGGGTCCTCGAGCACCGAGATCGCCAGGCGGTCGCCGACCCGAATCTGGTAGGGCTGGCCTTCCTCGACGATGCCGGCCTCGGACTCGGGCAGGCCCATGTTGGCGCGCACCGTGGATGCGTCCGTGGTCGGCGCCGGCGTGGCGGCGGACGGCGTCTGGCTGAGCGGCGCGCCGACCTGGGCCGACGCCGGAACCGCGAGCAGGAGAACACCTGCAATCAGAAAAGCCTGCTTGAACAAGACCTCGCCCCTCGTTGTTCCTCTCGTGCTTTAACAAGGCGTTCTGACGCGAATCGGGGCGGGTTTCCATTCAAATCTATGGCGAAAGGATGGGATTCGGCCTGCGAGGGTCCCGGCGTGACCCTCGCGCCGCACTTTCGCCCCGTTCATCCTGCGTTTCGTGCGGAACCGGCCTGGCGCAGAAGCGCGCAGGCGTCGCCATCGGGGCGCCAATCGACCGCAGAGCACGGAGGTTTCACCACTTTTTGGGATGAATACACCGTTAACAGCGGGAATATGCGTTGTGCGGGGCGGCATTTTATGGAAACGTTCATCTAACGCCGCCGCGTATGGGGATGCGGCGATCGCCCGGGCTTTGGGCGAGCGGCGCTGCAAGGGTTTGCATGGCCGAAGCGTTGGGGTATCTGGGGGTTATCATCGGTGCTGCACCACGCTGCTTTCCACCAATCGGGCGAGACCGGATCCGTGTCGGCACGTGATCTGATGAACGCGGGAACCCGGGAAGGGTTCTACGTTCGGCACGGCAAGCGGGCGCTTGATCTGTTTCTGTGCCTGCTGGCGATGCCGGTGGCGGGTCCGCTGATCCTGCTGTTCTCGCTGCTGGCGCGGATCGACGGCGGCCCGGGCTTCTACGGGCAGGCGCGCGTCGGCCGGGGCGGCCGACTGTTCAAGTGCTGGAAGATCCGCACCATGGTCGTGGGCGCGGACGAACGGCTCGAGGCCTATCTCGCCGAGAACGCCGACGCCCGTCGCGAGTGGGACGTCAGCCAGAAGCTGCGCCAGGATCCCCGCATCACCGCCTTCGGTGGCTTCCTGCGGACCACCTCGCTCGACGAGCTGCCGCAGCTGTGGAACATTTTCGTCGGCGACATGTCCTTCGTCGGCCCGCGCCCGTTCACCCCGGTGCAGACCGACATCTACAACGGCATGAGCTACTATGCGCTGCGCCCGGGGCTCACCGGCTCCTGGCAGGTCGGCGCGCGCAACGACTCCAGCTTCGCCACCCGCGCGATCCACGACAGCACCTACGCCCGCCGCGTCTCGCTGTGGCTGGACCTCGGCATCTTGGTGCGCACCGCCCGCGTGGTGCTGGAGCGCACGGGCCGCTGAACCCGCGCTCCAACGACGTCGTCCAGACGCCGCCGAGGCTCTCGCCCGGCGGCGTTTTCCGTTGCATTGCAGCGATCTGGCCCCTGCGCCCGCCTGTCGCAACCCGAGCCGCGAAGATGACGCCACGCCGGGGTCCGACCCCTCTTGCACCCTCCAGCGAATCTCTGTAGATCACCGCTCACCCAAGGACGCGGGCGTAGCTCAGGGGTAGAGCACAACCTTGCCAAGGTTGGGGTCGTGAGTTCGAATCTCATCGCCCGCTCCAATATCTCTCCGTTTCGGGGAGGGTGGGACACGAAAAGGCCGGTCGGCGACGACCGGCCTTTTTCGTTGCGACCTCTCTCTTCGCCGCGCTGAACTTCGCGTGACCTCGCTGGCCCCGGCGCCGGGGCGCCGCACCTCTCCTCTCGACCGCGACAGCCGAGAGGGAGCGCTCGATGCCCAAAGCCTCCGTTGATCCCCGCCGCCGCGCCGCCCTGGGCGGGCGGCTCTGCGCCGGTCTCGCCTTGGCGCTGGCCCTCGCGCCCGTCGCGCGGGCCGAGCCGGTCGAGCCGGCCGATCCGCGCCCGATGCCCGCCGACCTCGACGCCCTGCGTCGGGAAGCGCGACCGGTGCTGGTGTTTGCGGACTCGCCGCGCGATCCGGACTACCTCGGCCAGATCGAGGCGCTGCAGGCCGCGGCCCCAGGTCTGGCCGAGCGCGACATGGTCGTGCTGGTCGACGCCGATCCCGCGGCGGGCGGGCCCCTGCGCAAGGCGATGGAGGTGGAGGGGTTCGCCACGGTGCTCGTGGGCAAGGACGGCGGCGTGAAGCTGCGCGAGCCGCATCCCGTGGCGCCGCTGGAGCTGTTTGCTCTCGTCGACCGGATGCCGATGCGGCGCCGCGAGATGCAGGCCGACTGACCGGCTGCCCGCCGGGGAAGCGCCGCGCGACGCGCGCGCCCGGGACAGACCGGACGCTCGCGGCGCGGGCCCGGCCGGCCGCCGCCTTGCGGGCGACCCGGGACCCCGCCCGAGGCGCGACCGGACTTCGGGCTCGCGCACGGGGCCCGGGCCCGACCCGGGGCCCTGCCACGGCAGCCGACGGCGCCGGGCAGAGAGGCGGGCGCCGGGCGCGCGTGGCGGTCTTGCGCCACCCACGGGCGTCCGGGCGGCGCCGCCTGCCACAGGCCGCAACACCGCGCCCGGCCGGGACCGCGCCGCGAGCGCAGGGCCGGCCACGCGGCGCCCGCGTCGCGCGGCGCTTCCAGAGGGTCGGATCAGTAGGCGAGGTCCGCCGGGGGGGCGAGGCCGGCCTGGCGGCTCGCCGCGATCACCGTGTTGGCCAGCAGGCAGGCGATGGTCATCGGCCCGACGCCGCCCGGCACCGGGGTGATCGCGCCCGCAACCTTCGCGGCCGAGTCGAAGTCGACGTCGCCGACCAGCCGCACGCGGCCCTCGCCGCGCTCGGGCGCCGGGATGCGGTTGATGCCCACGTCGATCACCGTCGCGCCCGGCTTGACCCAGTCGCCCTGCACCATTCGCGGCCGGCCCACCGCCGCCACCAGGATGTCCGCCCGCCTGCACACCTCCGCGAGGTCCCTGGTGCGCGAGTGGGCGAGCGTGACCGTGCAGTTCTCCCGCAGCAGCAGTTGCGCCATGGGCTTGCCCACGATGTTCGAGCGGCCGACCACCACCGCCTCGAGCCCCGAGAGGTCGCCCAGCGCCTCGCGCAGCATCATCAGGCAGCCGAGCGGCGTGCACGAGACCATCGCGTCCATCCCCGTCGCCAGCCGGCCCACGTTCTGCACGTGGAAGCCGTCGACGTCCTTCTCTGGCGCGATGGCGTCGATCACCTTGTCGGCGTCCATGTGCGCGGGCAGGGGCAGCTGCACCAGGATGCCGTGCACCGCGGGGTCGGCGTTCAGCCGCGCCACCAGGGCCAGCAGATCGGCCTCGGGCGTTTCCGCGGGCAGCTTGTGCTCGACCCCCTGCATTCCCGCCTCGGCCGTCGCCACCCCCTTGTTGCGCACGTAGACCTCGGAGGCCGGGTCCTCGCCCACCAGCACCACCGCCAGGCCCGGGGTCACGCCCTGCGCCTTCAGCGCGGTCACGTGGCCGGCGATGCGCGCGCGCAGGCTCGCGGCGAAGGCCTTGCCGTCGATGATGCGGGCCGGGGCGCGGGCGGAGGTCTGCTGATCCATGAAGCTCTCCTGGAGGATGCGGGAGCGGGAGGGCGCGGGCGAGGCTCAGCCCCGGCCGCGATAGGGGGGAACGCCCTGGTCGGGCAGCCACAGGCCCTCGGGGGGGCTGCCGGTCTGCCAGAACACGTCGATCGGGATGCCGCCGCGGGGATACCAGTAGCCGCCGATGCGAAGCCACAGGGGCTTCGCCGCCTCGGCCAGCCGCCGGCCGATGCCCACGGTGCAATCCTCGTGGAAGGCGCCGTGGTTGCGGAAGCTGGTCAGGAACAGCTTCAGCGACTTCGATTCGATCAGGCTCGCGTCCGGGACGTAGTCGATCACCAGGTGGCCGAAGTCCGGCTGGCCGGTGACCGGGCACAGCGAGGTGAACTCGGGCGCCGCGAAGCGCGCCGCGAACAGCGTGCCCTGCTGGGGGTTGGGGACCACGTCGATGACCGCCGCCTCGGGGGAGGCGGGGGTCTCGACCGTGCGGCCCAGGGAGGTGATCTCGCTCAGCTCGGGCATCGGGGCCTCCGGATCGGGGCGCGCTGGAAGGGGGACTACTTGAAGTAGACGCGGTGGGACCAGGTCTCGCCGTCGGTGAGGGTCAGCGACTCGAAGTCCATCAGCTGCAGGACGTCGAACAGGGTGGCCGTCGCCTCGATCCCCTGGTCCTTGAAGAAGGGCGAGTTGCGCAGCGAATAGGTCATCTGCGCCAGGATCGCGCGGGCGCGGAACAGCGTCTTGAACGCCCCGTCGTCGAGCCCGACCATGATCAGCCGGCGCGAGCCTTCGCCCTTGGCGAAGATCGCGAAACGGGGGTTGGCCGGCGCCTCGAGCTGGGCGGTGGTGATCATGGTCACGAAGGTCTCGCGGGTCAGGGGATCGGCGGCGGGGCCGTCGATCATCTCGCGGTCGAACTCCTCCTCGGAGGTGACCGGGGGGTAGTAGTAGCCCTCCTGAGAGTCGGCGCGCGTCGGGGCGGAGAGGCCCAGCGCCAGCACGGCGACGGCCACCAGGGGGCAGGCGAGGGGGAGGCGGGGGAGGCGGTGAGGCATCTGCGATCTCCAGGACGCGCGGCGGGGCAGGCGGGACGGGTTCGGCGGACGACGTCTTTCTACGCCGGTCGGGCCGCCGCGGAAAGCCGCGAGCGCCGGGGGACGGCGCGGGGAGCCTGCGCCGGAGCGGGTTGGGGCGCGAGGCCGAATCCGACGCGATGGCGCGAACCGGCGACGGTCGCGCCGCCCCCGGACGCGCCTCCCGCCCGCCCACCCCGGCGCGCCCGGGGGCGGCGCGCCCGGCGCCTGCAATGCGCGGGCGGCCAGGGTCGGAGGGCGCAGGCGTCAGAGCCGGGCGCGGACCCCTGCGCGGATCCCCAGGCTGGCCCGGCGCGGATCGAGGGCGCCCCCGCTCGGCCCCCGCGGCATCGTCGCAGGACCCGCGACGTTGACCCCGCCGGGCCCCGCGTCGAGAGTCCCTCCCGACCGGCCGGTCGACAACCGGCCAAAGCAACCCCCCCGCAGGAGGATCCCCCGAATGGCGCCGACGATGCCCGCCGTGATCTGCGAAAGCTGGCGGCCCTACGACGAGATGGAGCTGAAGCAGGTCCCGGTCCCCGGCCCGCTCGCCCCTGGCGAACTGCGCATCGGCGTCTCCCACGCCGCCGTCTCCTGGGCCACGACGCTGGTGGTCGAGGGCAAGTACCAGCGCAAGCCGACGTTGCCGTTCTCGCCCGGCGCCGAGGTCTCGGGCACGGTGCTCGAACTCGGCGAGGGGCCCCTCGACACCCCCCTCCAGGTTGGCGACCGGGTCTGCGCGGCGCTCGACTGGGGCGGCTATGCGGGCCAGGTCGTGGTCCACTCGCGCCACGCCTACGCGATCCCCGAGGGGCTCGACGCCGGCGCGGCGGCCGGCGTCCCGATCTCCTGGATGACGGCCTATGGCGGGCTGGTCTGGCGGGCGAAACTACAGCCCGGAGAGAAGGTGCTGGTCCACGGCGCCTGCGGCGGCGTCGGCCTGCCCGCGGTCGACATCGCCCGCGCCATGGGAGCCGAGCCCTTCGCCGTGGTCCGGGGCGAGGCCAAGGCCGAGTTCCTGCGCAAGCGCGGGGTCGAGCATGTGATCGACTCGACCACGACCTCCTTCCGCGACTATGTGGCCGAGGCCACCGACGGCCGCGGCGTGAACGTCGTCTACGACACCGTGGGCGAGAAGGTGTTCCACGACTCGCTGCGCTGCCTGGACGTGGGCGGGCGCCACATCGTGATCGGCTTCGTGGGGGGCGGCATTCCCTCGGTCCCCGCCAACATCCTGCTGCTGAAGAACATTCACGTGGCCGGCTTCAACATGGGCCAGCACGTCGGCTGGGGCGTGAAGGACGAACGCGAGCGCTGGGCCGGCGACTACCGCGCCGGGGTCGAGCAGCTGATGACCTGGTGGTCGGCCGGCAAGATCCAGCCGGAGGTCTACGCCACCCTCCCCCTCTCGCAGTTCCGCGAGGGCATGAAAATGGTCACCGACCGCGACGCCATCGGCCGGGTCCTGCTGACCCTCTGAGCGCCGGGGAGACCTGGGGCGAGCGCGCCCCGGCCTGGCGGAGATCCGACCGCGCGAGGGCGCCCCGGCGGCGGCCGGGGCTAGCCCCGCCCCCGCATCAGCGCCAGCAGCCGCGGCGGGGTCAGGGGCAGGCTCGCGACGGCCGCGCCGGTGGCGTTGGCCACCGCGCAGGCGATGGCGGCCGGCACATTGAGGATCGGCGCCTCGCCCGCCCCCTTGATGCCCAGCGGACCCAGCGAGGGGCCGCCCTCGTGCAGGATCGTCTCGACCGCGGGCGCGTCCAGCGCGCCGGGGATGCGATAGGTTTCGAACCCGGTCTGGAGGATCGCGCCGCGCGCGTCGAGGCTCGCCTCCTCGTGCAGCGCATAGCCCAGGCCCTGCACCACGCCCCCCTGGACCTGGCCGCGCACCGCGCGCGGGTTCAGGGCGAGGCCGACGTCCTGCGCCGCGCGATAGGCCAGCACCTCGACATGGCCGGTGTCGGGATCGACGGCGACCTCGGCCTCGTGGACCGCGTGGACGGGGATGTCGATCGCCTCGATGAAATGGCCCGCGGCGCAGCCGGGCAGGGAGGGCTCGCCCGGCGCGGTGAAGGCGCCGTGGCCCGCGACCGGGCCGCGGGTGGACTGCAGGCGGGCGACCACCTCGGGCAACCCCACGCCGGCGCCGGGAGAGGCGGCGATCTCGACCCGGCCGCCGCGCAGGACCAGCCCCTCGGCCGGGGTCTGCAGCATCTCCGAGGCGGCCTCCAGCAGCTGCCCGCGCACCGCCGCGCAGGCCTCGAGACTGGCCGCGCCGAGCGAGACCGTGGTCCGACCCCCGCCCACGCCCATGTCGAGCCCGCTGGCGTCGGTGTCGGCCTGGCGCACCACCACCTTCCCCGGCGGGATGCCAAGCTGGGCGGCCACGATCTGGGGCAACCCCTGGGCCATGGAGCCCGAGCCGATCTCGACCCCCGCCGTGACCAGCGTGGCCGAGCCGTCGTCATGCAGATGCACCGTGGCCGAGGACGGCCCCACGAAGACGAACCACGTCCCCACCGTCCGCGCCCGGCCATAGAGCCGCCCGTCGGGCAGCCGCCCCGACAGCCCCACAGGCGCGCCGGGCGCGCGGGAGGCGGCCGAGGCCCCCTCCATCCGGTCGAGCATGTCGCCCAGCACGTTGCCGCGGAACACCTGGCCGGTGGCGCCGATGTCGCCCTCGCCCACCACGTTGGCCCGGCGGAAGGCGATGGGGTCCAGACCCAGCTCGGCGCAGATCTCGTCGGTGTGCCGCTCGAGCGCGAAGGTGCAGTAGACGCCGTTGCAGGCCCGGAAGGCGCCGTTGGGGGGCGTGTTGGTGTAGACCGCTTTCGTGACCAGCCGGGCCGCGCCCAGCCGGTAGTTCCCGCCCAGCGTGTGGGCGGTCATCGTGGTCAGGAACACCTGCTCGCCGCCATAGGCGCCGCAGTCCATCAGCACCTCGGCCTCGCGCGCGGCGATGGCGCCCGAGGGGTCGATGGCCGAGCGGATGCGGATCTCGGCGTTCTCGCGGCAGAGGCAGGTCGCGGCCTCCTCGGGGCGCGAGAGCTCGAGGGCCACCGCGCGGCCGGTCCTGCGGGCGAGGATCGCGGCGATCGGCTCGACGGTGCAGTCGAACTTCAGGCCGAAGCCTCCGCCCACGGGCGGAACCGTCACCCGCACGGCCGAGGGGGCGAGGCCCATCACCGTGGCGGTGACCCGGCGCACGGTCCAGGGCGCCTGGGTCGAGCATTCCAGGTGCACGCGCCCGTCCTCCCACCGCGCGATCGCCGCCCGCGGCTCGAACGGCACGTGGGACTGGCGGCCGACGCTGTAGCGGCTTTCGACGATGCGCACGTCGGGGCGGGCGAAGGCCGCGTCGACCTCGCCGCGGTCGACGCGGGCCTCCCAGGCGATGTTGTCGCGGCGGTTGCCGCCCTCGGCCAGGGTCTCGTAGCTGCGCCAGTCGGGGTGGACGAGGCGGGCGCCGGGGGCGATGGCCTCGGCCAGAGTCAGCGCGGCGGGGTCGGGGGCGATCTCGACCTCGATGACCGCAAGCGCGGCGCGCGCCTGCTCGAGGGTGTCTGCGGCGACGGCGGCCAGCGCCTCGCCGGGGTGGCGGACGTGGCCGCGGGCGAACAGCGGGTGGTCGGCGACGCCGATCCCGTGCAGGCCGGGCGCGTCCCGGGGGCCGACGACGCCGCGCACGCCGGGCATGGCGCGGGCGGGGGCGAGGTCGAGCTTCACGATCCGCCCCGCCGGCCCCTCGGCCCGCAGGATCGCGGCGTGCAGCATCCCCGCCCCGATCCGGTCGATGGTGTAGCGGGTCCGCCCCAGCAGCTTGTCGCGCGCGTCGCGGCGCGGCAGGTCCATCACGGTCGCCGAGGCGACGGCGTCGGCAGACGCGGCGCCAGACACGGCGTCGCCAGACACAGCGGCGCCAGACGGGGCGGCGTCGGGAGCGGCGGGGGGCGCCGAGGCGTCGGGGGCGGTCATCGGGCGGCCTCCTTCCGGTCGGCTTCGGGGCGCAGCGCGCGCAGGGCGGCGTCCAGGATCCGCTCGTAGCCGGTGCAGCGGCACAGGTTTCCGGTCATCGCCTCGCGGATCGCCTGGCGATCCATCCCGGGGGCGGCTTCCAGCACCGGGGCCAGCGCCATCACCATGCCGGGAAAGCACATGCCGCACTGGACCGCGTCCTCCTCCAGCATCGCGCGCTGGAGAGGGGTGGGCAGCGCCTCGCCCGGCCCCTCGGCCAGGTCGTCGGAGGAGGTCGCGTTGCGCCCCAGCCCCTCGATGGTGGTGATCTCGGCGCCCTCCAGCAGGCCCACCGGGGTCAGGCACGAGAGGCGCGGCTCGCCGTCCACATGCACGGTGCAGGCGCCGCAGAACCCCTCGCGGCAGACGGCCTTGGCGCCGGTCAGGCCCAGGTCGCGGCGCAGCAGGTCCACCAGCGGCGTCATCGGGTCGAGGTCGAGGGCGAGCGGTTCGCCGTTCACGCGAAGGCGGGTCATGGCGCGCCCTCCGGGGCGAGGGCTGCAAGGGCTGCGAGGGCGCGGCGGACCAGGGCGGGCAGCACCTCGACCCGGTACCAGCCCGGCGCGTCGACCCCCTCGCGCGGGGAGAAGCCGTCGAGCAGCCCGCGGGCGATCTCCGCGCCCGCGGCGGGGTCGAGCGGGGCGCCCTCCAGCGCCGCCTCCAGCTCCGGCCAGCGGCGGGCGACCGGTTCGACCGAGCCGACGGCGATGACGGGGCGGAGCAGGCGGCCGTCCGCGACCCCCGCGGCCAGCGAGACGATGGCGACGGGGTAGTCGCCGGCCGCGCGCAGGGGCAGGCGGGCGTGGGCGCCGACCCGCCCGGGCCGGCGCGCGATGCGCACGCCCGCGACCAGCGCGCCGGGCAGCAGCGCCTCGCGCCGCGCCAGGAATTCGGCCAGCGGCAGCCGGCCGGGGCCCGACAGACGCTCGAGGTCCACGTCCGCCTCCAGCGCCAGCAGGGCGCAGGCGAGGTCGGCGGCCGGGAACGCCTGCGCGCAGAGGTTGCCGCCCAGGCTCGCCGCCCGGCGCACGCCGGGGTTGGCCGAGGCCCCGGCGGCCAGCGCCAGGGGGGCCAGGTCGGGGATCCCCGCCAGCGCCTGGGCCAGGCGCGTGTGGCTGACCGCGGCGCCGATCTCGGCGGCCTCGGGCGTCAGGTCCAGCCGCTGCAGCGCGGCGATGCCGTGAAGCGAGGCGAAGGCGCCCGACAGCGTCTCGCCCCGCAGCGGCGCGCGCATCAGCCAGGTGCCGCCCGCCAGCAGCCGCGCGCCCGCGGCCTGCGCCTCGAGCGCCGCGGGGATCGTGGCGGGGGTCAGCAGCGTTCGCGGCTCGGCCGCGCGGGAGAGGGCCTGGGGCATCCGGCGTCCTTCAACGAGGGGGCGAAGGGCGCCCCCCTCGGGGGGCGCGCGTGTCAGGGGCGCGGCGCAGGTCCGACGCCCCGGCGCAGGGCCGGGACGCCGGGCCCAGGGCTCAGGCCGCGGCGGCCTCGGGCCAGTGGGCCACGGTCCGCTTCTCGAAGCTCTCGCGGAACTGGGCGGTGGTCTTGGGCAGCAGCTCGCCGGTGTTCCAGTCGAGGATCACGGCGTAGCGGCGCAGCACGTCCATCGCGTCGATCTCGCCGGCCTGGTAGCGGGCCGCGACCTCGGCCGGCTCGCTGCGGGCCCAGGCGACGCGGTTGGCGCGGATCTCGGCGCGGGCCGCCTCGGTCGCGGCCTCGTCCACCTCGAACGCGCACAGGTCCGCGTCGACCTCCCGGATCACCACCCCATAGTCCAGCGCCGCCCGGCGGATCGAGACATAGTCGTCGATCACGTCCACCAGCACCCTTTCGGGATCCCGCTCCAGCGGATCGCCGAAGCCGCCGCCGCCGGCGGTGGGCCTCGCGAACACGTCCCCCGTCTTGACCGTGTAGTTCGAGAACACCGAGCCGAGCCAGACGTCCTCGCCCGTCTCGGCCGGCGTCAGGGTCAGCCCGTGGGGGATCGAGGGCAGGCCCCCCTCCACCCCCCAGACCACCGCCCGCTCGCGGTCGCAGATGTAGGACATCACCGCGGAGTCGCTCTGCAGCAGGGTCGAGGTCTTCTGCACTCCGGCGCCGCCGCGCCACTTGCCGGGTCCCGCCGAGTCGCGGAGGATGTCGAACCGCTCGGTCCGGGTGGGGTTCACCCGCTCGTTGCCCTCGTTGGGCTGGGACATCAGGCCGGTGCCGAAACAGGCGGTGGTGGTGTCCGAGCCGTCCTTGCCGTTGCGCCCGCCCCAGCCGCCGGGCAGCCACTCGTAGAACATGAACATCGGCTTCTCGGGCTTGCGCAGGTCGCGCCCGCCGCACAGCAGATATTCGAGGTTGAAGGCGCAGGCGATGGCGCGCTCGGGCATGATCTGGGACCACATCTCGAAGATCGCGTTCATGATCTTCTCGAACGGCATCAGGAAGCCGGTGACGGCCGTCGGCCACTCGGCCGCGACGATGGACCCCGGAGGCGCCTTGACCGAGATCGCCCGGTAGAAGCCCGAGTTCAGCGGCAGGTCGGGGAAGAAGGTCTTGGTCCCGGCCACCACCGCCGAGAAGGTCGCGCCGGGCGCGGAGTTGTACATCGAGGCGATGGTCGGGTGGGACCCCTCGAAATCAAAGAGGATCTCGTCGCCCTTGATCGTCATCTTGATGCGGATCGGGATCATCCCCTCGCCCTGCGACAGGTCCCGGTCGATGTAGTCCACCGTCTCCCAGGTCCCGTCGGGCAGGGCGGCGATCCGCTGGCGCATGGCCCGCTCGACGTAATCCTGCACCTCGGCCATGCCCTGGGTGACCTGGTCGCGCCCGTACTTGCGCACCAGCCGCAGCACGTCGCGCTCGGCCACCTGGGTCGCCTGCGCCTGGGAGTGGATGTCCCCGATGATCGAGGCCGGGTCGCGGGTGTTGTTGGCGATCAGGTCCGCCACGTCCCGGCAGAACCGCCCGCCGTGGAACAGGCGCACGGGAGTGATCCGCACCGCCTCGCCGAACATCTCGCGCGACATCACGTCGAACGAGCCCGGCACCGTGCCGCCGAGGTCCGACCAGTGGCCGTTGGACTGCGAGAAGCCGATCAGCGCGTCGTCGTCGAAGATCGGCCGCACCAGCCGCACGTCCGAGAAGTGGGTGCCGCCCGCGTAGGGGTCGTTGATCGCGTAGACGTCGCCGGGCAGCATCTCGCCCTCGAAATACCGCAGCACGTCCTTGCAGGTGTAGTGCAGGGTGCCGACGTGCACCGCAATGTCCTGGTTGCCCTGCGCGACCGAGTTCCCCTCGGCGTCATGCAGACCGTTCGAGAAATCGCGGTTGTAGATCACGAAGGAATAGCAGGTGCGCAGCATCCGCTCGGCCATCTGGTCGACCGAGGTGATGAAACTGTTCTTGAGCACCTCGAACGTGACCGGGTCGAGGCTCTGGGTCTTGAGGTCGTCCATGGGTCAGCCCTTCATCCGGATCAGCAGGTTGGCGTAGCGGTCGACCTCGGCGGTCGAGCCGGGCGGCACCACGATGGTCGAGTCGAACTGCTCGACCACCGCCGGGCCGTCGAAGCTGGCCCCCGCGCTGAGGTCGTCGCGCCAGTAGAGGGCGGCGTCGCATTTCTCGCCCTCGAACCAGGCCGGGCGGGTTCCCGTGGGTTCGGGCGTGTGGGGCCGCGGCTCGGACGAGGGCAGGTCCGCCTTGGGCACCACGCCGGTGGCCTTGACCGCCACGCGGAAGATCGACACCGGCGCGTCGTCGCGGCGGAAGTTGTATTCGCGCGCATGTTCGGCGTGGAAGGCGTCGATCAGGTCGCCGACATTGTCGATCTTCGCCGGCGCGTTGACGCCGAGCGAGCGCCACTGCCCGGCGTACATCATCTCGACCGTGCGCTGCAGGACCATGTCCCCGGGCGCGACCCCCTCGTGGGCCAGCCGCTCGGCGGCCTCGGCTTCGATGGCGGCGAAGGCGGCCTCCATGTCGGCGGGGTCGGTCGAGCCGGCGTCGGCCATGAAGTTGTCCGAGTAGTCGTGCTGCACGTCCACCAGCAGGCAGCCCAGCGCCGATGTGACGCCCGGGTTCGGCGGCACGATCACGGTGGGGATCGACAGCTCCCTCGCCACCGCCGCCCCGTGCAGGGCCCCGGCGCCGCCGAAGGCCACCAGCGCGAAGTCGCGCGGGTCGTAGCCGCGGGCGATGGACAGCAGCCGCACGGCGTTGGCCATGTTGGCGTTGGCGACCTGGACGACGGCCTCGGCGGCCTCGTGCAATTCCATCCCGAAGGGCTCGGCGACCGTCTCGCGCACCGCCGCCTCGGCCTTCGCGGCGTCGAGCGTGATCTTGCCCCCCGCCAGCGACGTGCCCAGCCGCCCCAGCACCACGTTGGCGTCGGTGTTGGTGGCGGTCTCGCCGCCCTGGCCATAGCAGGCCGGGCCCGGAACCGCGCCGGCCGACTGCGGGCCGTTGCGCAAGCTGCCGCCCTCGTCCTTCCAGGCCATCGAGCCGCCGCCGGCGCCGATGGTCAGCACCTCGATCGAGGGGAAGCGAATCGGGTAGCCGTATTCGACATACCAGTCCTTGGTGATCCGCGGCTCGCCCTCATAGACCAGCGAGACGTCGGTCGAGGTCCCGCCCATGTCGAAGCCGATGGAGTTCTGGTAGCCGCACAGCCCCGCGATGTAGCGCGAGGCGATGGCCCCCGCCGCGATCCCCGATCCCGCCAGCCGGGCCGAGAAATCCTTCACCGAGCTGGGCGTCATCACGCCCCCCCCGGTGTGCAGCAGCAACAGGTCGCGGTCGTAGCCGCCCTCGGCCAGCTTCTGCCCCAGCCGGTCGACGTAGGAGACCACGACCGGCGCCACCACCGCGTTGGCCATGGTGGTCGAGAACCGCTCATGCTCGAAGATCTCGGGCATCACCTGGCTCGAGATCGAGACGGCGACCTCGGGCATCGCCGCTTTCAGGATGGCGGCCATCTTCTGCTCGTTCTCGCCGTTGACGTAGGAGTTCATGAAGCACACCGCGATCGAGGCGACGCCGCGCTTGCGCAGCACCTCGGCGACGCGGCGGGCGTCGTCCTCGTTCAGCTCGACCAGCACCTTGCCGTCGGCGTCCACCCGCTCGCGCACCGTCAGGCGGTCGCGGCGCGCGATGTAGGGCTTGGCGACGTCCTTGTAGGTGTCCCAGAGGTCCTCCTTGTTGGCGCGCCGGATCTCGACCACGTCGCGGAACCCCTCGGTGCAGACCATCGCCGCGCGCGGCAGGCGCCGGGTGATCAGCGCGTTGGTCGCGACCGTGGTCCCGTGGGAGAACATCGACACGTCCGAGAGGTCGACCTCGGCCTGGCCGATGCCGTCCATGATCGCCTGCATCGGATCGTCGGGGGTCGAGGCGATCTTCTCGATGCGGATCGCGCCCGAGGTCTCGTCCATGATGCAGATGTCGGTGAATGTGCCGCCGACGTCGACGGCCACGCGGGTGGTCTTCATCGTCCCTCCTGGGGTCTGTGCGGCCGGCGCGCGGACGCGCGCGGGCCCTGCCGCCGGCGCGGGGGCGCTGGCGGAGCGATCGGAATTCGTGTCCGGGATGACGCCGGCCGGCCCGTCAGGCGGGACGGCCGGCGGGTGTCAGGCCGCGCCTCCGCCGCCCGCCTCGCGTTCGGCGGCGGCCGCGCGCCGCGTCTCGGTCGGGGTGCAGCCAAAGCGCGTGCGATAGAGGCGCGAGAACCGCGACTGGTCCGAGAAGCCCCAGCGGTAGGCGATCTCGGCGACCGAGACGGCGCGCGCGGCGCGCAGCTCCTCGGCGCAGCGGTTCAGGCGCTTGTCGCGGATGAAGCCGATGATCGACTGCTCCCGCTCCGAAAACAGCCGCTGCAGGTAGCGCAGCGAGATCCCGCAGGCCTCGGCGACCTGCGCCGGGCCCAGATCGGGGTCCTTGAGGTTGTCGCGGATATACTGCTCGGCCCGGTGCAGATGCGCCGCCCGGATCGAGGAGACGTTGGAATCCAGCACCCGCTCGTCCGAGCGGATCGACAGGCACAGAAGCTCGAGCAGGTGCAGCCCCGCGGCCTCGCGCGCCGAGGGGCTCAGGTGGTCGACATGCGCCCCGGTGGTGCGGACCATGTCCACGAAGTAGCTCGCCACGCCCGAGGTCGCATCGAAGTTCAGCGCCGCGATCCGGTCGGTCGGCCCGATGCGCGAGCGCACCAGCGCCGAGGGCGCCTTGAGCACCCACAACGAATTCGGCTTGCCGTGCCAGAACTCGTAAGGCGCGTCGCCCCGCTCCACCAGGAAGCCGCCCGGCGCGCAGCTGGTCGAGCGCGAGCCCTGGGAGAACCCCACCTCGGCCAGCTCGGGGATGGTGATCAGCAGGCTCGAGTCGGTCTCCTGCAGGAAGTGCCGCCGGTGGCGGCGATACAGCAGCCCGTCGCAGCTGTTGCGCGAGATGGCGATGTCGCCCAGCGACCAGCCCTCGAGCGTGCCGCGGAAGCTGTTGGTGTTGCGGAATTCCACGTCGAGCGGAAAGTAGGTCGTCGAGACGGCGCGGCGCCAGTCGCTGGCCGCGCTCCCCGATCCGTCTTGCTGCACCGTGTACTTCATGGGCGATCCCTGTCGGCGGCGGGCCTGTCCGCCAGCTCCAACCCTAAAGGTCCGTATCACGGACTCGGCTCTCGGGGCCGTTGGTCCGGACGTTAAGTCTGGGCCGCGCCGCCCCGGATGGGAAGCGCGATCCGCCTTGTCGAGGATCACGATACGCCCATTTCACGCCTGTTCTTGGTCGAAAGCGCCCAAAAAGATGACCGTGGCCGGCCCGGCGCCCACGGACAGGGCGCGCTGGGCCGGGCGGGCGCGATCAGGCGCTCCGCAGACGGGCGGTCTCCGCGGCGTCCACGCGCCAGACGTCGGCCTCCTCGCCCGGCGTCAGGGCCACGCGGTAGACCGTGCGCGCGGTCTCGCGGTCCAGCCAGCCGCGGTTGACCGAGCCCGCCACCCGTGCGGGGTCGCGCGCCAGCGGGTCGCCGTAGCCGCCGCCCCCGCAAGCGGCGAACTCGATCTTCTGGCCGGCGGCGATCACCTCCTCGGCGAAGGCGGGCAGGACTTCCCGGTCCTCGCCTGCGACGCGGATCGAGGCGCTGGCCCCGCCCGGGCCGCCGCCCAGCACGCCCTTGGGGGGCGTGTGGGTGCCGTCGGCCGCGTAGATGATCGTCATGTCGTGGTCGAGCGGGTAGAACACGCCCCCCATCGCCGGCGCGCCTTCGAACTCCCCGAACCCCTGGGAGCCGGGGATCACGCCGCGCCGCTCGATGACGATGGGATACATGCTCTCGTCCATCTCGACGCTGTCGAGCTGGATCAGCCCCGCATTGGCCGAGCCGCAGAAGGTCAGCCAGCCGTCGTGGCCGTGCACCGCGCCGCCGCCGCCGTAGCCCACGAAGATCTGGTTCACGTAGCCCTTGCCGTTCTTCCACGGGTCCGCGCCCGAGATCACGCCGACGCCCGCCGGCAGGTGGCCCGCGCTCTCGGCCCGCCCGTAGGGCGCGCCCATGCCTGAGAACACCGCGTCGCCCGCCACCATCAGCCGGTCGTTGACGTTGGTGGTCGCGACCGAGGTCCCCACCGGGTATTTCGGCTTGCCCACGACCGAGCCCTCGCGCATCCGCACCCGCACGCGGGACTTGGCGCCCTCGTTATGCGGCACGCTTTCGGGCAGGTTGTTGAACACCCCGATGCGGCAGGAGCCGGTGCAGGTGTTCTCGCTGAGGTTCAGGCCGCCGGGGACGCAGTCGACGTTGTCGGTGACGTCGACCAGGATCTCGCCGGCCTCGGGATCGACCTCGATGGCCACCCGCACGGGGATGCCCTCGTCGGCGACGCCGGGGACGGGGTCGTGGCGGGTCTCGTAGGTGTAGCGGCCCGCGGGCAGCTTCGAGATCGCGGCCTTGGCCGAGCGCGCGCCGTAGTCGAACCAGTCCTGGATGAAGCCCAGCACGGTGTCGGTCCCGTAGCGCTCGCACAGGTCCATGATCCGACGCTCGCCGGTGCGGCAGGCGCCGATCTGGGCGCGCACGTCGCCCATCCACAGGTCCGGCACCCGGTTGCGCATCGCCCCGATCCGCAGGATGTCGGCTTTTTCCTTGTAGTTCCGGGCCATGCGGACCGCGGGGAAGTGCATCCCCTCCTCGAAGATGGTCTTGGCGAAGGGCAGGTAGGTGGACGGCGCCGGCGCGCCGGTGTCGGCGTGGTGGCTCAGCGCCACCACCCAGAACAGCGGGCGGCCGGCGACGAAGACCGGCATCGCCATGATCAGGTCGGCGTGGTGGGTGCCGCCGGTGTAGGGGCAGTTGTTGATGTAGATGTCGCCCTGTTCGATGTCGTCGAAGAGCTCGGTCAGCGGCCGGGTCGCGAGGTCCATGGACATCACGTGGATCGGCAGCGCGTCCTCGACCGTGACCAGCTCATGCTCCCAGGTCAGGATCGCGCAGGAGAAGTCGCGGGCGTTCTTGATCACCGCCGAGCGGGAGGCGCGCATGACCACCAGGGTCATCTCGCGCACGATCGCCTCGAACCGGCTTTTCAGCACCGACATCATGAAGGCGTCGATGCGCCGGGTCTCGCGCTCGGCGTCGCCGGAGAGGGAGTGGGTCTCGATATATCCGTCCATGGGGGGTCCTCCGGGGGTCAGGCGACGGCGACGACGAGGTTGCCGTGGGCGTCCACGCGGCCGTCGTGGCCGGCCTTGAGGTAGGCGGTGAAGGTGGCGGCCTCGAGCAGGGCCGGGCCGCAGATTTCCGCGTCAGCGCCTAGGCTTGCGAGGTCGAAGACCGGCAGCTCGCGCGGCCCGCCGGCGGCGTGGTCGTAGACCGGGCGGGAGGCTTTGGGCGCGGGCGCGCCCTGCTGGGGGGCGAGCGTGGCCTCCTTCCACTGGTCGCGTCCCCGGCGCAGGCCGATGGCGCGCAGCTTGAAGGCGGTGAACTCGACCACGTCGCCGTCCGAGCGGATCGAGTAGATGCGCTCGTGCATCCTGTGGAAGGCTTCGACCAGGGCGGGGAGGTCGGCGGCCGAGATGCGGCCGCCCGGCGCCTCGAACGGGGTCTCGATCTCGAAGCTCTGGAACTCGTAGCGGCCCATGAAGACGAACTCGTAGACGCGGTCTTCTTCAGGGATTCCCGCGGCTTCGAGGAAGCCGGCGCCCTGGGCGCGCAGCCTGGCGAGGGTGGCGTTGACCGCGTCCGCGTCGAAGGCCGCGTCGGAGGTCAGGCACACCGCCGCGTCCTCGCGCCGGATGTCCGAGATCAGGCCCCCGAAGGCCGAGAGGCCGGCCATGAAGCGGGGGACGACGTAGCGTTTCAGCTCGAGGATGTCGGCCATCTCGGCCATGTGGATGGCGGTGGCGCCGCCGCCGCAGACGAAGACCGAGTCGCGCGGGTTGATGCCCTCGCGCACCGTGATCTCCTCGATGGCGGCGACCATGTTGTGGTTCGAGGTGGTGTAGATCGCGTAGGCGGCCTCGGGGACGGTGACGCCCAGGCGGTCGGCGACCCGGGCGACGGCTTTCTCGGCCAGGTCTTTGCGAAGCTTCATCTTTCCGCCGAGGAAATAGTCCGGGTCGACGATGCCGAGCACCACGTTGGCGTCGGTGACGGTGGGCTCGGTCCCGCCCGCGTCGTAGCAGGCGGGCCCCGGCCGGGCTCCGGCCGAGCGGGGACCGACCCGCAGCAACCCGCCCTCGTCCACCCAGGCGATCGAGCCGCCGCCGGCCCCGACCGAGCGGACGTCGACCTTGGGAATCCCGAGGCTGTCGTCGTGGATCATGCCGTCAGGGGTGACGATGATCTTGTGGTCGCGCAGCGCCGAGACGTCGAAGGTGGTGCCGCCCATGTCGCCGACGATGATGTCGGCCTCTTCGCGCAGCGCCAGCGCGGCCATCGGGGCGAGGGTGGGGCCGGACATCACCGAGTAGATCGGTTTCGCCATCATCTCCGGGACCGGCATCATGCCGCCGACGCAGTTGGCGAGCAGGAGGTCGCCGGCGAAGCCTTCGGAGAGGAGGGCGGCGTTCAGCTTCTCGACGTAGGCGCGCACGATGGGGGCGATGGAGGCGTCGATGGCTGCCGCAATGGTGCGCTTGTATTCGCGCGGCATAGGGTTGATTTCATGGGACAAAGTGATGGGGATGCCGGGGAGCTCCTCCTCCAGCACCGCCTTCACGGCGAGCTCGTGGGCGGGGTTCACGACGGACCACAGCAGGCCCACGGCGACGGCCTCGACGCCCATCGAGCGGAACGCGCGTCCAGCCTCGCGGGCGTCGTCGAGGGACAGGGGGACCAGCTCGCGGCCGCGGGCGTCGATGCGGCCGGCGACGGAGCGGGTGAGGCGGCGGGGGACGTAGGGGTCCGGGTAATCGAGGCGGTATTGGAAGGCGCCTTTGCGGGGGCCCTCTCGCAGGACAAGGATGTCCTCGTGGCCCTTCGTCAGCAGCAGGCCGACCTTGACCGTCTTGCGCTCGACCAGGGCGTTGGTCGAGACGGTCGATCCGTGGACGATTAAATCAACTCGGTTGATAAAGTCGCCGAACGATTCTCCGTAGCCCTCGGCGGCGACTTTCAGAACGTTGAGAAATCCTTTCTCGAACTCGCCGGGGGTGGTCGGCGACTTGAAGATCGAGATCTCGCCGCCGCCGTCGGAGATGAGGCAGTCGGTGAAGGTGCCGCCGATGTCGATGCAGGCCTGGTAGGTCATGGGGGGTCCGGTCGCAGGGAGGAGAGCACGCAGGGCCGGCGGTCCGGCCCCATCGGGTGGGCGATTGGTCCGGACATGCGGGGACCGTCCCGTCGCGACAGGCGACAGGGGACGCGCCGGCGCGGGCGCGCGGTCGGTCAGGTCCGGAGAGATCCGGGGGGCCGGGGAGGACGGCCCGTCCGGGGATCGTCAGGCGGAGCCGGGGCTCGGCCGCGGGCGTCTCGGGGCCGGGGGCGCCGGCCGGGTCGGTCAGGGGCCGGGGGCGTCCCGGCGGGGGGCGGAGGGGCCGGGGGCCGGCCCCTCCGCGGAACTCGGGCGCAAGCCGGAGGGCTTACTTGCCGATGGTCTTGCGCACGTCCTCGAGGGCGCGGCCGAAGCGGGCGACGATGTCGATCGCCTGCTCCTCGGTGGTGATCAGGGGCGGGCAGAAGCAGACGCTGTCGCCCGAGGCGCGCAGGATCACGCCGTGGTCGTGGCCGGCCTTGAACACCGCCATGCCGACCTTGCCGTAGGGGTCGAACTTCGCCTTGGTGGCCTTGTTGTCGACCAGCTCGACGGCGGCGATCAGGCCGACGCCGCGGACCTCGCCCACCATCGGGTGATCGGCGAACTTCGCGAGCTCGCCGCGCATCGCCGCGCCGACGCGGGCGGCGTTGTCGACCAGGTTGCGCTCCTGGATCACCTTGATGTTCTCGACCCCGACCGCGGTCGCCACCGGGTGGCCCGAGGTGGTGAAGCCGTGGCCGAAGGTGCCGAGCTGCTCGGTCCCGTCGGCGATGCCCTGGTAGATCTTGTCGGAGAACACGATCGCGGCCAGCGGCTGGTAGGACGAGGTGATCTGCTTGGAGAGCACCAGCACGTCGGGCTGGATGTCGTAGGTCTCGCAGGCGAACATCTTGCCGGTGCGCCCGAAGCCGTTGATGACCTCGTCGGCGACCACGAGGATGTCGTACTTGCGGCAGACGGCCTGGACCTTCTGCCAGTAGCCCGCGGGCGGGACCAGCACGCCGCCGGCGCCGATCACCGGCTCGCCGATGAAGGCGGCGACGGTCTCGGGGCCTTCCTCGAGGATCTTGGCCTCCAGCTCCTCGGCGAGGCGGGTGGAGAACTCCTCCTCGGTCTCGCCTTCCTCGGCGAAGCGGTAGTGGTGCGGGGTCGAGACGTGCTTCATCTGCGGCAGCGGCAGGTCGAAGCCGCGGTGGTTCGCCGGCAGGCCGGTCAGCGAGCCCGAGGCGATGGTGATGCCGTGGTAGCCGTTGATCCGCGAGATGAACTTCTTCTTCTCGGGCCGCCCGATGGCGTTGTTGTAGAACCAGACCATCTTGACGACGGTGTCGTTGGCCTCGGAGCCGGAGTTGGTGAAATGCACCCGGTCGAGGCCGTCGGGGGTCATCTTCACCAGCATCTCGGCCAGCTCGACCGCGGGCTCATGAGTCTTGTGGGTGAAGGAGTGGCTGTAGGGCAGGACCTTGAGCTGTGCGATGGCCGCGTCGACCAGCCGCTTCTCGGAAAAGCCCAGGCCCACGGACCACAGGCCCGACATCGCCTCGATATACTTGTTGCCGGAGTCATCCCACAGGTGGATGCCCTCGCCCTTCGAGATCACGATCGGTCCGTCGCGCTCATGCGCGCGGGCGTTCGTGTAGGGGTGCAGCAGGTAGGCCAGGTCGCGCGCGGCGGTGGAGTTCGGCAGCATGTCCATCGGTTTCGTCCATTCAGCTTGGGACCCGCGCGGGCCGAGCCGGCGCGGAAATCGGACAGGGCGGGAGGACCCTCTCCAGGGGCACCCTAGTCACGCAGACGCCGCGGCGACAGGGTCGAGGCGCACGCCGTAGGTGCGTTCGGCCTCCTCGGGGGTGATCCAGCCGTCGAGGATGTCGTCGATCACCGCCTGGCGGTCGCGCTCGGCCGGGTCGCCCCAGCCGCCGCCGCCGGGCGAGGAGATGCGGATCCGGTCGCCGCTCGCGATCGGCACGTTGGCGAATTTCGAGGGGCTGGGCTTGCCGTAGAGCTCGCTGACCGTCTTCCAGTCGCCGCCCGAGGCGGGGGTGACCATCAGCAGTTCGGCCCGCCCCCCTTCCTTGCCGCCGTGGATGCCCCAGGGGGACATCTTCTGGCGGTCGGACATGTAGGAATAGGTCATCGGCGTCTGCGCGGTCAGGGTCTTGGAGATCGAGTGCCCGCCGCGGTGCTTGCCGGCGCCGCCCGATCCCTCGACGAGCTTGAATTCCTCGACGTGGAAGGGGAAGCGGTATTCGAAGACCTCGACGGGGATGTGGGGGCAGTTGCCGTTGATCCCGCCGACCGCGTCGTTGCCGTCGGCGAAGGCCCGCCCGCCCCAGCCCACCGGGGTCAGGTCGTAGCAGCAGAAGAACTCTCCGGTCTCGGGGTCGGTCCCGCCGAACAGGAAGTTGGAGTGCGAGGCCCCGTCGGTGGCCGCCGAGCGGGATTTCAGCGCCGGCGCGAGCGCCCCCATCACGGTGTTGGCGATCCGGCAGTGAGTCTCGGTGTTGCCGCCCACGCAGGGGGCGGGATAGTCGACGTTGACCACGGTCGAGGGCGGCGCGATCACCTTGATCGGGCGGAAACAGCCGGAGTTCTTGGGGATCGAGGCGTCGGTCAGCTGCAGGATGGCGTTGTAGGCCGCGCCCCAGGCGACGCCGAGCGTGGCGTTCACCGGGCCTTTCGCCTGCGGGTCCGAGCCGTGGTAGTCGACAATCAGCCCGTCGCCCTTCACGTGGACGGTGACGTTGATCTTGTAGGGTTTGTCCTCGATCCCGTCGTCTTCCATCCAGTCGTGGAAGGTGTAGGTCCCGTCGGGGATCTCGGCGATCTCGGCGCGCATCCGGCGTTCGGAGTAGTCCATCAGGGCGGCGACATGCTCGCGGAAGCCTTCGACGCCGTGCTTGCGGGCGAGCGCCTCCATCCGCCGCTCGCCGAGGTCGACCGAGGCGATCATGGCGCGGTAGTCGCCGTAGTTGAACCGCGGGGTGCGCACGTTGGCGAGCATCAGGCGCCAGACGTCGTCGTTGTCCTTGCCGGCGCGCTTGATCTTCACGGGGGGGACGCGGAGGCCCTCGTGGAAGATCTCGGTCGCCTCGCCGGGGAAGCCCGCGGGGGCCATGCCGCCGACTTCGGCGACGTGGCCGATGGCGACGGAGAAGCCGATGAGCGCGCCGTCCACAAACACCGGCTTGAAGAACGTGTGCTCGGGCGTGTGCAGGCCGCCGCGGTAGGGGTCGTTGTGGACGATGACGTCGCCGGGCTCGAGATCCTCGATGTCGATCTCCTGCACGCAGGAGCGGAGCAGCAGCGGCATGCCGCCGATCATCGAGGGGCAGAAGTCGCCGGTGGCCACCAGCTCTCCGGTCGGCAGCGCCAGGCCGCAGGTGAAGTCGAGGCTCTCGGAGAAGATGGTGGAATAGGAGGTGCGCATCAGCGTCACCCCCATGTCGCGGCAGATCGAGACCAGGATGCCGCCCACGATGTTGAGGGAAACCATGTCCATGGGGATCACTCCTTGGCGGTGACGATGAGGTTGCCGTAGGCGTCGACCTCGAGGCGCTTGCCCGGGTCGACGACGGTGACGGAGGCGTCCTCCTCGACCAGCGCGGGGCCGTCGAGGGTCTGGCCGGCCTTCAGCGCGGCGCGGGTGTAGACCGCCGAGTCCGCCCAGCCGTCGCGGAAGTAGACGGGGCGGGAGGAGGCGGCGACGGGGGCCTCGGTCGAGGCCTCGATCTGCGGCAGCGTCAGCTCTCCGGTCGAGGCGACGCCGGTGACCATGAAGTTCACGATCTCCATTTGGTCGTCGAGGCGGAAGCCGAAGCGGGCCTCGTGCAGCTCGTGGAACTCGGCGTAGATCTGGGCGACCTCGGCCTCGGTGAAGTCGCGGGCGCGGATCGGCAGCTCCAGCTCGTAGTTCTGGCCGAGGTAGCGCATGTCGATGGCGCAGGAGATCGAGGGGTTTTCATGCCCCTGGGCGGCGAGTTCGGCCTGGCATTCGGCGATCAGGGTGGCCAGCGCCTCCTTCGCTCGCGCCGCGTCGAAGGCGCGGGAGTTGAGCTGCACGGTCCGGTAGCGGTCCACCCGGGCGTCGGCCATGGTGAAGCCGAAGGCGGAGAACTGGCCGGGGAAGTTGGGCGAGAGGCCGCGGGGGATCGAGGCGTCGTCCATCAGGTCGGAGATGTGCAGCGGCCCCGCGCCGCCGAAGGCGACCAGCGTGAAGTCGCGGGGGTCGAGGCCCTGTTCCGTCAGCACCGTGTGCAGCGCGCCGACCATGTTGTTGTTGGCGATGCGCAGGATCGAGAGGGCGGCGTCCTCGAGCCCCACCCCCAGCGTCTCGGCGATGGGCTGGACGGCGGCGCGGGCGGCGGCCTCGTCGAGCTTCATCTCGCCGCCGAGGAAGTTCGAGGCGGAGATGCGGCCCAGCACCAGGTTCGCGTCGGTGACGGTCGGCAGGGTTCCGCCCTGGCCGTAGCAGGCGGGGCCGGGGGTGGCGCCGGCCGATTCCGGGCCCACCACCAGCATCCCGCCCGCGTCGATGCGCGCGATCGAGCCGCCGCCGGCGCCGATGGTGCGGATGTCGATCATCGGGACCTGGATGGGGCGGCCCCACTCGATCTCGAAGTCGGTGGTGAAGCGCTCCTTGCCGTTGACCACAGTGGACACGTCGGTCGACGTGCCGCCCATGTCGAAGGTCACGAGGTTGTCCATGCCCAGAAGCTGGGCGATGCGCTTGGCCGCGATCACCCCGCCGGTGGGGCCGGACATGGCGATCTGGATGGGGCTGTCGGCGACCTGCCGGGCCTCCATCTCGCCGCCGTTCGAGCGCATGACCACGAGGCGGGCGTCGACGCCCTCGGCCTCGAGGCGGGACTTCATCGAGCCGATGCGGTCCTTCACGACCGGCTTGATGAAGGCGTCGCAGATGGTGGTGGAGGAGCGGAAGTGCTCCTTCCACTTGGGCAGGACCTCGTAGGAGATCGAGACGGGCAGGTCGGGGGCCTCTTCGGCGAAGATCGCCTTGATGCGCTGCTCGTGGTCGGGGGTGAGGTAGGAGTGCAGGGTCATCACCGCGACCGCGCCGATCTCGGGCTCGGCGGCGATCTTGCGGGCGACCTCGCGGACCTGGTCCTCGTCGAGCGGGCTCAGGATCTCGCCCGAGGGGCCGACGCGCTCGGACACCTCGTAGGCGTCGCGGCGCTTGAGGAAGGGTTTCGGCTTGATCCAGCCGAGGTCGTAGTGGTGGCGGCGGTCGCCGCGCATGATGAAGGGGATGTCGCGGAAGCCGGCGGTGGTGACGTAGGCCACCCGGGCGCCCTTGCCTTCCAGCAGCGCGTTGGTGGCGACCGTGGTGCCCAGCCGGATGCCCGAGATCTCGGACTGCTTGCCGAAGCTGCGCAGGCCGGTCATCACGCCCTCGGACGGGTCCGCGGGGGTGGAGAGGTTCTTCCAGGCGCGCAGCTCGCCGGAGGCCTCGTCGTAGACGACGAAGTCCGTGAACGTGCCGCCGATGTCGACGCCGAGACGGTAGGACATGGGGGGACTCCTTGGCGGATCAGGCGGGGGTGGGCTCGGCCGCGGCCGAGTAGTCGACGGGGGTGGCGTGCCAGCCCTCGGCGCGCTTCTCCCAGAAGCGGTCGAGCAGGCGGCGCGAGATCGGGCCGGGGCGGTCGTTGGCCATGATCCGCCCGTCGATGCGGCTGGCGGGCATGATCCCGCCGGCGGTGGTGCAGGTGAAGATCTCGTCGGCCTCGCGGAATTCCTCGGCCGGGATCTCGCGGACCTCCAGTTTCAGGCCGGCCTCCTCGCACAGCTCCATGACCGAGAGGCGGGTAATGCCGTCGAGCCCGCCGCGGACCGGGGTCGAGACGACGCCGTCGGTCACCGAGAAGACGTTGAAGCCCGGCCCTTCGGTGATGTTGCCGGCGAGGTCGGGGAGGATGGCGAAGTCGGCCTCGACCTCGAGCGCCTCGAACTGGGCGCGGGTGAGGTCGCCCCAATGAAAATTCTTGGCCCGGGGCTCGACGCATTCGGGGGGGATGCGGGGGGTTTTCGAGATCATCAGGTGCATGCCCCGCTCGATCATCTCGGGGGGCGCGACCCAGACCCAGGGGATCGCCATGGCGATGGTGTAGGCGGGCACGAAGGCGGGGTGGCGGGGCTGGCCGGGGACGGGGACGCCACGCAGGCACTCCATCGACACGTAGGCCGAGCGCAGGCCGGAGAGGGCGACGACGCGGTGGAGGATGGCGCGCAGGTCCTCGTCGGTTTCCTTCGGGGTCATGTGCAGCTCGGCGCGGGAGGCGCGGAAGCGGGTCAGGTGGTCGTCGAGGCGGAAGAAGTTCCCCTCCCACACGCCGACCACGTCGTAGGTGACGTCGGAGCGGCGGTAGCCCCAGTGGGTGATCGGGACCGAGGCCTCGGCGACGGGCATGTAGCGCCCGTCGACATAGGCGGCGCCGGCGGAGAAGTCGGGCATGGGGGCGTCCTGGGTCATCGGGGGTGTCATTCAGCGGGGGCGGTCCGGGCCGCCTCTGGCGCGGCGGGGGCGGGGGCGGGGCGGCGGCCGAACAGCTTCAGCTCTCGCCCGCCCGCCAGGCCCGTGGGGCGCAGCACCAGGATCAGGGCCATCAGGATGCCGAGCCCCAGCTCCTGGCTGCCGGGGGGGAGGGTGAGGGGGCCCATCTCGCCCCGCTCGAACATGCGCAGGAACTCGACGATCACGGTGACGCCGATCACGCCGATGACCGCGCCGGTCAGCGAGGACATGCCGCCGACCACCAGCATCGCCAGCGTGATGAAGGTCAGCCCGAGGTAGAACGGGTCCACCGTCAGGATGCCGAGGAACTGGGCGTAGAGCCCGCCGCCCAGCCCCACGAGCGCCGCCGACAGCACGAAGGCCCCCAGCCGCGCCTTGACCAGCCCGATGCCCGAGGCCTGCGCCGCGACCGGATCGTCGCGCGTGGCCCGCAGCATCAGCCCGTGGCGCGAGATCTGGTAGAGCCAGGCCGCCACCACCGCGACGGCGGCGAAGGCCCAGGCGACCCAGGGGCCGACCACGGTGGGAATGCCGATGATCGAGCTGACGCCCGCCGTCCAGCTGTCCCAGTTGGCGTAGACCGAGTTGGTGATCATCAGGACGGCGAAGGTGGCGATCGAGCAGGCGATGCCCCCCAGCCGGGTGATCGCTCCGCCCAGCAGCAGGCCCACGAAGGCCGGCAGGATCGCCGAGCCGGCCATCGCGACCAGGAACGGATACTGCGTCCCCTGCAGCCAGCCCGGCAGGCCCGAGAGCATGATCTGCTTGAACGTCGGCTCGGCGGTCATCCAGGCCGCGGCGTAGGCGCCGATGCACATGAACGAGATGTGGCCGAAGCTGATGATGCCCGAGTTGCCGATGAACACGTAGAGGCCCACGACGACGACCACGCGGATCATCATCTCGGCGATGGTGGTGGCCATCGCGTCCGAGCCGGTCAGCGCGGCCAGCCCCGCCACGGCGGCCAGAAGCGCGATCAGCAGCGCCGGGGTCTGCATCTGTCGGAGGTTGAGGAGGATGCGGTCCATGGGTGTCTCCTTCCCGCTCAGACGCGTTCGACGACGTTGCGCGCGGGGATCAGGCCCTGGGGCCGGAACAGCAGCACCAGGATCACGATCGCGAAGGCGAAGGCGTCGCGGAACACGCGCAGGTCGGGGGGCAGGTAGGCCTGGAGCATGGTGACGATGAAGCCGATGGCGAAGCCGCCGGCCACCGCGCCGGGCAGCGAGCCCATGCCGCCGACCACCACCGCCACGAAGGCGAAGAGCGCCAGCGGCACGCCCATGGTGTGGCTGAGCGAGCCGGACTGGGTGACGTAGAGAAGCCCCACCGCCGCGGCGAGGATGCCCGAGATCGCGAACGCGATGCCGATCACGAAGTTGCCCTTCACGCCGAGATACTGGGCCATGCGGAAGTCCTCGGCCGCCGCGCGCATCTGCACGCCGTAGCGGGTTCGCGAGAGGAACAGGCTCAGCCCGACCATCAGCGCGAGGGTGACCGCCACCGTGATCACCTGCAGCAGCGGCACCCGCAGGTCGCCGACCTGGATCTGCTGGTTGGCCGCCCCCCACAGGTTGATCGCCTTGGGCCGCGAGCCGTAGATCATCAGGATGCCGTTCTGGATGATGTAGCTGACCGCGAACGAGGCGATCATCAGCGTCGGCGTGGTGGCCTTGCGCAGCGGGCGGAAGGCCGCGAAGTCGGTGACCAGCGCCAGCACGATCACGATCACCGCGATCGAGGGCAGCAGGAACAGGATGTTGAAATCGCCGATGAACATCCGCGCGGTGACGTCGACCGAGGGCACGATCAGCGCGTAGGCCGCCACCGAGATCAGGTCCCCGTGCGCGAGGTTGATCAGCCGCAGGATGCCGAACAGCAGCCCGATGCCGAGCGCGGTCAGCGCATAGAGCCCGCCCAGCGACAGCGCGTCGATGAGGTTCTGGATGAAGCCGATCATGCCGCGCCTCCCTGTGACTGGGCCTGGGTCTGGATGGGGGCGGCCGCGGCGGGCGCGGCCTTCTCGAAGCCGAAATAGGCGTGGCGGATGGCCTCGCCGTCGGCGAGCTCGGCCGCGGTTCCCGCGAGGCGGATCTCTCCGGCGCGCAGCACGTTCACCCGGTCGGCGAACTTCAGCACCCGGTTCGAGGACTGCTCGTTGATCACCAGGGTCAGGCCCTCGGTCTTCCGCAGCTCGAGCAGGATCTCGTAGATCTGGTCGACGATCCTGGGGGCGAGGCCCAGGCTCGGCTCATCGACCAGCAGCAGGCGGGGGCGGGTCATCACCGCGCGGGCGACGGCGAGCATCTGCTGCTCCCCGCCCGAGAGGCGGCCGGCGGGGAAGTCGATGCGCTCCGCGAGGCGCGGCAGGAGGGCGAGGATCCGCTCGCGGTCGCGGGCGATCTCGGCCCTGTCGCTGCGCATGTAGGCGCCGAGCACCAGGTTCTCGGCCACGGTGAGGGAGCCGAAGATGTGCCGGCCCTCGGGCACCAGGCTGACGCCGAGCGCCGCGATCCTGTCGGGGGGCATGCCCAGGATCGGCTTGCCGTCGTAGCGGACCTCGCCCTTGTAGGGGCGCACGCCGCCGGCGACGGCCGCGAGCGTGGTCGACTTGCCTGCGCCGTTGGGGCCGATGATGCAGACGACCTCGCCTTCCTCGACAGTCAGGTCGAGGCCGCGCAGGGCCACCATGTCGCCGTAGCGGACGTGGATGTCCTCGATCTCGAGAAGCGCCATCTCAGGCCTCCATTCCAAGGTAGGCGGCCATCACCTCCTCGTGGCGCTGGATCGCCGCGGGGACGTCCTCGGCGAGCGTCCTGCCGCCGTCGAGCACGTGGATCCGGTCGCAGATGCCCATCACCACGCGCATGTTGTGTTCGATCAGCAGGACGCCGCAGACGAAGGCCTTGGGGATCGCGGCGACGATCTCCATCAGGTCCTCGCACTCGCTGTCGGACATGCCCGCGGCGGGCTCGTCGAGCAGCACGAAGGCGGGCGAGAGCATCATCGCCCGGGCGATGCCCAGCCGGCGCTGGTCGGTGTAGGCGAGCGCCGAGGCGGGGGCGCCGGCCTTGTCGCCGAGGCCGATCCAGTCCAGCAGCTCGCGCGCGTCGGCCTGGGCGGCGCGGCGCGACTGGCCAAGGCCCACGCCGGTGACCTCGACGTTGTCGAGCACCGACATCTCGGCGAACAGGCGCCCGGCCTGGAAGGTGCGGGCGATGCCGTGGCGGCGAAACTCGGGCGGGGACCAGGCCGAGGCGTCGGCGTCGCCGACCAGCACCCGCCCCTCGGTCGGTTTCTGAAAGCCGGTCAGGCAGTTGACGAGCGTGGTCTTGCCCGCGCCGTTGGGGCCGATCAGGCCGAAGATCTCATGGCGCTGCATCGCCAGCGAAACCTCGGAGATCGCGGCGAGACCCTGGAAGCGGACGGTCAGCGACTCGACGGCCAGGGTGGCGTCGTCGGTGGCGCCGGGCCGGTCGAGCGGCGGCGCATGTCGGGCGGGGGGGGCCTTCATGACCATCTCCTGCGGGGCGCGGCCGGTCCGCGGGGCGCCGGCGGGGGCGCGCGGCCGGGACGCGGAGGGCGCGGGGGGGCGCGGGGGGGCGCCGGGGGGGGGCGCCGGGGGGGCGTCTGGGGCGGCGATGTCGGGGCCGCCGGTCCGGGGAGAGCCCCGTCGAGGCGGCGAATGGGGTCGGCGCGCGAAGCCGGGAGAGGGGGGCGGCGGACGGGGAGGGAGGGGCCTCGTCCGCCGCTGGCGTCCCGGATCGGACCGATGGGCGCCGGGCGCCGGTCCGGGACGCAGGGCCCGCCTCGGGGTCCGGGCCGGGCGGCCCGATCCCTAGGGCCGGGCTTACTTCGCCAGGCGGTAGAGCACTTCACGCGGGATCGGCATGCCCACGTCCCACTCGGTGACCAGCGTCTGCTCGCCGTCGGCGTAGGAGGTGACCAGCATCGGGATCTCGGTCTGGATGTGCAGCTCGGGCGTCAGCTTGCGCAGGCCGACGGTGGTCTCGAAGCTGTCGAAGCCGTTCATCACCTCGACCACGGCGGCGGCGTCGGTGGTCCCGGCCTCCTTCACCGCGGCGACCCACATGTCGAGCTGGCCGTAGATCAGGTAGGCGTATTGCGAGGCGGGGCCGGCGCCGTATTTCTCGGCATAGGCGGCGGTGACCTCGTTCACGCTCTCGCGCGGGTCGTCGGCGGTCAGGGCGTTGGAGGGGACGTAGAAGTCCTTCAGGCCGGGCACCGCCTCGGTCCAGTAGGAGCCGTCCATCGAGGTGCCGCCGAACACCGGCAGGTCGATGCCCGCCGCCCGGATCTGGCGCAGCGCCGAGGCGGCGCCGGGGTTGGTCGAGCACAGCATGATGTGGTCGACGTCGCCCGAGGCGATGGCGTCGGACATGCGGGTGATCTGGGTCGAGATCACCGGGTCGAGGCCCTTGAACGTGTCGGTCCCCACGATCGTGGCGTCGGGCTTCTCGGCCATGATCCAGTCGTAGCCGGCGCAGATCGACTTGTTGTACTCGATCGACTCGTCGACCAGCGAGTAGCCGTTGCGGAAGCCCTTCTCCTCATAGCCCCAGTCGGCCATGGTCGCGCCCTCGAGCTGGGCGGCGTTGGCGGAGGTGAACGAGAACGGCCCGACGCCGAGCACGCCGGCCTTGGGGTCCGAGGCGCCGAGGAAGAACGAGATCACGCCGGCTTTCTGGGCCTGCAGGGCGGCGGGCGCGCCGTAGTCGTAGTCGGCCGAGACCAGCAGCAGGTCGGCGCCCTGCTGGATCATCGACTGGCCGATCTTGGCCCCCTCGACGCGGTCGGTCTTGGTGTCGGCGAGCAGCACCTTGATCTGCTTGCCCAGCAGACCGCCCTCGGCGTTGAGCTTCTCGAAATACAGCTGGGCCATCTTGGCGCCCTCGCCGTCGTAGGCCTCCATCCAGCCCGTCTGGGCCACGGCCATGCCGACGACGATCTCCTCCTGCGCCGCGGCGGGGCCGCCGGCTATGAGGCCGAGCGCCGAGGCGCCGGCAAGGACCGATTTGAGGGTCGCGGTTTTCATCCACCTCTCCTGTCTGTTGGTGCGCGCGGGGTCCGGTGCGGGCCGCGGGCGGGTGTGGTCCGGGGCGCGGCGATCTGCGCCGCCTGCGCCATGACGTCGGGGTCCGGCGGCCGAGGCCGCCGGGTCCGTCCCCCCCTCGCGGAGGGCGTTCCGCCCCCCGAGGGGGCGCGGGCGTCGTGTGGAGGCCTCAGGCGGCCGGGGCCGGGTCGGCGGCGCGGGCCGCCTCCCAGTCGACGCACCAGGTCGAGCAGAACAGCTTGCCGTCCTTCTCGACCGCGTCGGCGCGGCCGGCGTCGTAGATCAGGATTCCGCAGCAGCGGCATTTCACGTAGCTCTCGACGTAGAGCTTCGTGGCGGACAGCTTCATGTCGTCCTCCAGTCGTCCGGGCGCCAATCGCGCGGGTCGGGGGTCGGCGCGAGGCGGATGCCGCGGCCAAGCGGGGGCGGCGCCGCGGCGCCGGGCGCCTCGGGCCGGAGCATGACGTTGCTCCGGCTGCGGCGGATGTGGGCGGCGAGCAGGCCCTCGGCGCGATCGCCCTGGCGGGAGGCGACGGCCTCGGCGATCTGCAGATGCTCGCGGGCCGACAGCTCGAGCGGGTCCTCGCGCAGGTCGACGGTGGCGATCATCATCCGCACCGAGGCGTCCATCGCCTCATGCGCGCGCAGGGCCGCGCGGTTGTCGGAGAACAGGCAGATCGTGCGGTGAAACCGGATGTCGAGCTCGTGCATGCGGCCGACCTCGCCGGCGCTGGCGACCGCGCCCATGTCGGCCGCGATCATCCGCAGGCGCGGGCCGAAGCCGGGCTCGGCCAGGTGCAGGGCCTGGCGCAGGGCGAAGGTCTCGATCGCGATGCGGAACGAGAAGATGTCGTCCACGTCCTTGCGCGTGAAGGTGCGCAGGAAGGCGCCGCGGCGCGGGCGGGCGACGAGGAAGCCCTGGCGGACCAGCCCCGCGACGGCCTCGCGGACGGGATTGCGGGAGATGCCGAGGAGGCGGGCGAGCTCGGCCTCGTTGATGCGCTCGCCGGGGGCGAGCTCGCCCTTGGTCAGTTGCGCCAGCAGGTAGGCCCGCACCCGGTCGGACAGGTTGCCGAGCTCGGCCAGCGGCGAGTGCTGCGATGCGGCATCGACAGGGTCTGATCCGAGGTCGAGGGGGTGGACCACTGTGGACAGTTCTCCAACTCGGGGGTGCGGGAGCCTCTCGGGCGCCCAACAATCGGGCGGTGTCGGCTGGAGGTCAGGATGAGGGCGCAAGCATTGTGCAGTCTTGTCGCCTTGCGAACGAAGTTTGGTTGCTTCGCGTCCATGTTGCGCTGCACCCGTCCTCCGACGCATCCGGAGCGTGAATCCGCTCGGCGGAGCGCCCGGATCGGATACGAAACGCGCCGGCGGAGCGGGCTCCGCCGGCGCGCGGCCGGACGCGATTCCCCCCGGCCCGCCGTGTCCGGGGGGGCGGGGGCGGCGATCGAGGTCCCCGCCCTCAGGCGCGCAGCTCGGCGCGCAGCGCCTGGGTTGCGGGCAGGTCCAGCGCCCAGCCGTAGCCGTCGTCGACCTCGACCAGCGCCACGCCATAGTCGGCGCGCGCGCTCTCGGGGCGGATGAACCCGTCGAGCACGTCGTCGAGCACCTTCTGGGGCGCCCGCTCGAGCGGATCGCCGTAGCCCCCGCCCGAGGGCGAGTAGTAGGAGATCACGTCCCCCTCCCTGGTCGGCATGCCCGACAGCTTGGCGTGCAGGGACTTCGTCTCGCCGCTGTGGATGTTGTGCAGCTCGAGCTTGCCGGTGGCCCCGGGCTTGCCGCCGAAGACGCCCCAGGGGACGTCGTGGTGGCGGTCGTTCTCGTGGGTGGTCTGGCCGGGGGTGAGGTAGCGCTGGGATTTGACCACCCCCTGGCCACCGCGGAACTTGCCTGCGCCGGGCTCGACGTCGTCGCGCACCTCGTAGCGGTCGCAGATCAGGGGCAGGTGCATCCCGAGGTCTTCCAGCGGGTTGTTGCGGGTGTTGCGCATCAGCTCCTCGACCGTGTCGGGGCCGTCCGACAGGGGGCGGCCGCCCATCGCGGCCTCGTTCACCTCGAGGAACACCCAGTATTCGCCGTTCTCCTTCACGCCCGAATAGGCCGCGAAGTCGAGGGTGGCGGCGTTGCCCGCGGTGCAGCGGTCGGGGATCACCGGGGCGAGGGCCTTGATGACGAGGTCGGCCATGCGCTGGATCTGGCAGAAGCGGGCCTCGGCCGCCGCGGGCATGTTGGGGTTGAAGATGCAGCCCTTGGGCGCGATCACCGAGATCGGGCGGAACGAGCCCTCGTTGGCGGGGATGTCGTCCTGGGTCGTGTAGGCGTCCAGCAGCATGGCGCGGAACACGAAGAAGGCCGCCACCATGGTCGAGCCGTCGAAGGGCACGTTGAAGGCGGTCGGGGTCTGCGGGGCGGAGCCCGTCAGGTCGATGGTGGCGGAGTCGCCCGCGATGATGACCTTCACCTTGATCGCCAGGTGCTCGCCGTAGTTGCGGCCGTCGTCGTCGAGAAACCCTTCGGCGAAGTATTCGCCGTCGGGGATCTTGGCGATCTCGGCGCGCATGCGTCGCTCGGTGTAGTCCATCAGCTGCTGGGTGGCCTGGATGACGGTGGCCTTGCCGTAGCGGGCCATCAGCTCCTGGAACCGTCGCACGCCGAGCTCGGCGGAGGCGATCTGGGCCTCGAGGTCGCCCATCACCAGGCCCGGGACGCGGGTGTTGTTGCGGATGTGGCGCCACAGGGTCTCGTTGCGCACGCCCTCGTCGTAGAGCTTCTCGGCGTCGAGGATCATGCCCTCGGCCCACATGTCCGAGACGTCCATGATCAGGCCCGGGGTGGCGGCGCCGATGTCGACGTGGTGGGCGGTGTTGGCCGAGAAGCCGACCAGCTCGCCCTCGAAGAACACCGGCATGACGACGGCGATGTCGGGGGAGTGCGAGCAGCCCTTGTAGGGGTGGTTGTGCAGCACCAGGTCGCCCGGCTTCCACGCCTCGAGCGGGATGGTCTGGGCGATGCCGCGCAGGTAGCCGGGCAGCGAGCCGATGTGCATGGGCGTCGAGTCGGACTCGCACAGCGTGTTGTAATCGGTGTCGAACAGGCCGGCGCCGAGGTCCTGGCTTTCGCGGATGATCGACGAATAGCTCATGCGATAGAGCACGTTGCCCATCTGGTCGGCGATGGAATGCAGGGCGCCGCCGACGACCTGAAGGGTGATGGGATCGAGATCCTGGGTCATGGGGTCCTCCCTCAGGCGCGGGCGATGCGGATGTCGCCGTGGCTCAGCACGGTGGCGACATAGCCGGGCGGCAGGATGGTGGTGGAGTTGTGCTGGGTGATGATCGCGGGGCCGGCGACGGTGTCCTCGGCGAGCAGTTTCTCGCGGTCGTAGCGCGGGGTCGGGGTGGGGACGCCGTCGTCGAAGACCGTGTCGGCGGTGTAGAGGACCGCCGCCTCGGGGTTCGCCCGCCCGCCGGTTTCCAGCGTCTTCAGCCGCAGGGTCTCGACCGCGGCCGAGGCGATGACGCGCAGGGTCACGCCCTCGGTCACCTGGTCGCGGAAGGCGTGGCCGTAGGTTTCCTTGTGGACGTCGAAGAAGGCGTCGATCACCGCCTGCTTGTTGGTCTGGGTCAGGGCGCCTTCGGGCATGGCGGCGCGAAGCTCGAAGCCCTGGCCGACGTAGCGACACTCCATCACCCGGGTGAACTGGCGCCGTTCGGGGGCGATGCCGTCGGCGTCGAGCTGGGCCGTCGCCTCGGCGGTCAGCGCGTCGGCGATGGCGTTGATCGAGGCCAGCGTCTCGTCGCCGGCGTCGTCGAGCGTGGCGAGCACCGACTGGGTGTATTCGTACTTCAGGTCGCCCACCAGCAGGCCGGTGGCCGCCGTGATGCCGGGCTGGAGGGGGGAGATCATGTCGCGCGCCTGGATCATCTCGCCCAGCGCCACGACATGCAGCGGGCCGGCGCCGCCAAAGCCCATCAGCGAGAAGCCGCGCGGGTCGATGCCCTTGGCGACCGAGTTGGCGTTGATCGCCAGCGCCATGTTGTTGTTGATGATCTTCAGGATGCCGAGCGCCGCGTCGGTGACCGACAGGCCCAGCGGCTCGGCGATGTGGGTGCGGATGGCCTCTTCGGCGAGGCTGCGGTCGATCGAGAGGTCGCCGCCCAGGAACCGGTCGGGGTCGAGCCGGCCCAGCGCCACCTGCGCGTCGGTGACCGTGGGCTCGGCGCCGCCGCGCCCGTAGCAGGCCGGGCCGGGGGCCGCGCCGGCCGAGCGGGGACCGACCCGGAAGGCGCCGCCCGCGTCGACATAGGCGATCGAGCCGCCGCCCGCGCCGATGGCGTCGATGTCGATCATCGGGGCCAGCACCGGCAGCTCGGCCACCGTGGTGTCGCGCGGGTTCTTGATGCGCAGCTCGCCGTTCTGGATCACCGAGATGTCGGCCGAGGTGCCGCCGATGTCGATGGTGATCACGTCGGCCGAGCCGCAGTGCTCGCCCGTCCAGCGCCCGCCCATCACGCCGCCCGCAGGCCCCGAAAGCAGCAGCCCGATGGGCCGCGCGGCCGAGTTCTCGATGGTCGAGATGCCGCCGTTGGACTGCATGATCCGCACGATGGCCTCGATGCCGTTCTCCTTGAGGCGGGATTCCAGTCGGCGGAGATAGAGGGCCGTGCGCGGCCCGATGTAGGCGTTCATGGCGGTCGAGGAGAACCGCTCGTACTCGCGGATCACGTTCACCACGTCCGAGGAGGCGCAGATGTAGGCGTCGGGCATCACCTCGGCCACGATCTCGCGGGCCCGCTTTTCGTGCGCGTCGTTGAGGAACGAGAACAGGAAGCCGATGGCCACCGCCTCGACGCCGCGCTTCTTGAGCAGCTCGGCGGCGGCGCGGACCTCGTCCTCGTCGAGCGGCACGGTGATCTCGCCGGTGGGGGGCATCACCCGCTCGGTGATCGTCAGGCGGTCGCGGCGCCTGACCAGGGGGGCCGACTGCCAGGGCACGTCGAACTGGAGGGAGAAGTTGTGCGGCCGCTTGTGGCGGGCGATGTGGAGGATGTCGCGGAAGCCTTTGGTGGTCAGCATTCCGACATGGGCGCCGTCCCGCTCGATCACCATGTTGGTGGCGACCGTGGTGCCGTGGAACAGCATGTCGATGGCGCCCGGCTCGACGCCGGCCATGGCGCAGACCTTCAGCACGCCCGCGACCACGCCCTGGGACTGGTCCTGGGGGGTGGAGGGAACCTTGGTGACGACCACCTCCGGATCGGCCCCGGCCTCTCGGCGCTCGAGGACGATGTCGGTGAAGGTGCCGCCGACGTCGACGCCTACTCGTATCATGTCGCCGTTCCTTTCGTGTCAGTCGTTTCGGATGATCGGCTCGAGGGCGAGCCCCGCGCGCAGCAGCGCCAGGTCTCCGCCGGACGGCGCCGAGAGGAGGAAGGAGGTGGGCAGGCCCGCCCGGTCGCGCCCCGAGGGGATCGCGAGGCCGGGGAGGTCGAGGAAGCTGCCGAGCCCGGTGTTGCGGTTCGCAAGGCCGGTGAGGCGGCGGAAGGCGTCCTCGTCCTTCATCTCCGAGAGGCGGGGCGCGGTGATCGCGGTGGTGGGCATCGCCAGCAGGGCTCCGTCGAGGGTCGCCGCGACCTCGGCCATCGCCTCGGCGCGCAGGCGGTGCAGGCCGATCAGGTCGGCGGCCGACATCTCGCGCCCGATGCGGATGCGGGCGGCGACGCGGGGGTCGATGCGCGCCAGCTCCGGGCCCTCCAGCGCGAAGCGGTGCAGGGCCCAGGCCTCGGCCGCGACGATGGAGTGCGCCGTTAGCGCCTCGGCCGCGCGGTCGAGGGCGGGCAGCGGCTCGCGCCGGATCCAGGCGCCGGCCTGGCGCAGGCGGGCCAGCGCGTCCTCGAAATTGGTGGCGACGTCGGGGGCGAGGTCGCGCAGCGCCACGCCCTCGGGGACCAGCAGGGTCAGCCAGGCGGGGTCGAGGGGGGGGGGCGCGGGCCGGGGCGCGCCGCGCAGGATGGCGTCGAGGAGCGCGGCGTCCTCGACCGAGCGGCACAGCGGGCCGACGGTGTCCTGCGTGCCCGAGAGGGGGAAGATCCCCCCCATCGGCAGCCGCCCGCCCGAGGATCTGGCGCCGACGATCCCGCAGAAGGCCGCGGGAATGCGGATCGAGCCGCCGGTGTCCGAGCCCAGCGCGCAGGGAACCAGCCCCCCCGCCACCGCCGCGCCGGACCCCGAGGAGGAGCCGCCGGGCGCGTGCGCCGCGCCGGGGGCGGCGGGGTTGCGGGGGGTTCCGAAGTGCGGGTTCTGGCCGAGCGCGGAATAGGCGAACTCGGCGAGGTTCAGCTTGCCGAGCGAGACCATGCCGGCCCGCGCCGCGTGGCTGACCACGGCCGCGTCGCGCACCGCGGGGATCGCGTCGGCATGCAGGGCCGAGCCGGCGGTGGTCCGCTCGCCGGCCATGTCGGCGAGGTCCTTCCAGGCGATGGGCACCCCGTCGAGGGGCGAGAGCGGCCGGCCGGCGGCGAGGCGCACGTCGGCGGCGGCGGCCTCGGCCCGCGCGCGTTCCGGCGTCTGGCGCAGGAAGACGGCCGGGTCGCCGGCCGCGATGCGGTCGAGCAGAAGCTCGGTCAGGGCGAGCGCCGAGGTTTCGCCGGTGGCCAGCGCCCGGCCGATCTGGGCGGCGGTGGCGTCGGCGATCCGCTCGAGGCGCCCGCCCGGCCCCCCGGCGGCGGCGGCGGCCGATCGTGCGGTGGCGGGCCTGCCGCCCGACTTTCCCGAGGCGGAGGCGCCGCGCGACTTTCCGGCGCCGGCGGTGGCGCGCGATGCGGCGCGCAGGGGGGACCGGCGAGGGGCGGCGAAACGGTCTGGGGCGTCCATCGGACACGTCCTCTTCCCCCGCGCGCGAAGGGGTGCGCGCGGCGCCTGGCGTGGGGGCCCAGGTCGGTTGCGTCTGCGGGCCGGTCGTCCGGCCCGCCTCTCGGTCGGCGGGGCGCGCGCGGGCGCGTTCCCGTGTCTGGCCTTTGGGGCGCGCGGCGCGCCCGGCGCAGTCTCAGGCGGCGTCGAGCACCACGCTCGCCTGCTCGGGCCGCCAGCGCAGGTCGACGGGCGAGCCGGGGGCGAGGCCGCGGCCCTCGAACCGCTCCCGGTGGGTTTCGAGGCGCACGCTGAGCGCGTCGTCGAGCTCCACCGTCGCGAAGATCACGTGGCCGACGGGGTCGAGCGCCGAGATCCGGCCGCTGAGCCCTTCGCTCGCCCGGGGGTCGAAACCCGCGGCGCCCGGCGCGCGCAGCTCGACGAACTCGGAGGGGGCGACGACGGTGGCGCCGGCGCCGGGGGCGGCGCCCTCGAACACCGGCGCGCCCCGGAGCGGGCCAAAGCGGGTCGAGACCACGGCGCGGCCGCCCTCCGATCCGGAGATCCGCCCGGGGATCAGGATGTTGCGGCCGATGAAGCGGGCCACGAAGGGGGTGCGGGGGCGGGTGTAGAGCTCGAACGGGGCCGAGATCTGCTCGACCCGGCCGGCGTTCATCACCACCACGCGGTCGCCCATCGACAGGGCCTCGGACTGGGCGTGGGTGACGAAGATGAAGGTGATCCCGACCTCGCGCTGGAGGATCTTGAGCTCCTCCTGGATCGACTTGCGCAGGTTGGCGTCGAGCGCGCCCAGCGGCTCGTCGAGTAGCAGGATCTCGGGCTCGACCGCGAGGCCCCGGGCGAGCGCCACGCGCTGCTTCTGGCCGCCCGAGAGCGCGCTTTCCTTCGCGCCGGCGACGTCGCCCAGCTCGAGCTTGTCGATGATCGCCGAGGTGCGCCGGGTCACGTCGCCCGACGAGAGGCCGCGGACCTTCAGCCCGAAGGCGATGTTCTCGCGCACGCTCATGTGGGGGAACAGGGCGTAGTTCTGGAAGATCGTGGCGGTGGGGCGCTGCTCGGCCTGCACATGGGTGAAGTTGCGCCCGCGGATCAGCAGGTCGCCCGAGGTGATCTCCTCGAGCCCCGCGATCATGCGCAGCGTCGTGGTCTTGCCGCAGCCCGAGGGGCCGACGAAGGAGATGAACTCGCCCCTGGTCACGCGCAGGTCGAAATCCTCGACCGCGACGGTCTGGCCGCCGTAGACCTTGCGCAGCTTGACCAGCTCGAGGTCGAATTCGGACATCGGGGGGCGCTCCGGGAACAGGAGGGGCCCCCGCCCGCCGGGCGGGCGAGGACGGGAGGGATCAGGCCGAGAGGAACTCGTCCCACTTCATCATCAGGTGGTCGTACTCGTCGGGCCACTGGTGCCAGTAGGCGACGTGGGAGGCGCGCTCCTCGAGCGAGCCGCCGTCGCGCAGGTCGCCCTCGGCGATGCCGCGCTCGGGCGCGCCGGTCCAGGGCTGGCCCTCGTACCAGAAGGCATATTTCGCCGGGTCCATGACCTCCTTGATCTTGGTGGTCGGCGAGTAATAGCCCTGCTCGGAGACCGTGATCGCGGGGGGGCCCGAGAGCCAGTAGTCGGCGTAGGCCTTCACCGCCTCGGCGTTGGGGGTGCCGTCGACCATCGAGATGCCGATGGCCCAGCCGCGGTAGCCTTCCTTGGGCACCGCGTAGGCGCAGGGGATGCCCTGGGCCTTGACCGCCATCACCGCGGGCTGCCAGGCGTCGGCGACGACCATCTCGCCCGAGGCGAGCAGGTTCACCAGCTCTCCGAAGTCGCCCCAGAGCGCGCGGAACTGGCCGCCCTTCTTCTTGGAGATCAGGAAGGCCGCGGCCTCGTCGATCTCCTCGATCGAGGGGTTGCCGGGGTTGGGAACCTCGAGCAGGCCGAGGCTGTTCATGGCCAGGATCGCCTGGCCGAAGGCGATCAGCGGGTCGACGTTGAGGCCCGACTTGCCCTTGAACTTGTCGTCGAACAGGCACGTCCAGGAGTTCGCCTCCTCGGCCTCGACCAGGTCGGGGCGGTAGCCGATGGAGTCGAAGTTGAAGACGGTGGGGACCATCCACAGCTGCGTCTTGGCCTCGTCGGCCCAGATCTGGCCGGCGATATGGGCCTGGGGCGTCATGCCCTCGGCCACCTCGGAGAAGATCGGCCGGATGTCGCCCCAGTTCGACAGGTCCGAGGTGGCGATGGGGGCGATGGTGTTGGTGATGGTCATCGCGGGCAGACGCTCGCCGATGGTCTCCCAGCAGTCGTAGGCGGTGGAGCCCGACAGAAGCTCGGTCTGGGTGTTGGGGAAGATGTCGGCCTTGCCCGACACCGAGCCGACGCCCGAGGTCTGCTGGAACTCCTGAAGGATGCGCTCCTGCACCGTGACCGAGAGGCCGACGGTGCGCAGCTCCTGATCCGCGAGGCTCTGGGCCCAGAGGCGGTTCGGCCGGATCAGCGAGGTCGAGCCGGCCAGCGCGCCGGCGCCCGCGATGAAGCCGCGGCGAGAGGGGTGGAAGGGTCTCATGGTCGTCTCCCTGTTGACGATCTGTCGAGGTCGTGTCGCACGCGCCGGCAGGATCAGTAGCGGCCCACCAGCAGGCCCCCGTCGACGGTCAGCACCTGTCCGGCGAGATACCGGGCCTGATCCGAGACGAGGAAAAGGATGACGTCGGCGATGTCCTCGGGTTCTCCGACCCGTCCCATCGGAATGAACTCCGCCGCCTTCTCGAGGCCCTCGGGTCCCAGCGAGTGCTGCTCGGACAGGGCCTGGGCGGTGCGGATGTAGCCGGGCGCGACGCCGTTCACCCGGATGCCGGAGCGCGCCAGCTCGACCGCCAGCGCGCGGACCATGCCCACCACGCCCGACTTGGCCGCAGAGTAGGCGACATGCTCGTCCCAGCCGTAGGCGACGCCCATGATCGAGGAGAGGCAGACGATGGCGCCGGCGCCTTTGGCCTTCATGCCGGGGACGGCGGGGCGGATCAGGCGGATCATGCCCTTGAGGTCCACCTCCATCGTGTGGTCCCATTTCGCGTCGGTCAGCTCTGCCAGCGGGACCTTGTGGGCGATGCCCGCGTTGCAGACCAGCGCGTCAAGCGCGCCGTGGGCGGACTCGATCCTCGCGACCAGCGCCTCGGCCGCGGGGGTGGAGGTGACGTCGAGGGGGTGGAACTCGGCGGCGCCGCCCGTGGCCTCGATGTCGGCGACGACGGCGGCGCCCTCGGTCTCGAGCACGTCGGTGACGATCACGCGCCAGCCGGCGGCGGCGAAGGTCTTCGCGGTGGCGCGGCCGATGCCGATGCCCGCGCCGGTGATCAGGACGGTCTTCATGGGGGCCCCCTCGCTCACAGCATCACGTCGCCGGAATTGGGGCCAAGCGTCTGGCCCACATAGATTTTCGCGTCGTCCGAGGCGAGGAAGGCGACGGTCGCCGCCACGTCCTCGGGGGCGCCGAAACGGCCCAGCGGCAGCTCGGCCGTCTTGGCGGCGCGCCAGTCGTCCGAGAGGGCCATCACCAGCTCGGTCGCGATGGGGCCGGGGGCGACGGCGTTGACGCGCACGCCGCGGGAGGAGACCTCGCGGGCGAGGCTCTTGGTCAGGCCGATGATGCCGGCCTTGGCGGCGGAATAGTGCGAGAGTTCGATCCCCCCGATCTGGCCGAGCTGGGAGGCGATGTTGACGATCACGCCCTGCCCGGCGGCCAGCATCGGGTTGATCGCCCGGCGGCAGCCGAGGAAGCAGCCGCGCAGGTGCACCGCGATCATCCGGTCGAAATCCTCGACGCGGAGGTCCTCGAGCTTCGCCTGGTGGACGATGCCGGCGTTGTTGACCGCGAGCGTGACGCGGCCCCAGGCGGCTTCCGCGGTCGAATACATGGCCTCGACGGCCTCGGGGGAGGAGACGTCGCCGGGGGCGGGGAGGGCCTCGCCCCCGGCCGCGCGGATGGCGGCGACGGTTTCCTCCGCGCGGTCGGGCGAGAGGTCGTTGACGGCGACGCGGGCGCCCTCGGCGGCGAGGCGCAGGGCGATGGCCTTCCCGATGCCGGCGCCGGCGCCGGTGACGAGGGCTGTGTGGGCGGAAAGCCGGCTCACGCCTCGTCCTCCTGGATGCCGGAGGCCCGGATCCGCGCTCGGCGCACCGAGGCCGCCATCAGCAGCCCGTAGATCGCCAGGATCGCGAAGGAGAACAGGGTCGACAGCACCCCGAAGGCGAAGATGTTGGGGTGGATCTCGACCGCGAAGGTTCCGTAGATCGCCAGCGGCAGGGTCACGTCGGAGCCGGCGGTGAACAGCGAGCGGGGGAATTCGTCGTAGCTGAGCGTGAAGCCGAACAGCATCGCCGAGAGCACGCCGGGGAACACCATCGGGAAGGTCACCTTGCGGAAGGTGACCGCGGGCGAGACGCCCAGCGCCCAGGCGGCCTCCTCGACGCGGGGGTCGAAGCGGTTGAAGATCGCCAGCATCACCAGGAAGGCGAACGGGTAGGTGTAGACCACGTGCAGCACGAAGGCCGTGCCCCACCAGCTTCGGTCGATCCCGAGGTTCTGGGCGACCAGCGCCTGGCCCAGCCCCAGCAGCAGGCCCGGGACCATCATCCCCAGGATCACCAGGTAGAAGACGAAGCCCGAGCCGGGGAAGTTGCGCCGGAACGCCTGCGCCGTCAGCGTCCCCAGCACGGTCGAGACCACGGTCGTCGCAAAGGCCAGCGACAGCGAGCGCAGCAGCGCCTCGCGGATCGGCAGGGGGGCGATGCGGGTCGCCTCGGTCAGGCCGAACAGGTGGCGATACCAGTAGGTCGACCATTCGATGATCGGGAACTGGGGCCCGCCCTCGGGGCCCGCCTGGAAGCTGAGGATGCCCATCACCACGAAGGGCCCGTAGAGGAAGACGATGAACAGGCCCGTGTAGACCGCCAGCGCCCGCTTGAGGATCGGCAGATCGCCCATGACTCAGAGCTCCCGGCGCAGGTTCACGAGGCGCAGCAGGGCCGCCACGATCACCCCGATGCAGACGGTCAGCACCACCCCGATCACGGCCGCGAAGGCCCATTTCAGGGATCCGACCTGGCTGACGATGATGTTGCCCAAGAGGTTCACCTTGCGCCCCGAGAGGGCGGAGGCGGTCGCGAACTCCCCCAGCACCATGACCGAGACGAAGATCGACCCGACCACCACCCCGGGCAGCGACAGGGGGAAGACGATGCGGCTGAAGATGGTCCAGGCGCCGGCCCCGAGGTCGCGCGCCGCCTCGATCAGGCTGTCGTCGATGCGCGCCAGCATGAAGGCCACCGGCCCGACCATGAAGACCACGTAGATCTGCACCATGCCGATGATCACCGAGGTCTCGGTGAACAGCAGCGTCTCGATCGGCTGGGAGATCAGGCCGAGCCGCTCGAGGACGATGTTGACCGCCCCCTCGCGCCCCAGCATCGGCCGCCAGGCCAGCACCCGGATCAGGAACGAGGTCCAGAACGGGATCACGCAGGCGACCAGCAGGATCGTCTGCACGCCCTTGTTGCGCACGAAGCGGCCGATGAACAGCGCGGTGGGGTAGCCGATCAGGAAGGTCAGCCCCAGCACCGTCAGCCACAGCCGCAGCGTGCGCACCAGGGCGCCGACATAGGTGTCGGAGGCGAAGAAGGTCGTCCAGCTCTTCGTGGTCAGCGTAGAGTTGATCGCGAAGGTCGTCTGGGTCCAGAAGCTGACGTAGATCATCATGCCCAGCGGCACGAGAAGGAACAACGCCATCCACAGGACGCCCGGCGCCGCCAGCGCCCAGCTTCGATTGCGCGCCAGGAACCCCTCCCGCGGGAGGGCGGAGTCCGTGCTTGCGGGCGAGGGGGTCATGCGAGGGCTCCCGCTGGGTCGGGGACGGGGATGCGCAGGCCGGCCTCGTCGAACAGGCCCACGTCCGCGACCCGCCAGCGCACGGCCAGCGTCTCGTCGAGCGCGTAGCTTTCGGGGGCCTCGCGGCTGAGATGACGTTCGACCTCGAACACCTTCCCGTCGCCGCGGCGCAGCAGGTAGAGCACGCGCGAGCCGAGGAATTCGGAGGCGACGAACCGTGCCGGCATCGCCGCCTCGCCCGGGCGCGGGGGCGCGTCGTCGCGGCTGATCCAGGCCGCGTCGTAGGGCACGCCGTAGGTGGCCGCGCGCTCGGCCGGCGCGGGGGCGGGCAGGCGCAGGGGGCCGGCGGGGGTCTCGACCTCGAACCCGTCCGCGCCGCCGCGGCCGGGCAGCAGGTTCCAGGCGTTGAGGAAGCGCGCCACGCGCATGTCGGCGGGGCGGGCGAAGATCTCGGCCGGGGGGGCCACCGCCAGGGCGCGGCCGCGGTCGAGCACGATCATCCGGTCGCCCATGGCCAGCGCCTCGGCCTCGTTGCCGGTCACGTGCAGGAAGGTGACGCCCAGCGCCCGGCGGATGCGGCGCAGCTCGACGGTCATCCGCTCGCGCAGGTTGGCGTCGAGCGCGCCCAGCGGCTCGTCGAGCAGGCACAGGCGCGGCTCGGCGACCAGGGTTCTGGCGAGGCTGACGCGCTGCTTCTGGCCGCCCGAAAGCTGGCCCGGGGCGCGGGACTCGAGACCCGAGAGGCCGACGAGGTCGAGCATCGCCGCGACCCGGCGCGTCACCTCGGCCGCGTCGGTCACCGGCGCGACCTCGCGGAAGCGCAGGCCGAAGGCGACGTTCTCGAACACCGACATGTGGGGGAACAGGGCGTAGGTCTGCTGGACGATCCCGAGGCCCCGGCGATGGGTGGGCAGGCCGGTCACGTCGCGCCCGTCGAGCAGCACCCGGCCGGCGTCGGGCGCCTCGAGCCCCGCGATCACCCGCAGCAGCGTCGACTTGCCCGAGCCGGAGGGGCCCAGAAGCGTCAGGTACTCGTCCTCGCGCACCGTGAGGGAGACGTCGTCGAGCGCGACCTCGGTCCCGTATCGTCTGGTGAGGCCCTGGAGCTCCAGCATGCCGGCCTGCCCTCCTGAAGATGCATGCGATGCGACTCGCGAGATCAGAATTGCACTTTGAACGCAAAAGTCAAAAACTACGGAGGTCTCTGGTGCAGAATCTGTGGAAGAGACTGAAAGATAGGCAGGAAAGCTCAGATGTTTGGCAGAGGGAAATCGTCTTTCGCATACGAAGGTCGGTTTTGACGCCGCGGCTCCGTCCCCAAGCCGGAGGCCGGCCATGACCCATGACCCCTCGGCGCCCCCCGTCGAGAGCGACGGCGCCGCGCGTCCCGCGCCGCTCTACGCCGCGGTCGAGCGGACGCTGGAGACGGCGATCGAGAGCGGCCGCCTCCCCCCCGGCACGGTGCTGACCGAGGGGCCGCTGGCGCGGCTGTTCGGCTCCTCCCGCACGCCGGTGCGCACGGCGATGGCCGAGCTGGCGGCGCGCGGGCGGCTGGAGCGGTTCTCGGGGCGGGGCTTTGTGGTGCCGGGGGCGGATGCGCCGCGGCGCGCGGCCCTGACGCCTGCGATGCTGGGCCTCGACCAGGGCGCGCCCGAGCCCCAGCCCGGCGCCGCCGAACGCATCGCGCGGGAGTTCGAGGGCTCGGTCGCCCGCGCCCTCCCCTTCGGCCTGTTCCGGGTGCATGAGCAGGCCGCCGCGGACCACTACGACGTTTCGCGCAACGTGATCCGGGAGCTGCTCTCGCGCCTGCAGGAGCGGGGGCTGGTGCAGAAGAACCCGCGCAGCCACTGGATGATCGGCCCGCTGACCGCGCGCGACGTGGCCCACTACTTCGCGATCCGCGAGAAGCTGGAGCCGCTGGCCCTGACCGAGAGCGCGCCGCGCCTGCCGGGCGGGGCGCTGGCCGACATGCTCGAGCGGGTGATCGCGGCCCAGGACGAGCCCGACGACCTGCCCCCGCCGGTGATCGAGGAGCTGGAGAACGACCTTCACGTCCGCCTGCTGGCCGCGAGCCCCAACCCCCACCTGCTGCGGATGATCCGGCAGAGCCAGATCGCGCTGGCGGTGAACCGGGTGTTCGCCGAGTTCGTCGGCTCGCGCCCCTTCGGTCTGGCGATGGGCGAGCACCGGATCGTGCTGGAGTTCATGGCCCGCGGCTCCTGGTCCGCGGGCGCCGACGCGATGGCCGAGCACATGCGCCTGTCGGCCGAGCGCACGCGCCGCCGTCTGATGGCGGTCTCGGTGTTCCCGCAGCCCGACCTGCCCGGCTATCTGATCCGCGAGAACGATTGAGGAAGACGCGCGCCCCCGCGAGCCGGGCGTAGGGCGCATTTCAATGCGCCGCTCCGCACGCCGCCCCCAGCGCCGCGCCAGGGCCGCTCCCCGCGCCGACCTGCCAGGCGGGCGATCAGACGCCCAGCGCGGTTTCCCAGCGGCGGACGAGGTAGTTGTGCTCGGTCATCACCGTGTTCCAGACGGCGATGCGGGACATGCGCTGGGCGTAGGCGCCGCCCTCGCGCCGCTCGCCGGGGGCGAAGATGACCCGGCCGTAGGCGTCGCGGATCTCGGTGCGGGCGGGTTCGCCGTCATACCAGAAGGCCCACTCGGCCGCGGTCAGGCGGCCGCGCACCGCCTCGGCGTTGGTCATGTAGGCGCCGTTGCGCGCCAGGATCGCCCCCGGCGCCCCGTCGAGCCACCAGTTGATGTAGTCATAGGCCGCGTCCGCCGCCCAGCCCTGCGCGCGGGCCGACAGGGCGAGCCCGCCGAACCAGCCGCGATAGCCTTCGCGCGGGGTGGCCATGGCCACCGGCACCCCCTCGGCGCGCAGGGCGATCAGGCCCGACCACCACAGCGAGCCGATCATCGGCGCGCCCTCGCGCCGGGCGAGGCGCAGGGCGTCCACCGCCTCGGCCTCGTCGGTCCAGGCGGCGCGGAAGTGGCCGGCCTCGTGCAGGCGGCGGAGCCGGGCGACGAGGTCGTCGATCTCCTCGAGCGACAGGTCGCCGGGCTCCGGGGGGTCCATCTCGCCGCGGGCGCGCAGGGCCAGCATCATGTCGAAACAGCCGATGGCCGCGTCCGACTGCAGCAGCACGCGGCCGCCCCAGGCCGGGTCCAGCAGCGCGCCCCAGCTGTCGACCGAGGCGGGATCCGCCCCCACGACCGCAAAGGCGTCGGCGTTGTGCACCGTGGGCGCCATCGAGATCCGCTCGGACGGGGCCGCGCCCAGCGCGCCGTCGGGCTGCACCCACAGCCGGCGCGAGGGGTCGCCGCCGGGCGCGGCGCGGCCGGAGGCGCCGATGCGCCCGGTCAGCGGCAGCTCGCCCACCGCGTCCCAGGCCGCGATCCGGCGCACGTCGAGCGGCTGGATCGAGCCGGCCGGCCAGATCAGGTCCAGGTCGTGGAACCACTGGTCGTAGACGTCGAAGCTGGAGGGGAACAGCGCCCCGCGGCGCTGGGCCGAGGCGCCGTCGAGGGTGATCAGCTCGAGCGGCAGGCCGAGGTCGGCCTCGGCCAGCCGCCGGATCGGCTCGATCTGGGTGACCGAGGTGCCCAGCACGCGCAGCGGCGCCCGCACGCGTCGGACGGCCGGGGCGCGCGGGCCGGCGGACGGCTCGGCGCCCGTGCGCGGGGCGCGGCCGCGGGGATCGAGGATGCCCGCGCCCGCGGCCATCTCAGGCCAGCGCCTCGCGGATCTTGCGCACGATCGCCTTGCGCTCGGCCCGCGCGGCGAGCGCGCTGTCCATCGTGGCCTCGAGGAAGCGCACCGGCATGTGGGGCTGCAACTGGCCGATCAGGTCCATGTCCGCCGAGATCACCGTGCCGACCATGAAATAGCCGCCCCCCGAGACCGCGTCGCGGTGGAGCACGATCGGCTCGGTCCCGCCGGGCACCTGCACCGAGCCGTAGGGATAGCAGCCGTCCACGATGTTGGAGGGGTCGGAGCCCGCGCCGAAGGGCCGCTCGCGCGGCTCGAAGTCCACCGGGCGGCCGCCCTTGAAGCGGTAGCCCATGCGGTCGGCCTCGGGCGCGACCTTCCACTCGTCCTCGAAGAAGGCTTTCTGCGCCTCGGGGGTGATCCAGTGCCAGAACAGGCCGGGCAGGACCCGCAGTTCGGCCGGGGCGCCGGGGCGCCGGCGCAGGGCCTGCGGGACCGTCGCGCCGGGTTTGCCCGCGCCGGGCTCGCCCAGCGGGATCACGTCGCCGGCCGCGATCGCGCGTCCGTCCACGCCCCCCAGCGCGCCGATGGCGTAGGTCGAGCGGGAGCCGAGCTTGGGTTCGGTCGCGATGCCGCCCGAGATGGCGATGACCAGCCGCGCGCCCGCGCGGAGGTAGCCGAAGCCGAGCACCTGGCCGGCCTTGACCGGGAAGGCGGTCCAGCCCGGCTGTTCCTCGCCGTCGAGCAGGATCGGCAGGTCGGCGCCGGTGACGGCGACCAGGGCGTCGGACTGGAATTCCAGCTCGGGGCCCAGGAACACGGCCTCGAGGGCGGCGGCGTCCTCGGGGTTGCCGACCAGCAGGTTGGCCGCGCGCAGCGACAGGCGGTCCATCGCCCCGCCCTGGGGGATGCCGAGGTGGAAGTAGCCGGGGCGGCCGAGGTCCTGCACCGTGGTCAGCAGGCCGGGCTTGAGAACCTTAAACGGCATCGAGCGCCTCCATCAGCTTGGCGTTGGTCCCGGCGTGGTCGGCGGTCCATTCGGCGAGGTCGAACTCGACCTCGGCGATGCGCGGGCGCCAGGCGCCGGTCTTGACCTCGGCCTCGATCCGGTCGTGCTCCTCCCGCCCGATGGGGGTGAACTTCACGATGTCGCCGGGCCGGAAGAAGACCATGAACTCGGTGAGATAGCTGATCGTCTCGGTCGGATCGAAGATCGGCATCGGGGTGATGCCGAACATCTGGTATCCGCCGGCCCCGCGCACGGAATAGATGCACGAGAAGCAGCCGCCGTAGCCCACCGTCTGCTTGGGGGTGTCGGTGCGCGGACGCAGATACTTGGGGACCTGGAGCTGCTTCTCGCGCTCGACAAGCTGGTACATGAACGGCAGGCCCGAGACGAAGCCGACCATCGAGACGAACCACGGGTTGGAGTGGAACGCCTCGATGAACGCCTCCGGCCCGTCGTAGCCGTTGATCCGGGCGGCGTAGTCGAGGTCGGAGCCCGAGGGGTCCTGGTGACGCTCACGGAAGCGCATCAGGGTCTCGTGGGTCCAGGGGTCCTGGAAGTAGACGGGGACCTCGACGATCCGGGTGGCGACGCGCTTGGGGGCGTCTTCGGCCAGCGATTCCAGCGCCTTGATCTGTTCGAGCATGGCGTCGGGGGCGATCACGTCGGGGTCGTACTTGACCTGGAACGAGGCGTTGGCGGGGCAGATCTCGGTGACGCCGGCGAGGTTCTTCTCGCGCAGGGCGCCGGTGATCGAGATGGCCTTGAAGAAGGCGTCGAGGCTCATCTCCTCGTCCACCTCGACGAAAATGTGCTCGTCGCCTCCGAAGGAATAGCGTGTCTTCATCGGGATCTCGCCTCCTGCCGCGCGGGGCCGCGGCGATTTCGGGTGCGCCGCGCGGGGCCGCGGCGGGTTCGGGTGCGCCGCGCGGGGCCGCGGCGGGTTCGGGTGCGCCGCGCGGGGGGGCGCGGCGGAGGGGGAGACGCCTCAGGCGGCGTCGAGGGCGCGGCGGGCCAGCCAGTCTTCCAGCCAGTTGGTGTGGAACGCGCCGGCCCGGACCTCCGCGTCGGCGGCGAGGGCGGCGTGCAGGGGCAGGGTGGTCTTCAGGCCGCCGATCTCGATCGCCTCGATGGCCGCGGCCAGCGCGTCGAGCGCCGCGGGCCGGTCGGCGCCCTTCACGATCAGCTTGCCGATCAGCGAGTCGTAGAACGGCGGGATCGCGTAGCCGTCGTAAAGCATCGTGTCGAAGCGCACGTCCGCGGGGACCGAGAGCCCCGCGACCACGCCCGGGAAGGGCATGAAATCGTTGAACGGATCCTCGGCGTTGACCCGCACCTCGATGGCGTGGCCGTCGATGGCGACCGCCTCCTGCGCGACCGAGAGGGGGGCGCCGAAGGCCACCCGGATCATCTCGGCCACAAGATCGAAGCCGGTGATCATCTCGGTCACCGGATGCTCGACCTGGATGCGGGTGTTCATCTCGAGGAAGGCGAAGGCGTCGCGGGCGGGATCGTAGAGGTATTCCAGCGTCCCCGCGCCGCGGTAGCCCACCGACTCGGCCAGCCGCACCGAGGCCGCGCAGATGTGGGCGCGCGCGTCGGGCGAGAGGCAGGCGGCCGGCGCCTCCTCCCACACCTTCTGGCGGCGGCGCTGGAGCGAGCACTCCCGCTCGTAGAAATGCACGGCGTGGGTTCCGTCGCCCATCACCTGCACCTCGACGTGGCGGCCGTCGCGGATGAACTGTTCGAGGTAGAGGCCGCCGTCGCCGAAGGCGGCCTGCGCCTCCTGGGCGGCCTGGGGGAACAGGCGGGCGAGGTCGGCCTCGGTCTCGGCGACCCGGATGCCGCGTCCGCCGCCGCCGGCGGCGGCCTTGATCATCACCGGGTAGCCGATGCCGGCCGCAATTTCTCGCGCGGCCTCGACGTCGGGGACGCGGCCCTCGGAGCCCTGGGCCACCGGCACGCCGGCGGCGATGGCGGCCTCGCGCGCGGCGACCTTGTCGCCCATCCGCGCGATGGTGTCGGGCGAGGGGCCGACGAAGATCATGCCGGCGTCCTCGACCTTGCGGGCGAAGGCGGCGTTCTCGGACAGGAAGCCGTAGCCGGGGTGGACCGCGTGGGCGCCGGCGGACCTGGCCGCGGCCACCACCCGGTCGGCGTCGAGATAGGATTTGGTGGCCTGGGCGGGGCCGATCTCGACCGCGCGGTCAGCCTCGCGCACCGCCAGCATCTCGGCGTCGGCCTCCGAGTGGGCCTGGATCCACTCCATCCCCAGGGCCTTGGCGGCGCGGCCGACGCGGACCGCGATCTCGCCGCGGTTGGCGACGAACAGGGACTTGCCGGCGGGAGAGGGGGCGGGCGCCACCTCAGTCCATCTCCGCGAGCAGGGCGCCGGCGGTGACGGCGTCCTCGTTCTCGAGCTTGAAGCGGATGTTCTCGCCCGCCGCCTCGGCCTTCACCTCGTGGAACGACTTCATCACCTCGATCAGGCCGATCACGTCGCCCGCGGCGATCGCGGCGCCGTCCTCGACGAAGGGCGGCTGGTCGGGGGCGGGCTTGCGATAGAAGGTGCCGGGGAGGGGGGAGCGGATCTCGGTGGCCATGGGGGGCGTCCTTTGTCTTGGCGGTCAGGCGGCGACGTCGAGGGTCGAGGGCGGGGCGATGGCGACCCCCGCCTCGACCAGGGCGGCGCGAACCGCCTGCCCGATCTCGAGCGCGCCGGGGGTGTCGGAGTGGAAACAGATGCTCTCGAATTCGACGCTCAGCTCGGTTCCGGTGACGGTGACGACCTTCCCCTCGCGGCAGGCGCGCAGGCATTTCTGCGCCATCTCCCGGGGGTCGAGCTTGCGCATCTTGCGGGCGAAGACGATCAGCCCGTCGTCGCCGTAGTCGCGGTCGGCGTAGAACTCGCGGATCACCGGGCGGCCGGCGTCCTGGGCCACGCGGCGGGTCTCGGAGGCCTGCATGCAGTAGAGGAAGACGTCGGGCGCCGACTTGCCCAGCGCGTCGCAGATCTGGCGGGAGAATTCGGCGTCCCGCGCGGCAGTCATGTAGAGGGCGCCGTGGGGTTTGACGTGCTGCAGGCGCACGCCGTGGCGGCGGCCGAACTCGCGCAGGGCGCCGACCTGGTAGAGGATGTCGTTGACCAGCTCCTCGGGGGAGGCGTCGATGGCGCGGCGGCCGAAGCCCTGCAGGTCGTTGTAGGCGGGGTGGGCGCCGAGGCCGACGCCGTGCTCGGCGCACATCCGGGCCATGCGGTCCATGATGCTGGGGTCGCCGCCGTGGAAGCCGCAGGCGACGTTGGCCGAGGAGATGATCGCCATCAGCGCCTCGTCGGGCGCCTCGCCATAGCTCCAGTGGCCGAAGCCCTCGCCCATGTCGCAGTTCAGATCGACGGCGGTGCGGTACATCGGCGGGTCCTTTCGGCTCGGGTCGCGCCGGATCGGAAGGGGCGGGCCGCGACGCGGCGCCTGTCCGGACGACTCGAAGCCTGCGCGCCGGGGGCGGGATCGGCCAGATCAATTTCATCCAGTTGCAATATCGGAAAAATCGATAATACTGCGGAGGGGCGTCCGGGTTGAGCTGTCCGCGCGGGATCCCGGGGCGGGGTTCCTCGGCCCCCGGCGAAGGTATCGGGTTTTTCGATATCGATCCCGCGAAGTTCCTGATGACAAGGACCGGACATGTCCTTCAACCTCCGCCATCTCAAGTACTTCGTCGCCACCGCCGAGCTGGGCCAGGTCAGCCGCGCGGCGATCGAGCTGTCGGTCTCGCAGTCCGCGGTCACCGCCGCGATCAAGGAGCTGGAGGCGGTGCTGGGCACGCCGCTGTTCGAGCGCTCGGCCCGCGGCATGTCGCTGACCCGCGCCGGCCAGCGGTTCCTGTCCTCGGCCTACGAGATCCTCAGCAAGGTCGAGGAGGCGATGCAGATCCGCGAGGGGCCCGAGGTCTCGGGCCGGCTGACCATCGCGGCCACCTATACGGTGATCGGCTACTTCCTGCCCGTGCACCTCGAGCGTCTGGCCCGTGCGCAGCCGGGGCTCGAGATCACCATCCACGAGATGCCGCGGGAGCTGATCGAGGAGGGGCTGGTCGCCGGGCGGGTGGACGTGGCCGTGGCGCTGACCTCCAACATCTCGAACCCCGAGCTGGCCTCGCAGACGCTGCTCGGGTCGCGGCGGCGGCTGTGGACACCCTCGCGGCATCCGCTGCTGGAGCGGGAGTCGGTGGGGCTGGCGGACGTGGCCGAGCATCCGTTCGTGATGCTGACGGTGGACGAGGCCGCCCACACCGCGATGCGCTACTGGGCGCCGACGGGGCACCAGCCGCGGGTGGTGCTGCGCACGTCGTCGGTCGAGGCGGTGCGCTCGATGGTGGCCAACGGGCTGGGGGTGACGATCCTCTCGGACATGGTCTACCGGCCGTGGTCGCTGGAGGGGCGGCGGCTGGAGCAGGTGAACCTGGTCGACGCCGCGCCGCCGATGGACGTGGGCCTGGTCTGGCGGCGGGGGGTGGAGTTCACCCCCACCATGGCCGCCTTCCGCGAATATTTCGCCGCGCGCTTCCTGTCCCAGCCCTCGATCCCGCTGCGCTAGGGCGCTGGGCGGGGGCTCGGCCGCGCGCGCCCCGCCTCAGATCCAGCGGCGGCTCACCGGGGGCGGCACGTGCAGGCGCATGCGCTCGCCCAGGGTCAGGGCGCCGGGGCGCTCGACCCAGGCGGTGACGCCGCGGCGGCCTCTGGCGGCGGTCTTGAAAGCCTTGCCGTGGCCCGGCGCGCGATCCTCGATCACCCGGGCGGGCAGCTGGCAGGGGGCGTTCTCCATGTCCACGGTCAGCGCGACGCCGCCCTCGGCGACGAGGCGCGAGGAGGGGGGCGCGTCGGTGAACCCCTCGATCCCGCGGAGCACGAGGTTGGCGCCCACCCACTCGGGCGGCAGGCGGTCGAGGCCGATGCCCGCGGCGATCGCGTCGAGGTCCTCGGCCGAGAGGATCGAGAGCTGGCGGGTGTTGCGGATCTCGGTCCCCTTGCGGGGGTATTGCGAGGTGACGCGCGAGCAGGAGGGGCGGGTCAGGCCTCCGTGGCATTCGCCGGCAAATCCGGTCCAGTCGACCTCCACCCGCTCGAGCGGGGTCGAGAGCAGCCCCGCCTCGCGGTCGGGAACGATGCCGAGGTAGACGATCTCGGCGGTGAAATCCGTGGGGGTCAGGATCGGCATCGGGGGGGCTCCGGTGTCAGGCGGGGGCGCGGGCGGCGAGGTGGGCGGAGGGGAGGAAGGCGTCGGGCCAGTCGGGCGGCGGGGCCTCGGCGAGGAAGGCGGCCGCGGCCTCGCCGCAGGCCGGGGCGAGGGCCAGGCCGATGCGCTGGCCGCCGCCAACCACGATCACGTGGGGGCGGTCGGGCAGGGGGCCGACCACCGGATCGCGGGAGGCGGCGCGCGGGCGCAGCCCGGCCCAGCGCGAGAGCACCGGGGCCTCGCGCAGCACAGGGCACAGCGCCCGAGCGCGATCGATCACGGACTCGAGCTGGGCGTCGAGGCCAAGGTCCGCGCGCCCCTTCTCGGCCGTGGCGCCGACCCCGACGGTTCCGTCGGCGTGGGGCACGATCCACAGGCCGCGGCCCATGATCAGCGGCGCGCCCGGCGGCGCGCGCAGGGCGAGGCGCGCGGCCTGCCCGTGCTCGGGCCCGCCGGGGAGGCCGGCTGCGGCGAAGGCCGCGGCGCCGGTGGCGAGCGCCAGCCGACCCGCCCGCAGCGGCCCGGTCGACAGGGCGAAGCCTTCGGGCCCGGGCGCGAGGTTCAGCAGCGCCGCGCCGTCGAGCATCCGCGCGCCCCGCGCCTCGCAGGCCGCGCGCAGGGCGGCGAGCAGGCGGGGCGCGTCGAGGCGGGCCGTGCGCGGGTCGAACTGGGCCGCGGGCGCCTCGAGCCAGCCGGCGGGCCAGTCCCCGGGGGCGAGGATCGCGCAGGCCTCGCCCTGGGCGGCGCGCAGGGCGGGGAGGCGGGCCTCGGCCCGCTCCCGCGCCGCCGCGTCGGGCAGGATCGAGAGGCGGCCGGGGCGGGCGTGGCCGAGCCTGCGTCCGGTCTCGGCCTCGAGCGCGGCCAGCGTCTCGGGGAGGGCGGCGAGGGCGCGGGCCTGCAGCGTCTTCAGCGCCGTGGGACGTCCCGGCTGGTGGGGCGCCAGCGCGCCGGTGGGGGTGAGCGAGGCGCCCGCCGCGCCGATGCGCCCCGGATCCGCGATGGCGACGCGCAGCCCCCGGCGCAGGCAGGCGAGCGCGGTCCACAGCCCGAAGGCGCCGCCCCCCGCCACCAGCACGTCGATGTCCGATCCTCGCGTCATGGCCGCGACGTGACCACGCCGCGCCCGAGGGGGCAAGGCCGCCTCCGGTCGCCCCGCCGCAACCCGCCTCCGCGGCCCCCACCGGCACGCCGCCCGCCCCCCCCGCACTGGCGCGCCGGCGCGGGCGTCGGAGGCGGGTTGCCGCGGGTTGAGGCGGGGCGCCGCAGGTGCGGGGGGCGCGCCGCGGCGGGGGGCCGCCAGGGGGGCGCTCGCGAGGGGGGGGCGATGCGGCGATGCGGCCGACCCGCCCCGGACCCGCATCGCGCCGCCAGTCCGGGCGCTTCGGCGCCGGGAGCGAGGGGGCGGGACGCCGGGCTGGTGGACGGGGCGAGAGGCCGCGCTGCGGGACGGAAACGCGCGCGCGTCGCGGGCGAGGGGGCTTGCGCGGCCGGGGGCTCCGTCGCCATTCTCCGCCCATGGGATTCGAGATCACGGCGGCGCCCCGGCCAGCGGGGACTGCGTCCGGAACGGGCGACAGGCGGCGGTGCGGCCCCCGGCGGGCGCGGGCGCGCGCGGCCTCGGGCGAGGCGCGCGCCGTGCTGGCGGGGTCGCGGACATGAGCGCGCTTGCCCGGCCGACCGTCTCCGAGGAGACCGATATCGCGGCGCTGGAGACCGAGATCGCCGGCTGCCGCGCCTGCGCCGAGCGCTTCGCCGCCACCCGCACCGCCCATGCGCCGCGGCCGGTCACCCGGATCTCGTCGCGCGCGCGGCTGCTGATCGCGGGGCAGGCGCCGGGGGCGCGGGTGCACGCCTCGGGCCTGCCGTTCGACGACCGCTCGGGCGACCGGCTGCGCGACTGGCTGGGGATCGACCGGGCGACCTTCTACGACCGCGCCCGCGTCGCCATCCTGCCGATGGCCTTCTGCTTCCCCGGCTACGACGCGCGCGGCGCCGACCTGCCGCCGCCGCCGCTGTGCGCCCAGCTCTGGCGCGCCCGGGCGCTGGCCGCGATGCCGCAGGTCGAGCTGACCCTGCTGGTCGGCGCCCATGCCCAGGCCTGGACCCTGGGCGGCCGTCGCCCCCTGACCGAGCGCGTGCGCGACTGGCGCGCCCATCTGCCGGGCCCGGTCCCGCTGCCCCATCCGAGCTGGCGCAACACCGGCTGGCTGCGCGCCAATCCCTGGTTCGAGGAGGAGCTGGTCCCATGGCTGCGCGCCCGCGTCTCCACCCTGCTGTGAGGGCCCTCGGCCTTGCGGGCGCCTGCGCGCTGGCGCTGCTCGCCTCGGCCTGCGCGCCGGGGACGGGGGCGCCGGCCTTCCTCGACGGGCTGCTGACCGGGGCCGAGGACGGGCAGGCCGTGGTCACGCCGCGCGGGCCGCTCGCCCTGTCGCGCTGGCGGGCCGAGCGGCCGCGCGCGGTGCTGCTGGCGCTGCACGGCTATGGCGACTACGGCCCCTCGACCTATGCCGAGGCGGCGCAGGCCTGGGCGGCGCGGGGGATCGAGGTCTACGCCTATGACCAGCGGGGCTTCGGGCGCAACGCCTCGAACCGGCGCTGGCCGGGGGAGGCGGCGCTGATCGAGGACCTTCAGGCCGCCGCCACCGACGTCAAGTCCCGCCACCCCGACCTGCCGCTGTTCGTGGCCGGCCACTCGATGGGCGGGGGCGTGGCGCTGGCCGCGGCCGGCGAGGGGCGCCTGCCGGGCGTCGCGGGCCTGGTGCTGCTGGCCCCCGCGGTCTGGGGGGGCGAGACGATGAACCCGCTGTTTCGCGCCTCGGCCTGGACCGCGGCGCAGCTGATGCCCGACCAGCGCTTCTCGGCGAGCGCCAGCCCGGTGACGATCTACCCCTCGGACAATATCGAGATGCTGCGCGCCCTCTCGGCCGATCCGCTGCACTACGCCAACCCCTCGGCGCGGGAGTTCCTGGGCCTGATCCGGCTGATGGACCGGGCCTGGGCGGCGGCGCCCCACGACCGGCTCGACACGCTGGTGGTGCATGGGGCCAACGACCAGGTGGTGCCCGAGCGCTCGGTCCGCGCCGCGTTCGAGCGGCTGCCCGGGCCCAAGGAGTTCGCCTACGTCTCGACCGGCTGGCACATGCTGCTGCGCGACCTTGAGGCGGCGGAGGTGCACCGCACGGTCGGCGACTGGATCCTCGAGCGCGGGCTGCCTGCGCCCCAGGCGGCGGCGCTGGCCGACTGAGCGGGGCGGGGCCCCGTCGTCGCCGCCTTGCGCGCCGTCCCCTCGCGCGGATGGCCGGCCCCATTGACTGGCGCGCGCCGAGCACCCACACGACCCCCCAGCCGACGCCGCCAGGAGAGCCCCGCGATGACCGACGTCCCCGAGACCCCGCTCGACCGCGCCCTGCGTCTAGCCGAGGGGGACGTGGCCGACGGGCGGGTGATCGACGCGCTGCTCAACGCCCGCCTGTGCCTGCTGCTGAAGGAGGAGCCCGGCCCGGACGGCGCGCTCTCGCCCCTGATGCTGGAGCTCGAGGCCGGGCCCACCGCGCTCGCCTTCGACGACGAGGCGCGGCTGGCGGCCTTCGGCGGCGGCGAGCACTATGCCGAGGTCCCCGGCCGGGCCCTGATCGGGATGCTGACCGGGCGCGGCCTGAACCTGGCGGTGAACCCCGGCGTGGCCCCCTCGGAGATGTTCCATGGCGTTGAGGCGCTGGACTGGATGGCCCAGGTCTCGGCCGCCGAGGCGCGCGACGCCGAGGGGCGGATCAGCGCCCTTTCCGCCCCGCGCGGGGCCGGGCAGGCGCTGATCTCGGCGCTGGACGCGAAGCTGGCGGCGCTGGGCGCCTGGCTTGCCGAGGCCTGGCTGGTCCGCGCGCAGACGCCCGAGGGCGCCCGCCTGGCGCTGGCGCTGGTCGAGCGCGAGAGCGAGGCCCCCGCCGCCGGCCGGGCGCTGGCCGCCGCCGCCGAGGCCCGCCGCCGCGCCGTGGTTCTGGCGATCTCCGAGAGCGCCCGCCTTGCCGCGCCCGAGAGCGAGGTCGAGATCTTCTTCGCCCCGGCCGCGGCCCCGGTAATCGCCGCGGCCCGCCGCGCCGGCCTCGGCTTCGAGATCCCCGCGCCCGAGGCCCCCGCTGTCCCCGGCGCGGGTCCGGGCATGGACCCCGCCCGCCCCCCGAAGCTGCGCTGAACCGCCGCCCGGGGCCGGCCCGGGCGCGGCGCGGAGATGCAGAAGGCCGCGCCTCGGGGGAGGCGCGGCCTTCTCGTTTTTGCGGCGTCGAGGGGCCCGGTCGGCCCCCCGGCGTCCGATCAGCTGCCGGCGTTGGCCAGCGAGACCGCCTGGCCGATCAGGTTGGGAACCAGCTGGTTGATCGTGCGGCCCCAGGAGGTGATCGGCTGCTCGGCCACGAACACGATGTCGTTGGGCCGCATCTCGAACACCGTCGCCGTCGACAGGCTGGCCGCGTTCGAGGCGTCCAGGCGATAGGCCGTGACCGCCCCCGGCGCCGCCGGCGTCAGGTTCTGGCGGATCACGTAGATTTCCTCGTAGTCCGCGTACTGGATGTTCATGCCGCCGCCGCCCAGCAGGATGTCGGCCAGGTTGGAGCGCGACTCGAACGGCAGCGCGGTGCGCGCGATCTCCCTCAGCTCGCCCGAGGTGTAGACGTAGTCGCGCCGGACGGCGCCCAGCTCGATCCGCTCCTTGAATGCCTCGCGCTGGGCCGTGGCCTCGCTGCGGGCCTCGCTGTTGCGCTGAATGTCGTACTGGGCCACGTTCAGGCGCATCGAGTTGAGCTGCTGGCGAAGCTGGACCTTGCTCATCTCGAAGTTGGCGAGCGTCAGCGCGTACTGCGCGTCGTCGATCTCGGCCCGGCGCTTCTGGAACTCGAACTGCTGCTGCTCGAGCTCGAACTGCCGCAGGCGGATCTGCTCCTCGAAGTAGGCGCGGGCCTGGGTCAGGTCGTAGTCGGCGTCCACGAACACCGCGTCGCCGTCCTTGAGCAGCACGTCGTTGAGCGCGTCGCTTCCATAGAGGTCGCGCAGCGGCGCCTGGTAGACCTGACCGTCGCGGAACAGGCGGACCACGGCGTAGTCGAGATCCTCGGAGCTGACGCCCCCGGCCACCTGCAGCGCCTCGGTCAGCTTCAGCGGCTTCAGGCCGATGGGCTCGACCTGCGGCGCGCGCACCGCGCCGCCGACCGAGACCCGCTGCGAGTTGAACTCGGCGATCTCGAGCGAGAACGAGGGGTCGAGGCGCTGGGCGACGAGGGCCTGGAAGATCTCGGCCTCCGCCTCCTCGATGGTCATGCCCGAGACGCGCACGCGGCCGACGTCGGGAATGGCGATGGCGCCGTCGTCCTGCACGACGTAGCCCTGCCGCGAGGACTGGGCGTTGAGCAGCGAGGGCACGTCCTCGAGCGTGGCGGCCGAGGTGTTGGTCGACAGCAGCAGCACGTCCGACACGCCGATGCGATAGGGCGTCTGCTCGATCGGCTCGGGCAGGTTCACCGGCACGTCGGCGGCCGGCGGCTGCAGCGCGGTGGCGGTCGGCGGCAGGTCGTAGCCCGCGCCGGCGCCGGCCGAAACCGCGTCGATGTCGGGCAGGTTCGGCATCGAGATGTCGCCGACCGCGATCCGGCCCGGCATCGCGTTGGGCTGGGGACGGAACGAATCCGGAAGACGCTGCGGCACGTAGGCGGTCAGATTCGCCTCCAGCGCCGTTTCGAACGTCATCGGAATCACCTGGACGTCCGACGTGGAATCAGAGGCGAAGCCACGGCCGTCGCCCTCCTCGTAGACGTTGGGCGCGGTATAGACGAGGCCGCAGCCCCCAAGCGCCAGAACCGCGAGAACGGCGTGAACCCTCATAGACGAGCCCTCTTTTTTTGCTGCGCCGCAACACATGGCGCCCCTCGGCCGCGTTCAGGTGTTAGCACCGCATCCGCATGGCGTTAAGGCGAAATCCTAAGTCTAGGCGTCGACATCTTGGCCCTGCGGCAATAGGGCCGCACGGTTCAGACGTCGTTAACAGTGAATTTTCCATTGAGTTCACGCACCGAAAGCCCATACTGGACGGTGTGTGAGGGATGGCCCGGCATCCAGGTTTCCGGGCGCTATGCCGGCGGGTTTCGATCTCGGAACCCGGATTGAGTGGGGATGTGATGAAGCATGTGAATGCCGACGATCACTTCTATGCTGCGGACGCGTTGTCGCCCCGCAGGTCGTATGCGTCGGTACGTGGCGTGTACGAGGCGGGCGGAAAGCGCCTGCTGGATCTGATCATCGCCATCGCCCTGGCCCCGATTGTGGGCCCGGTGGTGCTGGCGCTCGCGGCGCTGGTCTGGGCGCGGGACGGGGGGTCCCCGTTCTTTGGCCATGTCCGCGTCGGGCGGGACGGCGCGCCGTTCCGCTGCTGGAAGATCCGCACCATGGTGCGTGACGCGCAGGAGCGGCTGGCCCGCCACCTGGACGAGAACCCCGAGGCCGCGGCGGAATGGGCCGCGACCCGCAAGCTGACCCGCGACCCCCGCATCACCGCGGTGGGCAATTTCCTGCGCAAGACCTCGCTCGACGAGCTTCCGCAGCTGTGGAACGTGATCAGGGGCGAGATGTCCTTTGTCGGTCCGCGCCCGGTGCCCGAGGACGAGCTCAACGACCTCTACGGTCCGGCCCGCTCGGTCTACTGCGCCATGAAGCCGGGGATCACCGGCCTGTGGCAGGTGTCGGGGCGCAACGACGTCAGCTACGCCCAGCGCGTCTCGCTGGACATCGAGTACCTGCGCCGGATGGCGCCGGGCTTCGACCTGTGGGTGATGCTGCGCACCGCCCTGGTGATCGTTCGGCCCACCGGCCGCTGATCGCCTCACCGGCGCAGCCGCGTCCCTGCGGCGAGCCTTGACCGCCGGAGCCCTCGGCTCCGGCGTTTCCATTTCGAGCGAGGGAAACCGCGCATGCGCGTCGCCATCGTGCACTACTGGCTTGTCGGAATGCGGGGCGGGGAGCGGGTGCTCGAGCAGCTCTGCCTGATGTTCCCCGACGCCGACATCTACACTCATGTCTGCGACCGCGAGAAGCTGAGCCCCTTGCTGCGGCGCCACAGGATCCGCGAGACCTTCATCGCGCGGCTGCCGGGCGCGAAGAAGCACTATCAGAAATACTTGCCCCTGATGCCCTATGCGCTGGAGCAACTGGATCTGTCTTCTTACGACCTGGTGCTGAGTTCCGAAAGCGGACCCGCCAAAGGGGTGATCTGCAACCCCGACACGCCGCACCTGTGCTACACGCATTCGCCGATGCGGTATATCTGGGACCAGTACCACGCCTATCGCGAGGGGCTGAACTGGCCGATGCGGATGCTGTGGACCGTGGTCAGCCACAAGCTGCGGATCTGGGACGTGGCGGCCGCGAACCGGGTGGATCGCTATGTGGCGAACTCCTCCTTCGTGGCGCGGCGGGTGATGCGCTGCTGGGGGCGCGAGGCCGACGTGGTGCACCCGCCCGTCGACCTCGAGGCCTATCGGCCGGCGCCGGCGCCGGGTCCCGACGCGCCCTACCTGTTCCTGTCCGAGCTGGTTCCCTACAAGCGCGCCGATCTCGCCATCGAGGCCTGCAAGCTTCTGGGCCGGCGGCTGAAGATCGTGGGCTCGGGTTCGGAGATGGAGCGGCTGAAGAAGCTGGCGGGCCCGGGAGTCGAGTTCCTCGGCCGGGTGCCGGACGGCGAGATGCGGGCCCTCTACCACTCCTGCCGCGCCCTGCTGTTTCCGGGCGTCGAGGATTTCGGGATCGTGCCGCTGGAGGCGATGGCCTGCGGGCGTCCGGTGCTGGCCTATGGCCGCGGGGGGGCGCTGGACACGGTGAAGGAGGGGGTCTCGGGCCTGCTATTCGACGCCCAGACCGCCGAGAGCCTCGCCGAGGCGATGCGCCGCTTCGAGACCGAGATGGAGCCGTCGCTCGACCCCGAGCGGGTCGCCGCCCATGCCCAGAGCTTCGGCCCGGGCCAGTTCCGCGCCGGCATGTGGTCGGCCATCCGCCGCATGGCCCCCGAGCTGGGCCTGCCCGAGGAGCCGCCGGCGATAGCCCAGGCGGCCTGAGGGCCGCCCGGGCGGCGCCGCGTCGGCTGTCGCGCCGGGGGCTGTCGTTCGGCGCGCGGCGCGTTGCCGAGGTTGCGCGCCCTTGGCGCCGTCTCGCGTGGCGAGGGCGCGAGGCGGTCCGGCGCGGCGCGTGCTGACGACGCTCGCGGCCCGTCCGTCGCGCGACCGCTCCGGAAAGCGCGCCGGGCGCATTTCGAAGCGCTGTATCGCGACCCGCCTCGCCTCGCCTCGCCCCGCTTCGCCTCCGCGCCAGTCCGCCTCGCCAGTCCGTCGCGCCAGCCTGCCGCGCCGGACCTCAGTCCGGCGCGAGCATGTAGCCGGAGCCGCGGACCGTCTGCAGATAGCGGGGGGCCTTGGGGTCGGCCTCGATCTTGCGGCGGAGGCGGGTGACCTGGACGTCGACGGCGCGCTCCTGCGCGTCGTCCATCTCGGCGAGCAGGGTCTGGCGGTCCACCGGCTCGTGCGGGGTGCGCGCGAAGATCTTCATCAGCGCGCTCTCGGTCGTGGTCAGGCGCACCTGCTCGTCGCCCCGCCACAGCTCGCCGCGGGCCACGTCGTAGCGCACCGGGCCCAGCTGCAGGGTGCGCGGGGCCTCGGGGCGGGGACCGGCGGGCTGGGTGCGGCGCAGGATCGCGCCGATGCGCAGCAGCAGTTCGCGCGGCTCGAAGGGTTTGGCGAGGTAGTCGTCGGCCCCCGCCTCCAGCCCCGCGATCCGGTCCTCGGCCCCGCCGCGGGCGGTCAGCAGCAGGATCGGCGCGCCCAGCCTCGGGCGGACCGCGCGGGCGAAGCTGATCCCGTCCTCGCCCGGCATCATCACGTCGACCACCAGCAGGTCGAACTCCAGCCCCTCGAGCAGGCGCCTGGCATGGGCCGCGTCCCGGGCCGCGGTCACGTAGAACCCCGAGCGCGCCAGGTAGCGCTTGAGCAACGTGCGGATCCGCTCGTCGTCGTCCACCACCAGAATATGCGCGTCGGGAGGGTCGAGGGGCGCGGGCGCGGCCTCGTCGGCCTCCGCCAGGCCCGCCGTCTCGTCGCTCATACGCGTTCCGCTCAGGCGCCGGGCTGGTCGTTGACCAGCGCCAGAACCGATTCGCGGCTGTCTTCGTCGATCATGTCCGCGAGCACCGTCTTGAATCCCTGCACCGCCTCGGCGCCCGCCTCCATGAAGACGCGGCGCATGCGGGCATTCTGCGCGTCCGCCAGGCTGCGGACAAGCGCCTCGCCCTCCGGGGTCACCGTCAGCAACCGCTGGCGGCGGTCGGCCGGGCCGATCCGCGAGTCGATCAGCCCGTCCTCGACCAGCTGGCGCAGCACCCGGTTGAGGGATTGCTTGGTGACCTTCAGCGTGTCCAGCAGCTCGGACACCGACATGCCGGGCCGGCGCCAGACGAAATGCAGGCAGCGGTGGTGGGCGCGACCGTAACCCCTTGTTTCCAGGATGCGATCGGCGTCCGCGATCATGTCGCGATAGGCGAAGAACATCAGCTCGACCCCCTGGCCGAGCTGCGCGTCGGTCAGGAACAGCAGCTGGTCGCCCCGGTTCAGACCGGAGCCGCGCATGCGGGCGGCGGGGGACCGGCCGCTCTCGGGGCGAGGCGGGGCGGCGCGGGAACGGGTGGGGGCGTCGGAAGGGCTCATGGCGGGATTTTACGTCAGCCTTGTTGACTGTCCAAGCTCGCGTTGCTATATCGCCGCGGCGCTGAGGAAAGCAACAATATTTCTTGCCGCGCTGCAACAGCGACATATCCGGAACGCCCGGAGGTCGCCGACGAAACGGGTCCGGGGCTCCGCTAGGGCGCCCGGGCGATGATACGGGAACGTGGCCATGGCCGGTGGAGCCTACGACGATCGCGACGGCGTCATCTGGATGGACGGGGCGCTGGTGCCCTGGCGCGAGGCCAAGGTGCACGTACTGACCCACGCGCTCCACTACGCCTCGTCGGTGTTCGAGGGCGAGCGCGCCTACGGCGGCCAGATCTTCAAGAGCCGCGAGCATTCCCAGCGCCTGCTGGATTCGGCCCGCGCCATGGACATCCCCTCGCGCTGGACGCTCGACGACATCGAGCAGGCCAAGGCCACCGCCATGGCCGCCAACGGGTTGAAGGACTGCTACGTCCGCCCGGTGATGTGGCGCGGCTCGGGCGAGGACATGGGGGTGGCCGCCCTCCTGAACCCCGTCCATCTCGCGGTCGCGGTGTGGGAGTGGGGCGCCTACTACGGCGACGCCAAGACCAAGGGCGCGAAGCTCGACATTTCGAAGTGGAAGCGGCCGAGCCCCGAGACCATCCCCTGCCACGCCAAGGCGGCCGGTCTCTACATGATCTGCACCATGTCCAAGCATGCGGCGCAGGCCAAGGGCTGCTCGGACGCGCTGATGTACGACTACCGCGGCTATGTGGCCGAGGCGACGGGCGCCAACATCTTCTTCACCAAGGACGGCAAGGTGCACACGCCGACGCCCGACTGCTTCCTGAACGGTCTGACCCGCCAGACGGTGATCGACCTGCTCAAGCAGAAGGACGTCGAGGTGATCGAGCGCCACATCATGCCCGACGAACTCGAGAGCTTCGAGCAGTGCTGGCTGACCGGCACCGCGGCCGAGGTCACCCCGGTGGGGCAGATCGGCGACTACAGCTTCGACGTGGGCCCGATGGCGGTGGGCATCGCCGACGAATACGAGCGTCTGGTCCGCGGCAACCGCTGATCGATCCGTTCGCGTGCAAAGCCGGGGCCGGGGGCGCAAGCCTCCGGCCCGGTTCGTTGCGAGGGTGCGCGCCCGATCCGTCGCGCGCGCCGCCCCGCCGCGACCCGCGTTCCGGCCGCGACCCGACGTCGGGACGACACGCTCGACCTCGCCGCCTGGCGCCGCGCCCCCCGCGCCTTGCGCCCTCGCCTCCGGAGACGGCCGCCCCGGGCGCCCCCCTCGAAGCGCGCCGCGAGCGGGACGCCGGGCCCGGGCGCCCGGTTGCCGCGGCGCTTCCTCCCCGCCGCCGACATCGCCGCACACGGCCCTCTCACGCGAAATTCGCTTGCACGCGGCGGCGTCGCCCTTAACGGTTCGATGACGTTTCCGAGATGAACGGAGTTCCCGCGATGCGTCGAGCCACGGCCCTCGCCCTCGCGCTCCTGCTGCCCGCCGCGCCCGTCGCGGCGCAGGGGCCCGCCGCCGCCTCGACCCAGGCGGGGGGCGAGACGTCGCGCGACCTGCTCTACCACCTCGACTGGGGCCCTGTTGCGCTGGGCGAGTTCCGCGTGCGCCACGAACCCGGCGAGGCCGGCGCGCTGACCATCGAGGCCCGCTCCCGCGGTCTCGCCTCGATGCTCTTCGACTTCACCCTGACCGAGGCGACCCGACGCGAGCCCGACGGCGGCCGCCGCTTCACCATGAACGGCGAGTTCGGCGACAAGGACTACGACCGTGAGGTCACCTGGGATCCCGGCCAGGCCCCCGAGGTCGAGCATCGCGCCGGCGCCCCCGACGAGGAGCTGACCCCCGTTCCCCAGGCGACGCTGCCGCGCTCGGTCGACCCTGCCGCCGCGGTGCTCGCCGTGCTTGACCGGGTCAAGGCCGGCGAGGGCTGCGCGGGGGAATGGGCGATCTACGACGGCGTGCGGATGATGTCGCTGACCGTGCGCGACGAGGGCATGGACCGGGTCGAGGCCGACCGCGATTGGACCTACGCCGGCCCCGCGCGCCGCTGTCGCCTGGGGATCGAGCGCGTCGGCGGCTTCCCCGTCGACGACGAGCGCGAGACCGAGGAGGCCGACTTCAACCGCCTCCTGTGGATCGCGGAGATGAACGGTCACCCGACCCCGGTGCGCCTGCAGGTCTCCTGGCCGCTGGGCTACGCGACCGGTCGGATCGACCTGCGCTGAGCGCCGGGGCGCCAGACCTGCGCCGGACGCAGGGCGGGAACCCGCCCGCAACGGCCCCGATCACGCCGAATCGCCTTGCGCCGGCGGTCAAGCCGCTCTATCCGCCGCCTTTCCGGGCGCCTGGCGCCCACTGGTTGAGCGAAGCCCCCCTTTGGACTACATTGAGACTCCGCCCGGCGCCGGGGCGTTGAGAGGATTTCCGGCGCGCGACGTGGAGGAAATCGAACTGACCGGACTCGATAGCGCGGGGACCACCCCGCCGCAGAACACGGAGCGAATGGGTGGCGAAGACCTGCTTCGGCTCGTTCTGAACTCGCTCGAGGACGACAAGGCCGAGGACATCGTGCAGGTTGACCTGCGCGGCAAGTCGGACATCGCCGACTTCATGGTGATCGCCTCCGGCCGTTCGTCCCGCCAGGTGGCCGCCATTGCGGAAAAACTCATCGAACGCCTCAAGTCGGACGCCCGGGTCACCGCCCGCGCCGAGGGCAAGGATGCGGGCGACTGGGTGCTGATCGACGCGGGCGACGTGATCGTCCACGTCTTCCGGCCCGAGGTGCGCGAGTTCTACCAGCTCGAGAAAATGTGGCTGTCGGCCGAGGACGCGGCGAAACGCGCCGCCGCCACGCCCAGCTACGCCTGACCCGCCAGACGGGTCCGGCGTGAAAGTGCACCTGGTCGCCGTGGGGCGCGCCCGCGGCGGGCCCGAGGCGGCGCTTGTCCAGGACTGGCTGACGCGCTTCGACCGCGCGGCGCGGCCGCTGGGCTTTGGTCCCGCGCGCCTGCTGGAGGTCGAGGACCGCAAGGGCCGCGGGTCGCAGGCGGAGGGCGAACTGATCCTCGCCGCCCTCCCCGACGGCGCCGTGCTGGTTGCGCTCGACGAGCGGGGCCGCGAGCTGACCTCCCCCGACTTCGCCGACCGTCTGGCCGACTGGCGCGATCAGGGCCGCCGGGATCTGGTGCTGGCCATCGGCGGCGCCGACGGTCACTCGGACGCGGTGCGCGCGCGCGCCGACCTCCTGCTCAGCTTCGGCAAGATGGTCTGGCCCCACATGCTCGCCCGCGCCATGGCCGCCGAACAGATCTACCGCGCCGCCACCATCCTCGCCGGCAGCCCCTACCACCGCGCCTGACCGCCGAGAGCGAGGCCGGCCCTTCGTCACGGCCGCGTGGCGCGGGGCGCAACCGGCCCACTGGGGCCTCTTGTCCAACCCGCCGGAGACGTCCGGCCACCCGCGCGCGGCTGGCCGGGAGGGCATGATCCCCAAACGCGAGACGCCGCCAGATCCCGGGATCTGGCGGCGTCTCGGCCCGGCCGGGACCTCCCGGTCAGGGCGTGCGGGCGACGTGCCCGAAGGGACCGCCCGCGAGGAGGGCGAGGCGATCGCCCTCAGACGACCGTCAGGCCCACGTCGACGTTGCCGCGGGTGGCGTTGGAGTAGGGGCAAACCTGGTGGGCGGCCTCGACCAGCTTCTCGGCCTCGGCCTTGTCGACGCCGGGCATGGCGATCTCGAGCGCCGCGGTGATCCCGAACCCGCCCTCGGAGCGCGGGCCGATCCCCACCGTCGCCGTCACCGTGGCGTCGTTGGGCACCTTCACGAAGCCCTCGCCGCGCGAGACCGCCTTCATCGCGCCCAGGAAACAGGCCGCGTAGCCGGCGGCGAACAGCTGCTCGGGGTTGTTGCCGTCGCCCGAGCCGCCCATCTCCTTCGGCGGCGCCAGCTTCACCTTCAGCGCGCCGTCCAGCGTCTCGGCCGCGCCATCGCGCCCGCCGGTGGCGCGGGCCTTCGTGGTGTATTTGACGTCGACGGACATGGGGGTCTCCTTTGCGTCGTTGCGAATATGTCGTGCGCGATCATATCGCGTGAGGGTTAGCTGGGGCGTCCCCCTCCAAATGTCAATCGCGAGCGACTATATCGGGCGCGATATGTTCGATAGGCTCGACCCGAGGCCGCCGTCGGGCGGCCGCCGACCCCACCCGAAGCCGCCTTCCTGCGGCCGCCGGACACCCAAGGAGGCGCCATGACCCGCGCCGATCGCCACCCCGCGCAGACGGCTGAGACGCGTGAAACTCCTGAAGCGGAGACGCCTGCCGCGGGGGCGCCGCCATCGGACCTGATGCTGTGCTTTGCGCTCTATTCGGCCAGCCACGCGATGCACCGCGTCTACCGCCCGTGGCTCGAGCGGATGGGGCTGACCTATCCGCAGTTCCTGGCGATGACGGCGCTGTGGGCCCGCGACGGGCGCCTGGTGGGCGAGCTGTGCGCCGAGCTGCGCCTGGCCACCTCGACCCTGACCCCGGTGCTCAAGCGGCTGGAGGCGATGGGTCTGGTGGAGCGGGCGCGCGACCGCGGCGACGCCCGCGCCGTGCGCGTCACGCTGACCGAGGACGGCCGCGTCCTGCGCGGAAAGACCGAGGGTCTGTCGGAGGCGCTGATCGAGGCCACGGGCCTGCCGGTCGAACGCCTGCTGGCCCTGAACGCCGAGGTCGCCGCCCTGCGCGACCGCCTGAGCGCCTGGGCCGAAACGCGCGACGCCGCCGCCTGATCGCGCCGCCAGAGCCGGCCCCGCAAGGCCAGACGCGGCCCCCGCGGGGCGACGCCGTCCCCGCAAGGCGCGACGGCTTCCGCGCCCCGCGCCGGTCGGCGGGGCTCAGCCTGCGCAGATTTCCTTGAGGGCGATCCAGTCGGAATCCTCGAGCGCGGGGCGCCAGGCGCCGCCCTCGAGCCGGTCGGCGGCCTCGGCCGCCTCGATGCGGGCGTCGAGGTCGGGGTGGGAGCCGAAGTGGCGCGCCAGCCCCTCGGTCTGACGTCCCTGCATCGCCTTCAGGTCGCCGAAGAATTCGGCCAGCGCCCCGGCGGGCAGGCCCGCCTCGCCCAGCATCTGGTGGGCGAAGGCGTCGGCCTGCGTCTCCATCTCGCGCGAGTAGGAGGCCGTCAGCGCCATCTGCGTCAGCCCGGCCAGCGAACCGCCGGCCATGTCGCCCAGGAACAGCGTCAGCAGCCCCTGCGTCCCGGCCTGGCGCAGCAGCGCGCGCAGGCCGTCGCGATGGGCGACGTGGCCGAGTTCGTGGGCCAGCACCGCGGCCACCTCGTCGGGGCCCGAGGCGCTTTCCAGCAGGCCCGAGAGGATCGCCACCCGCCCGCCGGGGGCGGCGAAGGCGTTCACCTGGGGGCTGCGGATCACCTCGAGCGTCACCGGCACGTGCAGGCGCACGCCGGCGAGCAGCCGGTCGGACAGGCGCTTGAGGGCGGCGTCGCCCTCGGGGGTGGCGCAGACCGGATCCTCGCCCACGCCCATCAGGGAGATCTGCCGGGCCATGACCGCGTCGCCCAGCTTGCGCTCCTGCGCGGGGGGGACGAGGTCGGCCAGGCGCTGGGTGGCGTAGGGCAGGCCCCAGATCACCAGCGCCGCGCCCACCGCCGCGGCGACGGCGAACCAGGCGAGCAGGCGCAGGATCTGAGGCAGACGCGAGGGGCGCCGGTCGAGGTCGGCGCAGACCTCCTCGATGGCGCGGATCATCTCGGGGTCGGTGACCAGCAGGCTCTCGTCGCCCTCGGCGTCGCCCCAGGCGTCGTCGGGCTCGGGCGTCAGCGACAGCGCGGCGCGGTCGCCGCCGGGCGCGCGCACCCGGCGCAGGCTGGCCAGCGCCCAGTGGGCGACGGGCATGTCGTCGAAGCTCATCAGGATCAGCGAGGCCTCGCCGAAGCGGACCACCACCTCCTGCGGATGCTGAGAGACGCCGTCGCGATAGACGCCCGTGGATTCCAGGAGCGCATATCGCGAGAGCGCGGTCCTGCCCGCCGATCCGCCGCGTCCGAAGCCGCCCGCCATGCTTGCGCGTCGCGCTCCTCTTGCGCGCGGCCGTTCCGGCCTGCGCGTCCTGCTGTCCCTGGACCCCTCCTTAGACGGTTTGGAGACGGGAAACGAGGGCGCCGGCCGGGAATCCTCGCCGCAGGGGGCTGCCGCAGGGGGCGTGGCCCGTTCCGCGGCGCCGGGGTCCGGTCCGCGGGACGCGGGGGCGGCCTAGTCGGGCGGGGCGCGCATCAGCGCGGCGAGGGCGGCCAGTTCGGCGCCGAGCGAGCCCTCGATCGCCGCCGCCGCGCCCAGTCGCATCGCCTCGGGCTTGTTCTGGCCGAGCTTCCAGGTGCCGTCGGTCTCCTCGATCGCGAGGCGCACGGGCAGGATCATCCGCTCGAGCTTCGCCAACGCCTCGGCCGGGACCTTCGAGAGGGTCCAGGGCGGCTTGGGCAGCGCGCCCTCGAAGCGGGCCGAGAGCGCCTCGAGGTGGGGGCGCAGCGTTCCGCTCTCGCGCAGCGAGAGGCGGCCGCGCAGGTGCACGGCGACGTAGTTCCAGGTGGGGACCTGCTCGGGCGCGCCGTACCAGTCGGGCGAGACGTAGCCGTCGGGGCCCTGCACCGCCAGCACGGCCCCGAGCGGCCCCGAGGCCAGCGCGCGGGCGATGGGGTTGGAGCGGACGAGGTGCAGGTCGACCGCCTCCCCCTCCACCACGAAGGGCACGTGGGAGAGCATCGGGAACGGCTCGCCCGAGACCGCGAGCGTGCCGAATCCCCGCGTGTGCGCCAGCTCCAGATGCTGGGCGCGGGTGGAGTTTCGATAGGCGGGGTTGGGGTGCATCAGCCGCGGCTCCAGCGCAGGAGGGCGAGGCCGGGCAGGGCCTCGCCCTCGTCGAAGGCTTTCACCAGCAGGCTGCCGGGGACTTCCGGCGCGGCCGCGGCGAGGCGGGCCATCGCGTCCTCGCGCGCGATCAGCCCTTCATGGGCGAGGTGGCCGAGCTTCAGCGCGGCGACGTGGGCGATGGCCTCGCGGACGCCCTCGGGGGCGGCGCGCAGGCGGACGATTTCGTAGGTCGCGAGGCTGAGCACGCGGGCCTCGGGATACTCGTCGAGCAGCGCGATGCGGCCGTCCGAGGCAAGGCCCAGACGCTCAAGCACCCGCACCGAGGCGGGGTTCAGCCGGTCCCAGACGGTGGCGTAGAGCTGCAGCGGGCCCGGCAGCGCCCGGAAGGCTTCGAGCGCGGCGCCGGCGGCCTCGCGCATCACGCCGAGGCCATGGGCGCGGCGGTCGAGCGCGTAGAACACTTCGCCCGCCCAGCCGCCCTGCGAGGGCGCGGCGCCGTAGAAGCCGACCACGCCGAGGAAGCCCGCCAGCGGCGGGGCGGCGCCGGGGCGGCCCTCGATCGCGTAGGCGCCGGGGGCGCCCTCGGCCCAGATCGCGGCGCCGCGGGCGCCGTCCTCGCCCAGGCCCTCGCACCAGTCCTCGGCCCAGTGCTGCTGCAGGGCGGGGGTCGAGCAGTCGTGGACCAGCATCGTGGCGACCTCGCCGTCGGCGAAGACCGCCGCGCGCAGGGCCGGCGCGTCGGCGCGGCGGAGCGGGCGCAGCGACAGGCGCTCGGTGATCAGGGGGGCGTGCATGGGGGGCGTGCGGGGGGGGCGGGGGCGGTCAGGCCGCCGCCCGCTCCGGGAACAGGCCGGCGATGCCCTCGCGCGTGGCGGAGCAGACGCCGCGCTCGGTCACCAGGGCGGTGACGAGGCGGGCGGGGGTGACGTCGAAGGCGGGGTTGGCGGCCGGCGAGCTCTCGGGCGTCAGGCGCACGCGGGCGTAGTCGCCGGCATCGGTGAGGCCGGGGAGGTAGGAGACCTCGTCGCCCGAGCGTTCCTCGATGGGGATCTCGAACCCGTCCTCGACGGCGAAGTCGATGGTCGGCGAGGGCAGGGCCACGTAGAACGGCACGCCGTTGTCGTGGGCGGCCAGCGCCTTGAGATAGGTGCCGATCTTGTTGCAGACGTCGCCGCGCGCGGTGGTGCGGTCGGTGCCCACGATGACCATGTCGACCAGCCCGCGCTGCATCAGATGGCCGCCGGCGTTGTCCACGATCACCTTGTGGGGGACGCCGTGGCGGCCCAGCTCCCAGGCCGTGAGAAAGGCGCCCTGGTTGCGGGGGCGGGTCTCGTCCACCCAGACCTCGACCGGGATGCCCTTGTCATGGGCCTTGTAGATCGGGGCGGTGGCGGTGCCCCAGTCCACCGTCGCGAGCCAGCCGGCGTTGCAGTGGGTGAGGATGCGCACCGGCTCCCCCGGCGCCTTCCGGGCGGCGATCTCCTCGATGATCTTCAGCCCGTGGTCGCCGATGGCGGCGTTGATCGCCACGTCCTCGTCGCAGAGCGCGGCGGCCTCGGCCCAGGCGGCGTCCGCCCGCTTCGCGGGGGGCAGGGGGGCGAGGGCCGCCTTCATCCGCTCCAGCGCCCAGTGCAGGTTCACCGCGGTGGGCCGGGTGGCGAGCAGGGCGGCGGCGGCCGAGGCCAGCCCCTCGTCCGAGGCGTCGGCCCGCAGCGCCAGCGCGAGGCCATAGGCCGCGGTGGCGCCGATCAGCGGCGCGCCGCGGACCTGCATGGCGCGGATCGCGTGGGCGGCCTCGGTCAGCTCGGTCAGGCGCAGGATCTCGAAGCGGTGGGGGAACAGGGTCTGGTCCAGGATCTCGACCGCGCCGTCGGCGGCGGGCCAGATGGTGCGATAGGGGACGCCGTCGATCTTCATGGGGTCTCCTCCAGCGGGCGGTAGCCCGAGGGCGTGAAACGGGGGGTGCACAGGCACAGGAACACGAGCTCCTCCGCCCCGGTGTTGGCGATGCGCTGGGCGCAGCCGGCCGGGATCAGGGCGGCGTCGCCGGGGCCGAGGTCGCGGCCCTCGCCGTCCAGCTCCAGCCGCCCGGTCCCGCGCAGGATCACGTAGCGCTCGTCGACGTCGAGCGCATGCAGCTCGGTCACCGCGCCGGGGGCGACGGTGGCCTCGGCGAGGCTGGCGGCCGGGTCGTCGGGGTGGTTGAGCAGCTCGCGGATCGCGCAGCGCTCCCGCGTGGCGAAGGGGGCGCCGGCGGCGCCGGGCAGCACGAGGGGGGAGCGGAGGCGGGTCATGGGGCCGATGATACGGGGCCCGGCCCCGCGAGAAAAGCCGCGGCGGGGCCCATGGCGTCCCCGGCAGGCCGCGCATCGCGGGAAGCTCCGGGAGGCGCCGGCGGCCGCGCGACGCGGGCGCGCGGATAATTGATCATCATGAAACTGACCGGGCGGGGCCGACTGGCGGACACTCTTCCCGCCTGTTGGAAGCTTTCGGGATGAAACAGCCGTCGTCGCCCAATCCGTTTGCGCCTCGCTTCATCCGTGCAATCCTGACGCGGACAATTGAACCGGAGGATCGGCGGATGGCGAGCGCAGTCAGGAAGATGTCCCTCACCATGCAGGTGATGCTGGGGATGGGGCTCGGCATTGTCGTCGGGCTGATCTTCAACGCCACCGGCTCGGAGTTCATCGCCGAGCATGTGACGGGCGGTCTCTTCGCCATGATCGGCAAGATGTTCGTCAATGCGCTGAAGATGCTGGTGGTGCCGCTGGTGGTGTTCTCGCTGATCTGCGGGGTGACCGGGATCGGCGACATCCGCGCGCTGGGGCGGGTCGGGGGCAAGAGCTTCGCGCTCTACCTGATGACCACGGCCATCGCCATCGCGGTGGCGATCTGCCTGGCGCTGCTGGTGGGGCCGGGGATCGGCTTCGACATGGCGGGCGTCGACACCTCGGGCATCTCGGCCAAGGAGGCGCCCTCGGTCTGGGACGTGTTCGCGGGCATCGTGCCGACCAACCCCGTCGCCGCCTTCGCGCAGGGCGAGATGCTGCAGATCATCTTCTACGTGATCATCGTGGGCATCGCGGCGCTGATGCTGGGCGAGAAGTCCTCGGGCTTCGTGGCGGCGTGCGAGTACATGAACGAGCTGATGATGAAGGTCGTGCAGATCGTCATGGCCTTCGCGCCCATCGGCGTGTTCTGCCTGATCGCCAAGACCTTCGCCGAGCAGGGGATCGACCTGTTCCTGCCGGTGCTGGCCTATGTGCTGACGCTGACGGCGGCGCTGTTCATCCACCTGTTCGGCACGCTGATGCTGATCCTGCGGCTCCTCTCGGGGCTCAACCCGCTGGTGTTCATGCGCAAGCTGCGGCCGGCGCAGGTGTTCGCCTTCTCGACCGCCTCCTCGAACGCCACCATCCCGGTGACCTACCGCTGCGTGACCGAGCGAATCGGGGCGGACCAGTCGGTCGCCTCGTTCACCGTGCCCTTCGGCGCCACCATCAACATGGACGGCACCGCGATCATGCAGGGCGTGGCGACGGTGTTCCTAGCCAACGTCTACGGCATCGATCTGGGGATCGGGGGCTATCTGACGGTGATCGCGATGGCGGTGCTGGCCTCGATCGGGACCGCGGGCGTGCCGGGCGTGGGGCTGGTGATGCTGACCATGGTGCTGGGCCAGGTGGGTCTGCCGATCGAGGGCATCGCCATCATCCTGGGCGTCGACCGGCTGATGGACATGATCCGCACGGCGGTGAACATCACCGGCGACGCGGTGGTCTCGACCGTGGTGGCCAAGGGCGAAGGCAAGCTCGACATGGCCGTGTTCAACGATCCCGACGCGGGGGTCATCGCCGACGGGCCGCTGACCATCGACCCCGAGGCCGAGACCAGGCTGGCGGGCCTCGCCCACCCTCGCGCCGGGGAGTGAGGCGGCGAGAGGGAAGGTCGCGCCGGGCGAAGTTATGACTTGAACCGTATCTGAACGCTCACTACAATTTTAACATTGTGTGTGGCGTCCGGCGGTTCGGAGGCTGCTTCGCTTACGCGTCCAAGAGGAATGCATGATGCTCTGTTCCGTCAAGACCGCCGCCGTTTCGGCGGCGATCGCTCTCGCCATGGCCGGTCCGGCCTCGGCCTACTCGCTCACGAACGGCGAACTGTCGGTAAACCAGCTGACGAACGGCGCGATCGACGCGTTCACCTTCGGTGAGGACTTCTACAACCCCGGCACCTCGCTCAGCGACTGGGGCCTGATGGACGAGACCGGCTTCGCCAGCGCCACCACCGAAGGCGGCGTCGGGACCGGGCTGGCCTTCGGGACGCAGACCGGCGTCGACTCCACCTCGGCGACGGCCGTGGGCACGTTCAACGGCGCGTGGTCGTTCACCCGCACCTTCGTGCTCGACCCTGTCGAGCCCCTGCTGACCGTGATCCTCGAAGTCACCCGCACCGCTGCGGGCTCGGGCTCGATCACGATGTTCGAGACGGCCGATCCCGATCAGGGCGGCTCGTCCTCCACCACCAACGACGTGCTCACGCAGGGCGGCCTGACCGTGGCCCAGGCGATCGGCGACAACGGTCGGACCGCCGCGTTCGCAACCGGGGGGAGCCTGGTCGGGTTCGGCGGCTACAGCTTCGGGCTTGGCATCACCTCCGAGAGCGAGCTGGTCGGTTTCCTGTCCTCGCCCTTCGATCCGGACGGCGATTACGACGACGTCGGCTTCGCCGCGGCGCTGACGGCGACGCTGGCCCAGGGCGAGTCGGCGACCCTGACGACCTGGTGGTCGGCCGGGGAAAACGCGGCGGACGCGCTCGCGGCCCTGCCCGACATCGAGGCGTCGCCGGTTCCGGTTCCCGCCGCCGCGCCGCTGCTGGCCGGCGCGCTGGGGGCCCTTGCGCTGCTGCGCCGCCGCCGCCGCGGCTGAGGCCGCCGGCCCGCCGTTGCGTTGCAGGAGAAACGCCGCCGGAGCTTCCGGCGGCGTTTTGCGTTCCGGGGCGAGGTCGTGCGGCCGGCCTGGCGGCGCGGCCGCTCAGCGGGCGCCGGCGGGTTTGCGCGAGGGCTTGGCCCGGGCCGGCTTGAACGGGGCCATGCCGGCGCGGGCCAGCGCGTCGGCGCGCTCGTTCTCCTCGTGGCCGGCGTGGCCCTTGACCCATTTCCAGGTCACCTGATGGGCGGCCTGCGCCGCGTCGAGGCGCCGCCACAGGTCCTCGTTCTTCACCGGCGCCTTGGAGGCGGTCTTCCAGCCGTTGCGCTTCCAGCCGTGGATCCAGCCGGTCACCCCGCCCTTCACGTAGTTCGAGTCGGTCACCACCGTGATCTGCGTCGGCCGGCCCAGCGCCTCGAGCGCGGAGATCGCGGCCATCAGTTCCATGCGGTTGTTGGTGGTGTCGGCCTCGCCGCCCGAGAGCTCGCGCTCGCGAACCACTGCGCCGTCCTGCACGGCGACCAGAAGGGCGCCCCAGCCGCCGGGGCCGGGGTTCCCCGAGCAGGCGCCGTCGGTGTAGGCGAAGAACTCGGCCATGCTCAGCGCTCCGTCAGGGCGAGGCGCAGGCCGAGGCCCGCGAAACAGGCCGCAAAGGCGCGGCGCATCCAGCGCATCGCGGCCTCGGAGGCGAGGATCCAGTCGCGCGCGCGGGCCGCGAACAGGCCGTAGATCGCAAAGACCAGCGCCGTCAGGCCGGTGAACACCAGGCCTAGCACGCCCATCTGCGCGGTGGCTCCGGGGCCCGGCTGCACGAACTGGGGCAGGAAGGCCGCGAAGAAGATCGCGAGCTTGGGGTTCAGCAGGTTGATCAGCACCCCGCGGATGGCGATGCGGCGCAGGCCCCGCTCGGCCACCTCTGTCGGGGCGCAGAGGCCGCCGCCCTCCCGCCAGGTCGCCCAGGCCATCCACAGAAGGAACGCGACGCCCGCGATCTTCACGCCCTGGAACAGCACCGCCGAGGCGTGCAGCACCGCCGCCAGCCCCGCCAGCGCCGCGGCGAGATGCACCAGAACCGCCACGGTGCAGCCCGCCACCGCGGCCAGCGCCGCCATCCGCCCGCGCCCGAGCCCGCAGGACAGCGTGTAGATCGCCCCCGTGCCGGGGATCGCCACCACCACCAGCGCGGTCAGCAGGAATTCGAGCGTGATCATGCGGTCTCTCCGGCGCGGCGGGCGAAGGCGGTCAGGATCCCGGTCTCCGCGCCGTCGCGGCCGACGCTGCGGCTGGTCGAGATCTCGATCCCCGCGAAGCCGCAGGCGGACAGCAGGGCGCGCAGCCGGGTCTCGCGGATGTAGGAATAGCGGCGGCCGAGGCGGTCGCGGGACTCGCCCTCGCCCTCCTTCAGGCCGAGGAACAGCAGTCCGTGGGGCCGAAGCGCGCGGGCGACGCGCCCCAGCACCTCCGGCCAGGCGGCGAGCGGCGCGTGCAGGAGGGAGAAGCTGACCCAGGCGCCGTCGAAGGCGGCGGTCTCGTCCAGCGTCTCGAAGCGGCCGACCTCGGCCGGCACGCCGCGGGCGCGGGCCTGGGCGGCCAGCCCCGCCGAGGCGTCGATGGCGCGCACCGTGCAGCCCGCCTGCATCATCGCGGCCGCCGCATGGCCCGCGCCGCAGCCGAGGTCGAGCACCCGCGCGCCCTCGGGCAGGGCTGCGAGGAACCGGGCGAGCGTGCCGTCCTCGCCGCCGGCGAAGGGGCGGGACCAGGCGTCGTAGTCGGCCGCGTTGCCGTCGTACCAGGCCAGCGTGTCGGCGTCCCCGGTGACGGTCGGCGCGGTTGCGGCGCCGGGGGCGGGCGCCGCCTCGGCCCCGCTCACGCGGCGTCGCCCGTGGGCTGGCGCAGGATGCGGGGGGGCTTGAACTCGACCCGCTCGACGGCGGTCTCGACCAGTTCGACGGTGACGGTGTGGCGGGCGCGGAAGGCGTCGATCACCTCCTCGACCAGCACCTCGGGCGCGCTGGCGCCGGCGGTGACGCCGACCGAGGTGATCCCCGCGATCGCGCGCCAGTCGATGTCGGCGGCCCGCTGGACGAGCTGGGAATAGGCGCAGCCGGACTTCTTGCCCACCTCCACCAGCCGCTTGGAGTTCGAGGAGTTCGGCGCCCCGATCACCAGCAGCGCCTCGATCTGCGGGGCCATCGCCTTCACCGCCTCCTGGCGGTTGGTGGTGGCGTAGCAGATGTCTTCCTTGTGGGGGCCCTGGATGGCGGGGAACTTCGCCTTCAGCGCCGCCGCGATCTCGGCCGTGTCGTCGAGGCTGAGCGTCGTCTGGGTGACGTAGGCCAGCCGCTCGGGGTCGCGCGGGGCGAGGGTCGCGACGTCGGCCACCGTCTCGACCAGCAGCACCTCGCCCTCGGGAAGCTGGCCCATGGTGCCCACCGTCTCGGGGTGGCCGGCGTGGCCGATCATCACGATCTGCAGGCCCTTGGCGGCGTGGCGCTCGGCCTCGATGTGCACTTTCGAGACCAGCGGGCAGGTCGCGTCCACGAACAGCATCTGGCGGGCCGAGGCGGCCTCGGGCACCGATTTGGGCACGCCGTGGGCCGAGAACACCACGGGGCGGTCGTCGGGACACTCGTCCAGCTCCTCGACGAAGACGGCGCCCTTCTCGCGCAGCCCGTCGACGACATAGCGGTTGTGCACGATCTCATGGCGCACGTAGACGGGCGCGCCCCATTTTTCGAGCGCCATCTCGACGATCTTGATCGCCCGGTCGACGCCCGCGCAGAAGCCGCGCGGGGCGGCGAGGCGAATGGTCAGCGGGGGCAATTCGGGGGTCGGGGACATCTCGGCCTCCATCCGGCCGCGCACGTCGCGGCCCTTGGCCAAGACCTACGCGCGCGCGCCGGCGTCTTCAATGTCTTCAACCGCGCCGCTTCGTCTCCCCGACGTCTCCCCGACGCGGGGGGGAAAGCGGCGCGCGCAGTTGCGCCCGTGGGGCGCGGGCGCCACGCTTCGCGCGAACCGCCCCCAAGGGCGACGGGAGGAACACATGATCGTCATTCACCACCTGGGCGTCTCCCAGTCGGACCGCGTCGTCTGGCTGATGGAGGAGCTGGGCCTGCCCTACGAGCTTCGCTGGCACGACCGCGGGCCGGACTTCCTGGCGCCCGACAGCTACCGGGCCCTGCACCCCGCCGCCACCGCCCCGGTGATCGAGGACGGCGAGCGGGTGCTGACCGAATCCGCGGTGATCCTCGAGCATATCTGCCACCGCCACGCCGGGGGCCGCCTGACGGTGGGACCGGCGGCGGAGACCTACACCGACTACCTCTACTGGATGCATTTCAACGCCTCGATGCTGGGGGTGTATTTCACCCGCGGGGCGCTGGCCTCGGGCGCCTCGGGCACGCGGGCCGAGCGGCTGGGGACCGTCATCGCCCGGCGCGAGGCCGGCGCGATGGCCTATCTCGAGCAGACGCTGGCCGACCGGGACTGGCTGGCGGGGCCCGAGTTCACCTGCGCCGACATCATGTGCGCCTTCGGCCTGTCGCCGGGCTCGCGCTATGTGTCGATCCCGATCGAGGACACCCCGAACGCCGCCGCCTGGCTGGAGCGGATCCGCGCGCGCCCCGCCTACCAGCGCGCCCAGGCGATCGCCGGCCCCAAGGCGCCCCGCCCCGCCTGAAGGCGGTTGACTGCGCCGCCCCCCTGAGGGCGGTTGACTGCGCGGGAATACCTGAGCGCGCCGCCTGCGCCGCCCTGCCGGAGCGCGCCCGCCGGGCCGGGCCGCCCCTCGCGGTCCGGCTGATCCTGCGCGGGAAACGGCCACCCGGGCGCGCGCCCCGGGCTTGACCCGGGGCCTCCCGCCCCGCCGTCGCCGGCGCCGACGGCGGGGTCTCGCCCCGCCCTCCCGCAACGGCGCCGCGGCCCGGCAGGCGGAAAGCGCGCCTCGGGGCGACGGAACCGCCTCCCCGGCCCGTGACAGGTTGCGCCGGCCCTCGGGCTCGCTCCGCGGGGCCTGGCGCGCTAGACCTTTTCATTGCCGGGCGCGAACCGCGGCCGGACGGACGGGAGAGCCCATGCGCTTCGTGATGCGCAGCCTGACGGGACTGGTCCTCTTCGCCCTCGCGGCGGGGCTGATCGCCAACGGCGTCTGGCGGCTGAGCCTCGCCCGGCAGGAGGCCGCGGAGGCCCCCGCCCCCCGCGGCCCCTCGGCTGAGCGGGTGTTCGCGGTCGAGGTCGCCATCCCCCGCCGCCAGGACGTGGCCCCCACCCTGACCGCCTATGGCGAGATCGTCTCCGCCCGGCGCCTGGAGCTGCGCCCCGCGCTCGCCGGCCGCCTGAGCGAGCTGTCGCCCGCCTTCGTCGACGGCGGCGCGGTGCGGGCCGGCGAGCTGCTGTTCCGCCTCGACCCCGCCGACGCCGAATCCGCCCTGCGCCGGGCCGAGATCGCGCTGGCCGAGACCGAGACCGACCGCCTGGCTTCGATCCGCACCGCCGAGCTGGCCGAGATGGACCTCGAGGCCTCCGAGGAGCGGGTGCGCCTGCAGCAACAGGCGCTCGACCGCCAGCGGGGGCTGGCCGAGCGGCTGGTCGGCTCCACCGCCGCCGTCGAGACGGCCGAGCTGAACCTCGCGGTCGCCCGCCAGACCCGGATCGACGCGCAGCAGGCGCTGTCCGCGGCGCGCACGGCCTCGGAGATGAACGCCACCGCCCTGCGCCGCGCGCGGCTCGAGCTCGACGACGCCCGCCGCGCGCTGGCCGACACCGAGGTCCGCGCCCCGTTCGACGGTCTGCTCAGCGCGCCCGCCGCCGTGCTGGGCCGCCAGGTCGCGGCCAACGAGAAGCTGGGCGACCTGATCGACCCGACCCGGCTCGAGGCCGCGGTCCGCGTCTCGAACGCCGAATACGCGCGCCTGCTGGACGACGCCGGCGGCCTGCGCGAGCTGAGCGCCGAGGTTCGCCTCGAGCTGGGCGAGCTCGACGCCGCGGCGCCCGCTCGCCTGGTGCGCGCCGCCGCCGCCACCGGCGAGGCGCGCACCGGCCGCACCCTGTTCCTGCGCCTCGACGCCGCCGCCGGCGACCTGTTCCGCGAGGGCGATTTCGTCGCCGCCCAGATCCGCGAGCCGGTGCTGGAGGGCGTCGCCGTGATCCCCGCGGCCGCTTCCGACGAGGACGGCCGGGTGCTGGTGGTGGACGCCGACGACCGTCTGCGCGAGCGCCAGGTCCGCATCCTGCGCCGCACCGGCGAAACCCTGACCGTCGCCGAGGCCCCCTTCGGCGAACGCATGGTGACGATCCGCAAGCCCCAGCTCGGGGCCGGCGCCCGCGCCCGCATCGTCGCGACCGGCGAGGAGGCCCTGCGCGCCGCCGAGGCCGCCGGCCAGCCTGTGCCCGGCGGCGTCTCGAACCTCGCGGCGCCCTCGGGCGAGGAGATGCTGCTGCTCTCGCCCGAGCGGGCCGAGGCGCTGCGCGACCGCGTCCGGGCCTCCGACCTCGCCCCGGCCGAGCGCGACCGCCTGCTGGACCGTCTGCAGACCCAGCGCGCGCCCCGCGGGCTGGTCGAACGGCTGGAGGGCGAGCAGGCCCCCGCCACATCGGGCGGCTGAGGCGGATGCGCCGCGCCCCGGGCCTGTTCGGCTACTTCGTCCGCCACGGCACGGCGGCGAACCTGTTGCTGCTGGCGATGATCGTGGCGGGGCTGGGCGCGGTGCAGAACCTGCGCACGCAGTTCATGCCCGACATCGTGATCAACAACGTCTACGTGAACGTCAAATGGCCCGGCGCCGGGCCCGAGCAGGTCGACCGCAACATCGTCCAGGTCCTGCAGCCGGCGCTGAGCGAGGTCGAGGGCCTGGACGAGATCTCGGCCAAGGCGCGCGAGGGCCGCGCCGGCATCACCCTGAGCTTCGAGCCGGGTTACGACCTGTTCGCGGCCGCCGAGGCGGTCTCGGCCGCCGTCACCTCGGCCGGCCCGCTGCCGGAGGGGACCGAGACCCCCACCGTCGAGCGTCATGCCTGGACCTTCCCGATCACCGACGTGGTCTTTCACGGGCTTGTCGACGCGGACCTTCTGGTCCGCCTCGCCGACGAATACGCCGAGCGCCTGCGCGCGCAGGGCCTGACGCGGGTCAACGTCCGCGGGGTCTCCCACGACCACATCCGCATCGAGGCCTCCGAGCCGCTGCTGATGCGCCACGACGTGACGCTGGCCGAAATCTCCTCGGCCGTCTCGGCCGCCGCCGCCGCCAGCCCCGGCGGCGCCACCCCCGGCGGGGCCCGCATCTCGACCGGGCAGGAGACCCGCAGCCGCGAGGCGCTGGGCGACGTGGTGGTGCGCACCGGCGCCGACGGCCAGAAGCTGCGGGTGCGCGACGTCGCCGCCATCGTCGACGACGGCCCCCGCCGCGGCGAGCGCTACTACGTGCAGGGCGAGCCCGCCGCGATGATCCGCGTCAGCCGCGGCGAAAGCGGCGACACCCTGCGCCAGTTCGCCATCGTCGAGCGGGTGGCCGAGGAGATGCGCCCGACCCTTCCCGCCGGCGTCGAGATCGCCTTCGTCAACACACTGGCCAACAGCATCGAGGATCGGCTGGCGCTGCTGCTCGACAACGCGCTGTTCGGCCTGGCGCTGGTGGTGGGGGTGCTGTTCCTGTTCCTCAACGCCCGCACCGCCTTCTGGGTCGCGGCCGGCATCCCGACCGCCTTGCTCGCGGCCGCCGCCGTGATGTGGGCGATCGGCGTCTCGATCAACATGGTCTCGCTGTTCGGGCTGATCCTGACGCTGGGCATGGTGGTGGACGACGCCATCGTGGTGGGCGAGCACGCCGACCACCTGGCGCGCCGCCGGGGCCTGTCGCCCGTCGCCGCGGCGGAAACCGCGGCCCGCCGCATGGCCGCGCCAGTGTTCTCGGCCGCCGTCACCACGCTGCTGGCGTTTTCTGGGATGCTGGCGCTGGGCGGGCGCTTCGGGCGGATGGTCGAGGACATCCCCGTGGTGGTGTGCGTCGTGCTCGCCGCCAGCCTGGCCGAGTGCTTCCTGGTCCTGCCCCACCACATGCGCCACGCCATCGCCGGCGGTCGCCGCCGGCGCTGGTACGACCGCCCCTCGGAATGGGTGAACCGGGGCTTCGAGCGGTTCGTCGACGGGGCGGTCCGCCCGCTGGTGCGCTGGATGATGATCCTGCGCTACCCGCTGCTTGGCCTCTCGGTCATGCTGCTGCTGCTCTCGGTCGAGCGGCTGGTCAGCGGAGAGCTGCAGTGGCGCTTCTGGAACGCGCCCGAGCAGGGCCAGATCACCGCCAACATCGCCATGCTGGCCGGCGCCGAGCGCGAGGACACGCTGGCCCAGGTCGCCCTCGTCGATCAGGCCCTGCAGGAGACCGCGGCCGAGTACGAGGCCAGGCACGGGCTCAACCCGATCCGTTTCGCCTTCTCGCGCATCGGCGCCGGCGCGGCCCGCGGCCTCTCGGTCCAGGACGAGAAGGAGCCCTGGCAGCTTGGCTCGGTCGAGGCCGAGCTGATCGACGCGGACCTGCGGCCGTATTCCTCCTCCGACTTCAACGCGGCGGTGCAGGCGCGGCTGCAGCGTCACCCGATGGCCGAGGTGGTGGCCTTCCGCTTCATGCGCTCGGGGCCCGGGGGGGACGCGGTTTCTATCGAGCTGACCGGGGCCGACCCCCAGGTCCTCAAGCAGGCGTCGGGCGACATCCAGGCGGCGCTGTCGACCTATCCGGAGGTCTCGGCGCTCGAGGACTCGCTGGCCTACGACAAGACCGAGCTGGTGCTGACCCTGACCCCGCTGGGCGAGGCGCTGGGCTTCACCACCGACGCGCTGGGGGCCGAGCTGCGCCGCCGCCTGACCGGCGTCACCGCGGCCGAGTTCGCGGTCGAGGGGCGCGAGGCCTCGATCACCGTGGCCCTGGCCCGCGACGAGGTGGCGGCCGATTTCCTCGCCCGCAGCCGGGTGCGGACCGAGGCCGGCGACTGGGTCCCGATCTCGGAGGTGGTCGAGGTGTCGGCCTCTCCGGGGTTCTCGCTGATCCGGCGGGTGGACGGGGTGGTCTCGGTCACCGTCTCGGGCGACATCGACCAGTCCGACGCCGCCCGCGCCCAGGCCATCGAGGACGACCTGCGCGAGCGCATCCTGCCGCTGGTCGCCGCCCGCCACGACGTGCGCTGGTCGCTCTCGGGCCTCGCCGAGCAGGAGACGCGGTTCCTGGCCGAGGCCGAATACGGCTTCCTTGTCGCGATGATCGCCATCTACCTGGTTCTGGCCTGGGTCTTCGCCTCCTGGATGCGGCCGCTGGCGGTGATCGCGGTTGTGCCCTTCGGCCTGATCGGGGTGGTCTGGGGGCACCTTTGGATGGGGCTGCCGCTGACCCTGTTCTCGGTGGTGGGGATGATCGGGATGAGCGGGATCATCATCAACGACTCGATCGTGCTGGTCACCACCATCGACGAATACAGCCGCAAGCGCGCCCTGCGCCCGGCGGTGATCGACGCCGTCTGCGACCGCCTGCGCCCGGTGATGCTGACCACGCTGACCACCGTCGTGGGCCTCGCGCCCCTGCTGACCGAGACCTCGCAGGAGGCGCAGTTCCTCAAGCCGACCGTCGTCTCGTTGTGCTTCGGCCTGGGGGCGGGGTTCTTCCTGGTGCTGCTGGTGACGCCGGCGCTGGTGAGCCTGCAGCGCGACGTGCGCGCGACGCTGGTCTCGGCCCGCCGCATGGCGCGGCTGGGTCTGGATGCGGCGACCGGGCGGCGGCGGCGCGTGGGGCTGGGCGGACGCCGGGGGGCGCCGGCCGGGCGGGGCGGGCGGGTCGCCTGAGGGCGCCTGCGGCCCGAGCCCGCGCCGCGCCCGATGCGCCGCGCGTCAAACCCCCTTCAAAAAGCGTCACGTATCGGGGACACTGCCGCGTCGCGCCGCGCAGAACGACGGCTTGCGGCGAACCGAGGGACACGCGCCGAGCATGGCCGAGAAGATGACGCGCTTCGTCTGGCGGCACTCCGCCCGCGACCAGCTCGTGCTGCTGTTCTTCACGGTGCTGACCTTTCCGATCATCTGGATCACCCTCGAGCTTCCCAAGACCATCATCAACGAGGCGATCTCGGGCGACGAGTTTCCCCAGACCTTCCTGGGAGTCCCGCTCGAACAGACGCCCTACCTGGTGGCGTTGTGCCTGGCCTACCTGCTGGCGATCTCGATCAACAACGGGGTCAAGTACGCCCAGAACGTGCAGCGCGGAATCCTGGGCGAGCGGATGCTGCGCCGGATGCGCTTCGACCTCTATCGCCGGGTGATGGGCCGGCCGCTGTCGCGGCTCAAGAGCACCTCGCCGGGCGAACTGGTGCAGATGATCTCGGCCGAGCTGGCGCCCATCGGGGATTTCGTCGGCGCGATCATCTCGACCCCGGTCTCCCAGGGCGGCAGCTTCCTGGTCTACCTCGCCTTCATCATCGTCCAGAACCCGCTGATCGGGGCGGCGGCGCTGGTGCTCTACCCGGTGCAGGCCTGGCTGGTGCCCAAGCTGCAGGCCAGGGTCATCGCGATGATCCGGGTGCGGCTCGCCAACATCCGCGCCATGGCCCGCGAGATCGACGAGAGCATCGACGGCGCCACCGAGATCCGCGCGCTCCGCGCCCGGCGCTGGCACATGGCGATCGTTTCCCGCCAGCTCTACGACAACTACGTGATCCGGCGGCGGATCTTCCTGCTGAAGAACCTGATCAAGTTCGTGAACAACGTCGCGAACCACCTGACGCCGTTCTTCATCTTCCTGATCGGCGGCTGGTTCGTGATCCACGGCCAGCTCGACGTCGGCGCGCTGACCGCGGTGCTGATCGCCTACAAGGACCTCGCCGCGCCGTGGAAGGAGCTGCTGCGCTTCTACCAGGACTATTCGGACATGACCGCGCGCTACAACTCGGTGATGGAGAACTTCTCCGAGGACGGCGAGCCTGCGCCCCTGCTCGACCAGGCCCCCGTCGGCCCGCACGCGCTGGCGCTGAGCCAGGCGCCGGTCGAGGGGTTCTCCTCCCCGGTCGACGCGCATGCGCCCCACGGCGCCGCGACCTCGGTGCTGGGCGAGGACGCGGTGGCGCGCGCCTCGCTGCTGCAGGCGCTCTCGGGGCTGGTGGACGGGCACAGCAAGGACCACTGGACCGCGGGCACCGCGATCCTCTACCGCACCGCCGCCTACGTGCCCTCCGACCCGCGGGTCTTCGCCGGCTCGATGCGCGACAACCTGGTCCACGGCCTGCTGTTCCGTCCCGTCGGCGCGGGGGACGATCCTGAGCATGAGCTGCGCCGCCGCGAGGCCGAGATCACCGGCGCCCCGGTCGACGACATCTCCGACCAGTGGATCGACCCGGTCGAGGCCGGCTATGCGGACGCCGCCGCGGTCGAGGACCGCATCCAGCACCTGGTGCATGTGCTGGGCCTCGAGGACGATCTCTACGCCATCGGGCTGCTCTCGCGCATCGACCCCGCCGAGGCGCCGGAGCTTGCCGCCCGCCTCGTCGACCTGCGCCGCGCCATCGCCGCCTCGGAGGAGCTGGGCGAGATGCGCGAGGACTTCATCGATCACTGGCAGGTCGAGCGCTACAACACCAACGCCACGGTGGGCGAGAACCTGTTCTTCGCCCTCCCCCTCGATCCCGCGCTGCGCTGGTCGGACATGGCCGAGGACCGCGCCGTCCTGCGCGCGCTGGACGAGGCCGGGGTGCGCTCGATGCTGGTCGAGATCGGTCTCGACCTGTGCGAGACGCTGCTGTCGCTGTTCGAGGGGGTGGCCGGGGACTCGGACCTGTTCAAGCGCTACGGGCTGTTCCCCCGCTCGGAGACCGCGACGATCGAGGGGATCCTGCGCATCGGCCGCCAGCGCGGGGCCGAGAAGCTGAACCGCGCCTCCCAGGCGCGGATGATCGCGATCGCCTTCTCCTACAGCTCGGCCCGCTATCGCCTGGGCGTGATGCGCGGGGCCGAGCGGGTCGAGGCGCTGCTTGCCGCGCGGCCCCGGCTGATGGAGTTCGCCGCCCGCGACCCGCGCTTCGCCCCCTTCGACGCCGAGGATTTCCACCCCGCCTTCACCATGGCCGAGAACATCTTCTTCGGCCCCGTGAAGCTCGAGCGGCGCGACAGCTGGGCGCCGTTCCGCGACCGCGTCGACGCGCTGGTCGACGAGCTGGGCCTGCGCGAGCTGGTGCTGCGCGCCGGCCTCGCCCAGCCGCTGGGCGAGGCGGGGACCACGCTCAACGCCCTGCAGCGGCGCAAGATGGGGCTGGCGCGGGCGCTGATGAAGAATCCGGGCGCGCTGGTGCTCGACGGCATCGCCGCCGGCGAGGCCGAGGCCGACCGCGCCCTGCGCGCCCTGCTGCGCGCGGAGCTGGGCGAGGGGGCGCTGGTCTACGGAACCGATCGCGAGGCGGCCGCCCTGGCCGCCGACCATGTGATCCGCATCGACCGCCAGGGGCGGGTGAGCGAGGAAGAGGGCGCGGGCGACGACCAGCGCGACGCACCGCCTGCAGTTGACGGGGCTGACGATGGCGGCAGATAGTGTCGGGAAATGGCGGCTAGGGGAGGGCGCCGGGTGAAGTTCGAAGCCGAGGTGAACGCCCTGCAGCGCACCCCCATGTTCCAGGGGGTCGATCCCTCGCGCCTGAGGCTGCTGGCCTTCATGGGCGAGGACCGCACCTTCAAGGACGGCGAGATGGTGGTCCGCCAGGGCGACAGTTCCGACAGCGCCTACCTGATCCTGTCGGGTCGGGCGGACGTGATCGTCGAATTCGGCGGCAGTTCCTCGACCGTCGCCCAGCTGGGAGAGTCGGAGGTGTTCGGCGAGATGGCGATGCTGTGCGAGACGCCGCGCACCGCCACGGTGCAGGCCCGCGGCGAGCTGCGCACCCTGCTGTTCGAGCGCGAGGGCATGCTGCGCCTGCTGCGCGAGTTTCCCGAGATGGCGATCGAGATGTCCCGCTCGCTGGCCCAGCGGCTGGAGCGCACGACCGTCGAACTGGCGCGCCTTCGCGCCCAGGCGGCCGCGCCCGCCGCGCCCGCCGGCAACGGCGGCTGAGTGGCGAGCGCCGCGACAGCGCCCGAGGACGGGCCCGCCGCGGGGGGCGTGCGTCTGACGATCTGGGGGGCGGGCGGCTCGGCGCCGACCGGCCGCGCCGGCCGCGCGCGATTCGGCGGCGACACCGTCTGTTTCGAGATCCGTCGCGAGGCGCCCGGCGCGCCCCCGCTGATCGTCGACCTGGGCAGCGCCGCGCGCGACCTCGGCCGCCGCCTGAAGACCGAGGCGCTCGAGAGCGGCCGGCCGACCGAGGCCGAGATCCTGCTCTCGCATCTCCATCTCGACCACATCATGGGCGCGCCGTTCTTCGCGCCGTTCTACGATCCGGCCTCGCGCATCCGCATCCGCTGCGGGGTCTCGGCGGACCCCGCGTTCGCGCGCGACACGCTGATGGCCTTCGCCGGCCCGCCGATCTTCCCGATCCAGCCGATCCACCTCAGCGAGCCCGCCTGGGACGTGTTCCGCCCCGGCGAGAGTTTCGAGGCCGCGGGGTTTCAGGTGACTCCGGTGGCGCTGTCCCACCCCGGCGGCTGCTGCGGATTCCGCATCGAGACGGGCGAGGGCGCGATCTGCGTGATCGGCGACCATGAGCACGGCGACCCCGCGATCGACGCCGGCGTCGCCGCCGCGGTCGAGGGGGCGGCGGTGATGCTCTATGACGCCGCCTACGACGACGCCGACTATGAGCGTCACCGCGGCTGGGGCCACTCCACCTGGTCGGTGGGCGGCGCCCTGGCCGAGGCGGCGGGCGTGGGCCTGACCCTGTTCCACCACCATCCGCCCGAGCTTGACGACGACGCCCTCGACGCGCGCGAGGCCGCCGCCCGCGCCGTCCATCCGCGCGCGCGCCTCGCCCGCCAGGGCATGTCGCTGCGCCTGACCGCCGGGCGCGCCGAGGTCCTCTGACGCGCCTGATCGTTGGCGCGACGGCGCTGCGGGACGTTCGGCGTCCGCGGCCGGCCCTTGGGTTGGCGGGCGCCTGCGCCCGTGCCCGTGCCCGTGCCCGAGGCCGCCGCGGCGCCGTCCGCGTCCGGCGCGCCCGCGTCCTACATCCGCGCCCGCGTCGCCCGGTCGGCCGCCTCGCGGATCGCGCGCAGCAGCGGGTGGGCGTCGGTGCGCTCGGTCCCGTAGGCGAGGTTGAAGGCGTAGTCGAAATCCGCGGGGTTCGCCCCGGCGGCGTGCTGGAGGATCGTCTCGAGCTTGTCGAAGCCCTTGGCGAGGCGGGCCTCGGGGGTGGCGGCGGCGGCGTATTCCTCCCACAGGTCCAGCATCTGCGCGCGCAGGTCCTCGGGCAGGGGGGCGCAGAGGGTCTGCATGTCCGCGCGCTCGCGGGCCTCGCGGCCGTCGTCGGCGCGCTGGGCGGTGGCCGGCACGTCGCCCGAGATCGCCTCGCCCAGGTCGTGGACCAGCGCCAGCTTGAGCAGCCGCTCGAGGTCCACGCCCGGCAAGTCGCGGGCGAAGAGCGCGATCATCAGGGCCAGGCGCCAGGAGTGTTCGGCCGTGCTTTCGGGCCGTCCGCCGGAGGTGAAGCCGGAGCGCAGGGTGTGTTTCAGCCGCTCGGCGCCCTGCAGGAAGGCGAGGATGCCGGCGAGGCGGTCGGGGTCGATCGGGTGGGTCATGGCGCCGACGATGGCGCCGGGCGGGGCGCTGGGGAAGGGGGCGCATGGCTCATTGGGCGCCGCGCCGCGCCCCGTCGCCCCCATCCGGCCGGGGGCTCCCGCCCACCCACCCCGCCCCCGCCCGGACGGGGGCGACGGGGCGCTGTCGAGGGCGAAGCGAAACCGCCCCCGCGGGGGGGCGGGGGCGGATGACGGCATGCGTGTCCGGGCAGGGCCTGTCCGGGGCGCGCCGGGGGTCAGGCGCGGGCGTAGACGTCCTCGTAGCGGATGATGTCGTCCTCGCCGAGATAGGCGCCCGACTGGACCTCGATCAGGAACATCGGGACCTTGCCGGGGTTCTCCATGCGGTGAACGGCCCCGAGCGGGATGTAGACCGACTGGTTCTCGCTCAGCAGCTTCACCTCGTCGTCCACGGTCACCTTGGCGGTGCCTTCGACCACCACCCAGTGCTCGGAGCGGTGGACGTGCGACTGCAGCGACAGCTGCGCGCCGGGGTAGACCATGATCCGCTTCACCTGGAAGCGGCGGCCGAGCGACAGGGTCTCGTACCAGCCCCAGGGGCGGTGGAAGCGGGGGAAGTCCTCGGCCTGGCCCTTGTTCTGGGTCTTGAGGGCGGCGACCGCCTCCTTCACCCGCTGGGCCTGGCGGATGTCGGCCACCACCACCGCGTCCTGCATCGCCACCGCGACCACGTTCTCGAGCCCGATGCCGACCAGCTGCACGCCGTCGGAATCCGTCCGCAGGTAGGTGTTGGCGCAGTCGATCGCCGTCGCTCCGCCGGTGGTGGCGACGCCCTGGGCGTCCGGCCCGCTCTCGCGCCACACGGTCTCCCACGAGCCGAGGTCGTTCCAGCCGCCGTCGAAGGGCACCACCGAGAGGTTGGGCGCCTTCTCCATCACCGCGTAGTCGATCGAGATCTCGTCGGCGTCCTCGTACTGGGCCTCGCCCAGGCGGAAGAAGCACAGGTCCTCGCGGCCCGCCTCGACCGCGGCGCGCACCGGGGCCATCAGCTGGGGGGCGTGCTCGGCGAAGGCGGCCAGGATGGTGCGGACCGAGAACAGGAAGATCCCCGCGTTCCACAGGAAGCGGCCGGTGGCGAGCATCTCGGCGGCCTTGTCGGCGGTCGGCTTCTCGACAAAGCAGGTCAGGGGCAGGGCGGCGGTTCCCGCGGGCGCCTGGGGCAGCTCGAGGTAGCCGTAGCCGGTCTCGGGCCGGTCGGGGGTGATGCCGAAGGTGACGATCTGGCCGGCCTCGGCGGCCTGGGCGCCCACCTCGACCGCGGCGCGGAAGGCCTCGCCGTCGCGGATCACGTGGTCCGAGGGGGCCACCAGCATCAGCGCGTCAGGCTCGCCCTCGAGCGCGATGGCCGCCGCAAGCACGGCGGGGGCGGTGTTGCGCAGCGCCGGCTCGATCAGGATCTTGGAGGCGTCGCCCCCTATCTCGCCCAGCTGCTGGGTGGCGATGAAGCGGAATTCGGCGTTGGTGAGCAGCACCGGCGGCGCGTAGCCGGGGCCCGACAGGCGGCTCACGGTCTGCTGGAACAGCGAGGTCTCGCCCATCAGGGCCGAGAACTGCTTCGGATAGCTCTTGCGCGAGAGCGGCCACAGGCGCGTGCCCGAGCCGCCGCACAGGATGACCGGGTAGATCTTGCGGGTCATGTCGACGTAAGCCTCCGAAGGCAGGTTTTTCCACACACACGAGGGTCCCCGCGCGCCCGTCCCACCGGGTGCGCAGGGACCTTGATAGCGGGTCCCGCCTGATGGTCAAAGTTTCGGGAGCGATGCGCGGCGGTTGGGCGCGGGCGGGGCCCGCGAAAGCCGCAGGTCCCGGCGCGCGGGATCGGCGCAACCGGGCCGGTCGGGGCAGGACGTTGCGCCGCCGGCGTCAGGCGATCAGGAAGTCCGCGCCGTCGATATCGGAGGCGGCCGTGTCCTCGAGCGTGAAGCGGGTCTTCTCGGTGCGCAGGATCGTGTCGTCGCCGCGCTGCTTGATGTCGAGCAGACGCCAGCCGCGGGACGAGACCGAGATCAGGTCCACCCCGTCCTCGAAATCCGTGACGTCGCTGCGCCCGGAGGCGCGGCCCATCACGAAGACGTCGGCGCCGCGGCCGCCGGTCATCTGGTCGTGCCCGCCGGCGTTCAGCAGCCGGTCCGCGCCCCGCCCGCCGAAGATCAGGTCGTCGCCCTGGCCCCCACCCAGGTGGTCGGCGCCGCCCTTGCCGCGGACGACGTCGTCCCCGTCTTCGCCCGACAGTCGGTCGCGGCGGCCCGAGCCGACGACCCGGTCGTCGCCGCTCAACAGGTAATGAGCCGGGTCGTCGAGCAGTTCGATCACCGCGTCGCCCGGCGTCTCGATCGAGAGACCTGTGATCGCCAGTCGGCCGACCTGCGCAGCCACGACCGTGCCCTGCGGCGTCCAGTCCGCGCCGATCTCGGCCTCGGCGATGTCGAAGGTTCCGGTCAGCTCCAGCGGCTCGGTGCGCAGGCGGTAACGGCCGGGCTCGCCCGCGGCGTAGGCCTCGAAGGCGCGCAGGATCAGCGTGTCGTAGAGCAGCCGCGTGTCGCTCGCCTCGACGAGGCTGCGCTGTTGGGCCAGCGCCTCGAGCAGATCAGGGTCCGGGTCGTCCGCACGGCGCAGACGCACGGTCTCGCGAACCGGATAGTCTTCGGGAAACCCCTTGATGCGTGCGATGGCCATGGCTTGTTTCCCCCCGGAGACTTCAATCCTGGTGACCATCCGTGCCGGCTCCCGCCGGGTCAATGACTTCGGCCACCGGCGCCGCTACGTCATCCTTCCGGGTGGAAATGCGCCCAGACGGTCTCGGCCAGCGCCTCGGAGACGCCCTCGACCGCCTTCAGGTCCTCGATCCCGGCACGCCCCACTGCCTTGGCGCTTCCGAAATGCGCCAGCAGGGCGCGTTTGCGGGCCGGGCCGACGCCGGCGATCTCGTCCAGCGGGTTGGCGGAGACGGCCTTGGAGCGTTTGGCGCGGTGGGTGCCGATGGCGAAGCGGTGGGCCTCGTCGCGCAGGCGCTGGATGAAGTAGAGGGTTGGCGAGCGGTGGGGGAGGGCGAAAGGCGGGCGGCCGGGGGCGTGGAAGATCTCCTTGCCCGCGTCGCGGTCCTCGCCCTTGGCGACGCCGAAGAGGGCGATGTCCTCGAGGCCGAGCTCGGTCATCACCCCGTGGGTGGCGGAGACCTGGCCCTGGCCGCCGTCGATCAGGAGGAGGTCCGGCCACAGGCCCTTGTCGCGGTCGGGGTCCTCCTTGAGCAGGCGGGCGAAGCGGCGGTCCAGGACCTCGCGCATCATCGCGAAGTCGTCGCCGGCGGCGCCCTCGCGCTTGATGTTGAATTTTCGATACTGGGACTTCTCGAAGCCCTCGGGGCCGGCCACGATCATCGCGCCGACCGCGTGCGCGCCCTGGATGTGGGAGTTGTCGTAGACCTCCACGCGCCGGGGGGGCGCATCCAGGCCGAAGCTCTCGGCCAGGCTCTCGAGCAGCTGGGTCTGGGCGGAGCTCTCGGCCAGCTTGCGGGCGAGGGATTCCTTCGCGTTCTTCAGGGCGTGCTCGACCAGCATCCGCTTCTCGCCCCGCTGGGGGACAGAGACGCGCACCGCGCGGCCGCGGCGGGTGGTCAGCGCCTCCATCAAAAGCTCGGGGTCCTCGACCGGGGCGGAGAGGAGCACGCGCTTGGCGGGCTCCTTGGTCGAGTAGAACTGGACGAGGAAGCTTTCCAGGATCTCGGCGGGCTCGGCGCCCGAGCCGGTGCGGGGGTAGTAGGCGCGGTTGCCCCAGTTCTGGTGCGCGCGGAAGAAGAACACCTGCACGCAGGCCTGGCCGCCCTCCATGTGGAGGGCGACGACGTCGGCCTCGTCGACGGTCTCGGGGTTGATGCCCTGCACGGCCTGCACCTGGGTCAGGGCGCGGATGCGGTCGCGGAGCGCCGCGGCGCGCTCGAACTCCATCTCGGCGCTGGCCTCTTGCATCTCGACGGCGAGCTTCTTCTGCACGTCGGTGCTCTCGCCCTTGAGGAAGCGCGAGGCGTCGGAGACGGTCTGGGCGTAGGCCTCTTCCGAGATCCGGCCCACGCAGGGGCCCGAGCAGCGCTTGATCTGGAACAGGAGGCAGGGGCGGGTCCGGCTCTCGAACACGCTGTCGGTGCAGGTGCGCAGCTGGAAGGCCTTCTGAAGCTGGTTGAGCGTGCGGTTCACCGCGCCGGCGGAGGCGAAGGGGCCGAAGTACCTGCCCGGCTCGCGTCGGGCGCCGCGGTGCTTGCGGATCTGGGGATAGGGGTGGGCGTCGCCGATCAGCACGTTGGGGAACGACTTGTCGTCGCGCAGCAGCACGTTGAAGCGGGGCTTGAGCTGCTTGATCAGGTTCTGCTCGAGCAGCAGGGCGTCGGTCTCGGAGTTCGTGGTCAGGAACATCATCGAGGCCGTGGCCTGGATCATCCGCGCGATGCGGGCGGTGTGGCCGGTGGGGCGGGCGTAGCTCGCCACCCGCTTCTTCAGGCTGCGCGCCTTGCCGACATAGAGGACGTTCTGCGCGGCATCGAGCATCCGGTAGACCCCGGGCGCGTCGGGCAGGTGACGGAGCTCTGCGCGGATCACCTCCGAGCCGGTTTTCGCGGCGCCCGATTTCTGGGCGCCCCCGGTCTGGGAGGCGCGGACCGACCCCTCCGCCGGGTCGATCCCGTCGGGTTCCGTGGCGTCCCGTCCGTGTTCGGGAGACGGGGCGGCGTCAGGGGGCGGCTTGTTCATGAGTCGCGCATGGGGCTAGTCCAGCGATCTGCGGGGCGCAAGCGGGAATGCATGCACCGATCCTGTGGATAAGTGTGTGGGCATCCTTGAATGACTCTTGCTTCCCGTTGGCAGACAAGGGTTTTTCTCTCCTGACCCAAATTTTGGGCACATTTTCAAAGCCCTGAAAACAAACGACAAAAAAATGCGGATCGGCAAATTCCTGATTTCGTTTACGAATTCGTGACACATGTGGCGGCGCGAGGCGCGGGGTGGACAACTGTTGCGTGACGCAGGGGATGGGAGGCCTTGGCGGACGAGGTGGCGCCGCGGAAGCGCAACTTCGGGTTGCGTTAGGCGCCTCATCGCGGCGCCTCACTCCCGCCCGATGACGTCGGGCGTGCGCCAGCCCAGATGCTGGCCGGCGTCCACGGCGATCATCTGGCCGGTGACGGAGTCGGCCGAGATCAAATAGCGCAGCGCGCCGCAGACATCGGCCGGCGAGGCGCCGCGCCCGAGGATGACGCCGCGGCGCTGGGCGTCGAAGTGCTCCTGCGTCTGGCGGTCGCCGCGGAGCGTCGGGCCGGGGCCGATGGCGTTGACCCGGATCGCGGGGGCCAGGGCCTGGGCGGCGGTGCGGGTCAGCGCCCACAGGCCCTGCTTGGCGAGCGAGTAGGTCATGAAGGCGGGCGTCGGCTTCCACACCCGCTGGTCGGCCATGTTGACCACCAGGGCGCGGGCCACGGGCCAGCCCTCGGGGTCGGTCCCGGCCTCGGGCGCCTGGGCGGCGAAGGCCTGGGTCAGGAACAGCGGCGCGCGCAGGTTGGAGCCGAGGTGACGCTCCCAGCCCTGCGCGGTGACTGTGCCGAGCGCGTCGGGCTCGAAGATCGAGGCGTTGTTGATCAGCAGGGTCAGGGGCCGGCCCAGCGCCTCGGCGGCGCGGGGCACGAGGGCGTCGACCTGGGCGGGGTCCAGCAGGTCGGCCTGCAGGACCGCGGCGCGGGCGCCTGCGGCCTCGATGTCGGCGGCGGCGGCCTCGGCCCCCTCGCGCGAGGCCATGCAGTGCAGGGCCACGTCCCAGCCCGCCTCGCCCAGCGCGCGGGCCATCGCCGCGCCCAGCCGGCGCCCGGCGCCGGTGATCAGCGCCGCGCCGGGCGCAAGTCCGCTTGTTTCGTGCTGCATCTGCGTCCCCCTTCGTGCGGCGCGGCCGGCGCATGTCCTGCGGCCGGCGATCCGGCAGGGGATCAGCCGGCGACGGCCAGCGCCACCCATACATAGAGGACATAGAGCGCGGTCATCCCCGCGCCCATCCACCGGGTGATCGGAGACCAGCCCGCGACGAAGGGCGCCAGCAGGGCCGCCGCGCCGATCATCACCCACAGGTCGATGCGCAGGATCGCGTCGGGAACCTCCAGCGGGCCGAAGAAGCTCGCCACGCCCATGATCGCGAGGATGTTGAAGATGTTCGAGCCGATGACGTTGCCCAGCGCCACGTCCGCCTGCCGGCGCAGCGCCGCCATCACCGTGGTCGCAAGTTCGGGCAGCGAGGTGCCCAGCGCCACCAGCGTCAGGCCGATCGCGGCCTCCGAGACGCCGGCCTGCAGGGCGACGCCCCGCGCGCCCTCGATCAGCAGGTGCGCGCCCAGCGGCAGGCCCGCGAGGCCCAGCGCCAGGAACAGGCCCAGCTTCCAGACGGCCATGTGGGGGTCGGCCTCGGCGATCTCCTCGGGCAGGTCGTCGTCGACCTCCTGACCCGCCTCCGCGGCGGCGCGCCGATGGGCGCGGGCCGAGCGCCAGGCGTCGCCCAGCACGCAGGCCAGCAGCGCCAGCAGCAGGATCCCCTGCGGCCAGTGCAGCGGCCCCGTCCACAGCAGAAGCGCGAACAGCAGCGTGGCGCCGCCCATCATCATGTAGTTGCGCCGGGTGTCGCAGTCGCGCGCGTCGATCGGCTTCAGCAGCGCCGGAACGCCCAGCACCAGCAGCACGTTGGCGATGTTGGAGCCCACCACGTTGCCGAACGCGATGCCCGGCGCGTCGTCCAGCGCCGCCTGGATCGAGATCAGAAGCTCGGGCGCCGAGGTGCCGAAGGCCACGATGGTCAGCGACACCAGCAGGGCCGGGATCCCCAGCCTGAGCGCCAGCGCCACCGCGCCCCGCACCAGCGCGTCGCCCGCCCCCAGGAGGATGGCGAGCCCGACGACCGCGATGACGAGGTCCATGAACTTCCTTTCGCGCTGGCTGCGGCTTGCGGCTTGCGGCCCCTCCATATGGGGGCGGCCCGGGCGAATTGAACGGGGCGGGGGTTGCGTCGCGGCCGCCGGTCGCGGCGCCTCGGCGACAGGGCCCGCCGGGGGAGCGGTCGGCCGCTCAGTCTTTCCTGTCGCGGTCTCGGTCGGGCGGCCGCGGCTTGCGTCCGAACATCCGCCGTCGCGCGACGCCGTCGCCGGCGCGCGGCCGTCCGAAGACCATCACGATCAGGGCCATCACCACGAGGAAAAGGATCGCGAGCTTGGCGAGCATCCCGGCCTACATCCCCAGCCGGGACCACATCGCCTGGGTCTCCATCTGGGCGGCGGCCGCGGCGGCGGCGTCGGCCGCCATGCCGTTGGGCCCGCTGACCAGCCCCAGGCGCTGGCCCAGCGCGCGGCGGGGCCCGTATTCCTTGAACCTGACCTTGGCGCCCAGCTTGTCGCGCATCACCGCGGGCAGGTGGCCGATGCCGTCGGCCAGACCCAGTTCGGTGGCGCGCGCGCCGGTCCAGAACTCTCCGGTGAACAGGTCGATCTCGGCCAGGCGGGCGCCGCGGCGGGCGCGCACATGGGTCTGGAACAGGCTGTGGATCTGGTCCTGCATGTGGCGCAGGGTCACCACGTCCTCGGGCCGCTCGGGCTGGAACGGGTCGAGGATCGCCTTGCGTTCGCCGGCGGTATGCACGCGACGCTCGATCCCGAAGCGGGCGATCGCCTCGTGGAAGCCGAAGCCCGCCGAGACCACGCCGATCGAGCCGATGATCGAGGCGCCGTCCACCCAGATCTCGTCGGCCGCGCAGGCCAGCCAGTAGCCGCCCGAGGCGGCGGCATCCTCGCAGAAGGCGTAGACCGGGATCCGGGTCTCGTCGGCCAGGCGGCGGATGCGGCTGGCGATCAGCCCCGACTGCACGGCCGATCCGCCGGGCGAGTTCACCGCCAGCGCCACCGCCGCGGGGCGGGCGCCGAAGGCCGACTCCAGCGCCGGGCCGATGAACTCGTCGCTCAGCGAGGACGCCATGCGCCCCGGCATTCCGATCGGTCCGTAGAGCCGAACGAGGGAGACGCGGGGCGGGCGGCGCAGGATGCGCTTAAGGCGAGGGCGAAGGCTCATCCCGCTTTACTTAGATTGACGGGTGCACCGCGGCAACCGCTCGGCTCGCATTGGGGCGACGCCAAGTGGTCCCGCGTTGAAACTGTTGCGCCGGGGCGCGGGCGGGGCGACGGCGCGGCGCGGGGTCGCCGGCCCGCGCTTTGCCCCGCGCTTTGCTTGTCTGGCACGGCTGTTTGACTAGAATGCGGGGCCCGCGGCGCGGCCCTCCCGTGCGCGCCGCCGGCAGCGGAGCGCCGATGACCCACCTGATGAGCCGCGACGAACTTCTGACCCTGGAGCTCGAGCGTCTGCGCGCCGAGCATCGGGACCTCGACGCCGCCATCGAGGCCTTGCAGAGCAACCCTCTGGCCGACCCGCTGTCCCTGCGCCGTCTCAAGAAGCGCAAGCTGGCGCTGAAGGACCAGATCGCCCGGATCGAGGACGAGCTGTTCCCCGATATCAGCGCCTGACCGCCACGGCCGAGTCCCTGTCACGCAGCCGTCACGCCGTTTGTGCGAATCCCTGTTCTGCCAGCGGGGACAGGCCCCGAACGGCGAGACAGGAGACAGGGTCATGGCCTTCGAGACCGCCGACGTCGATCGCTTCGACTTCCGCTCCCCCGAGCGTGCCGACGACGCCTCCGAGGCGGCCGAGTGGCTGCCCGGCCCTGGCGACGACCCGATGGCGTGGGCGACGGCGGGCGGCGCCGCCATCGACTTCTGACCCCGTCCTCGTCCGCGCTGCGTCCCGCGTGCGCCGCCGCGCCGACGTGACAGACGCCGCCCCGTCGGCTATTCGGCCAGAAGGCGGCCCCTGCCGCCTCCGCCCCCGGATGAGGTGACGCATGGCGCAGGATCCCGATCAGACGCTCTCCGACCAGGCCGCCGAGGCCGGCGACGAGGTCGATTCCGACGAGACGCTGGAAACCCTCGAGGAAGAGGCCACGCTGGCCGCCGAGGAGGTTCCCCCCCTCGTCGGCGTGGTGATGGGCTCGCAGAGCGACTGGCCGACGATGTCCGCCGCCCGCGACGTGCTGACCGCGATGGGCGTCCCGCACGAGATCCGCATCGTCTCGGCCCACCGCACCCCCGACCGCCTGTTCGATTATGCCGAGGGCGCGGCCGAGCGGGGGCTGCGCGTGATCATCGCCGGCGCCGGCGGCGCGGCGCATCTGCCGGGGATGCTGGCGGCCAAGACCCGGCTGCCGGTGCTGGGGGTTCCGGTCCGCTCCAAGGCGCTCTCGGGCCTCGACAGCCTGCTCTCGATCGTCCAGATGCCCCGCGGCGTGCCGGTCGGCACGCTCGCCATCGGCGAGGCGGGCGCGGCCAACGCCGCCCTGCTGGCGGTGGCGATGCTGGCGACCACGGACCCCGAGCTCGCCGAGCGGCTGGAGATCCTGCGCGAGGCGCAGACCGAGGCCGTGGCCGAGGAACCCCATGACGACTGAACCGAGGGCCGGGTCGAAGGACGGGCTCGCGCCCATCGGCCCCGGCGGCGCGCTGGGCATCCTGGGCGGCGGCCAGCTCGCGCGGATGCTGTCGATGGCCGCCGCGCGCCTGGGGATCCGCTGCGTGATCCTCGCGCCCGAGGCCGAGCCCTGCGCCGGCGACGTCGCCCACCAGGTGATCCGCGCCGATTATGCGGACCCCCAGGCTCACGCCGCGCTCGCCGCCGCCTGCGCCGCGGTGACCTACGAATTCGAGAACGTCCCCGTCGACGCCGCCCGCGCGCTGGAGGCCCTGGTTCCGGTGCGCCCCGGCCCCCGTGCGCTCGAGATCGCGCAGGACCGCCTGCCGGAGAAGGACTTCCTCAACGGCATCGGCCTCTCGACCGCGCCCTACCGCGCCGTCGAGACCGAGGCCGAGCTGGCCGCGGCCTTCGCCGAACTGGGCGGTCCCGCGATCCTCAAGACCCGCCGGCTGGGCTATGACGGCAAGGGCCAGGCCCGGCTGGATGGCTCCGGCGACGTGCCCGCCGCCTGGGAGGCCGTCGCCGGAGCCCCCTGCGTGCTGGAGGGGTTCGTGCCCTTCCGCCGCGAGGTCTCGGTGATCGCCGCGCGGGGCCTCTCGGGCGAGGTCGTGGCCTTCGATCCGGCCGAGAACGCGCATTCCGAGGGGATCCTGCGCACCTCGACCGTGCCCTCGGGCCTGAGCGCGATGCGCCGCGCCGACGCCGTGCTGGCGGCCGGCCGGATCCTTCAGGCGCTCGATTATGTCGGCGTGATCGGGGTGGAGTTCTTCGAGACCGCCCAGGGCCTCGTGGTCAACGAGATCGCGCCGCGGGTGCACAACACCGGGCACTGGACGCTGGACGCCTGCATCGTCGACCAGTTCGAGCAGCACATCCGCGCCGTCTGCGGCTGGCCGCTGGGCGACGGGTCGCGCCACTCGGACGCGGTGATGACCAACCTGATCGGCGACGCGGCCTCCGACTGGAGGGGCCTCGCCGCCGACCAGGGCGCGCGGCTGCATCTCTACGGCAAGGGCGAGGCGCGCCCGGGCCGCAAGATGGGTCACCTCACGCGGCTTTCGTCCCGAACCTGAAGCCGAGGCTCAGGCGCGGCGCCCGGCGGCCGAACAGCGGGGCCGGGCGGCGCGCCGCGTCCGCGCGCAGGGCCTCGGCCGCCCGGGCGCGGGCCTTCAGCTCGGCCCGGGCGCGGGCCTTGGCCTGCCGGCGCACATCCTCGGCCTGAAGCTCGCGCGCGGCGGCGGCGAGCGCGTCGGCCTGGCGGCGGGCAAGCTCCGCCCGCTCGGCGGCGGGGGGCGTCCGGTCGTACACGTCCATGAGGGTCGCGGTGCGGATCGTCTGGGCCATCACCTGAAACATCTGATGCTCCATCGCTGGGGGGCGTCGAGCCTCGGCGCCGGTTTCGATAGGTGACAGATGCGACTTCGGGCGCGAGAATGCGACTCAGGAAAAATCGCAACCTGTAAGCTGGGGTTTCAGATGAGCCGATCCGCCCCGCTCCCCTCCCTGACCGCTCTGCGCGCCTTCGAGGCGGCGGCCCGCACGCTGTCCTTCTCGGAGGCGGGGCGCGAGATGAACGTCTCCCACGCCGCGGTGGCGCAGAGCGTGCGCAAGCTGGAAAGCGAGCTCGGCCGCCCGCTGATGCGCCGCGCCGGCCGCGGCCTGGCGCTGACCCCGGACGGGGCGCTGCTGGCGCGCGGGGTCTCGGCGGGGTTCGACGCGATCCGCGCCGCGCTGGAGGCCTTCGCCGAGGAGGACGCCGCCCGCCCGGTGCGCGTCACCCTGACCCCGAATTTCGCCGTGGGCTTCCTGATCCCGCGCCTGGGCGGCTTCCGGAGGGCGCACCCGGAGGTGGAGCTCGACATCGACCCTTCGGCCCGGGTGGTGGACCTGTCGGACGGGCGCATCGACCTCGCGATCCGCTACGGCGACGGCGGCTGGCCGGGGGTCGAGAGCCGCCTGCTGGTGCCCAGCCCGCGGATCATCTCGGCCGCGCCCTCGCTGGTCGCGGGGCGCGAGGTGGCGCGGCTGGAGGATCTCGCGGGCTTCCCCTGGCTGCAGGAGCAGGGGACCGAGGAGCTGGTCCGCTGGCTCGCGGAGCGCGGGCTCGAGGGGGCGCACGGCATGGGCGGCGCCTACCTGCCGGGCTACATGATCCATCCCGCGCTGCTGGAGGGGCAGGGGATCGCGATCTCGGGCAAGGTGTTCGTGCAGGCCGACCTAGACGCCGGCCGCCTGGTGAGCCTGTTCGAGGACGAGGACCCCGACGGCCGCCTCGGCTATCACATCGTCCGCCGTCCGGGGCCCGAGCGCCCGGCCGTGCAGGCCTTCACCCGCTGGCTGCGGCGCGAAGCCGCCCGCCCCGGCGGCGCCATGGCGATGTCGGGGCGGACCTGAGGCGGAAGGCTCGGCGCTGCGCGGGCCCGGGCCGCGTCAGGGCCGTCGCGAGGCGAGCCCGGGCCACGCAGATCCGGGTTGGGAGATCCAGGTTGCCGGCGGTCCGCGCGAGGCCCCGGGTCAGGCCCGGGGCGCGCGCGTGTGTGTGGGGCGGGCCTCGGCGTCTCAGCCGCCGGCGCGGGGGCGCGGGGTCTTTCTCAGCCCGCGCGACAGCGCCTCGACCCCCGAGCTCGCCACCCGCCCCAGCGGATTGGCGCGCATCCGGGCCTTGGCCTTCTCGATCTTCATCACGTCGGCGATGCGGCGGTCGAGATAGGCCCAGGTGTCCGTGGCGCCCTCGGAGTCGTCGCCCAGCCAGTAGAGCACGGTCGAGGAGATCACCGCAGCCAGCGTGGCGCGCTTGGAGTACCAGTTCAGGTCGTCGCTCTCGTCGCCCAGCGCGGTCCAGATCGCGTCGGCGGTGCCCCAGATCAGGCGCGCCCCGCGGGCGGCGTTGGTGGGCAGCGCGAACAGCGAGGCGGCGCGGCGCACCGCCTCCTTCTCGGTCGGGCCGGAGACCGATTCCAGGCGCAGCCGGACGGCGAGCGTGATGCGGTCGGTCATGCCCATCGCGCTCAGCGGTTCGCGCGCCAGGGCGGCGGTCATCCGGCGGTCGCCGAGCTCGTGGAAGGCCGCGGCGGCGTCGACGCCGCTGGGGAAGGCCATGCGGGCCACGTCCTCGGGGACCTCGGCGTCGACGGCGGCCATGTCGATGGCGGTGCGGGACCAGCCGTCGAATTCGACATGTTCAGGCAGCGATTCCAGCAGCTTGGCGCGGACCGCGTCAAGGCCGGAAGCGGGCTCGGTCGCGGCGGAGGTCGCGGCCCTGGGGGTCGCGTCCTCGGCGGCGGGGGCGTCGTGTTCGGGCAGGGACATGGTCGCTCCTCTCTGTCGACGTCCCAAGAGATACGCCTTCGGGTCGCCGCGGCAAGGGCGGTGGACAGGTCCGGGTCGCGTTGATATACAGCGCGCTCCTGCGACCAGACAGCTATGAAAGGTGGTGAGTACCCGTGCAGGTTATGGTCCGCGACAACAATGTCGACCAGGCGCTCCGCGCGCTGAAGAAGAAGATGCAGCGCGAAGGCGTGTTTCGTGAGATGAAGCTTCGTCAGCATTATGAGAAGCCGTCCGTGAAACGTGCCCGCGAGCAGGCCGAAGCGATCCGTCGCGCCCGCAAGCTCGCGCGCAAGAAAGCGCAGCGAGAAGGACTGCTGTAAGGCTCACGCCTGACGGGAGAGCGTCGCGCGATCCGCGCGCGCCCCATCTGAAAACTGGAACCCCCGGGCCCGGCCCGGGGGTTTTTCATTGCGAGGCGCCTGCGGGGTCTTGCCGTCCTGGCGGGCAGCCCTCGGGCGGCCTCGCGCAGTCGTGACCGGCGCGGCGCCCGGGGGGCGACGGCGCCGGCGCGTCCGGGCGTGGAGGGGAGGAGCGGAGCGCGAGGCTCCACGCCCTCGCCTCCCGGCCGTCCATCTTTCGCCCTTCCCTCACGCGAAGGTGCGCCTCGACACGGACAGGAGGACCCTCATGAAAGCCCCGCGCCTGATTCTGAGCGCATTCGTGGCCTTCGGCCTCGCATCCTGCGGAACGCCGCAGGGCGGAGGCGCGCCCGGCCCGCGCCCGGCCTCGGCCCAGCAGGCCGAGCGCCAGCAGTCCCAGCAGATCCTCGCCGAGCTCAAGCAGAAGAACATGCTGATCAACGGCGACCGGGTGAACGCCTATGTCGACGAGATCACCGCGCGGATCGACGGCGCCCGCTCGGGCAAGGCGAGCCAGCTGCGCACCTACATCATCAAGGACGCCTCGGCGAACGCCTTCACCTCGGGCGCGGGCTACGTGTTCATCCACGCCGGCCTGCTGGCCACGATGGAGAACGAGGCGCAGCTCGCCATGGTGCTGGCCCACGAGATCGCCCACGAGGACCTGGGCCACGTCTCGGCGGGGATGGCCAAGCGCCAGGAGGTCGCCATCGGCCAGACGCTTGCGGGGATCGGCGGCGCGCTGCTGGGCGTGCCGGGGGAGCTGACCAACCTGGTGGCCGGTCTCGGCGGTCAGGCCTACTACGCCGACTTCTCCCGCGATCAGGAAGCCGCGGCCGACGAGCTGGGGATGAAATACCTGGTCAAGGCCGGCTATGACGGCGTCGCGGGGGCCAAGAGCTTCCAGGTGATGCGCCGCATGTACGGCGACAACACCAGCTTCCTGTCGACCCACCCCGGCGCGTCCGACCGCCAGCGTACGCTCGAGGCCGAGGCCCGGCAGCTGAACGGCGCGAAGGGCCGCGTGGCGCAGGACGAGTACCTCAAGAAGACCAACCACGTGCGCAAGCTGGCGATCAAGGCCTACCAGCAGGACAACCGCGCCGCGGAGCTTCAGCAGGCCCGCAGCAACCTGCGGGCCACGCCCTGACGCGCGGACCGCGGCGCTGAGACTGACGCGCGGACCGCGGCGCTGAGACTGACGCGCAGACCGCGGACCTGAGACTGACGCGCGGACCGCGCGCTTGAGAGATCCGACGCCGGCCGCCCTCGCGGCCGGCGTTTCGCGTTCAGGCGACGCGTTGCGCCACGGGGTCGATGGGGGCGAACGGGCCCTGCGCCCGCTCGAGCGCCGCGCCGGCGGCGAGCAGCAGGGGCTCGCCGAAGCGGGCCGACATGAGCTGCACGCCGGTGGGCAGCCCGTCCTCGACCCCCATGGGGACCGACAGGCCCGGCAGGCCGATGATCGGCGGGGCGGCGGCGGGAACCTGCTGGCGGAAGAAGGTCTCGTAGTCCGTCTCGGGGTCGATGTCCGCGCCCACCGGGTGCGGCCGCGCCCAGGAGGTGGCGGTCAGCAGCAAGGGCGCCCGATCGAAGAACGCCTGCCACTCCCGCAGCAGGGTCGAGCGGCGGCCGAGCAGCTTCAGGAACCCGGCGATGTCGCCGGGCATCCGGTCGCGCAGCACGCCGTGGCAGCGCTCGGTCTGGATCCTGATGGCGGCGTCGCCGTGCTCCTCGACCAGCGGGCCCAGCGTGGCGTAGAGCTCGGCGCCCAGCATCAGGCGCCAGTACTCCCCCAGCTCCAGCAGCGAGGGCGGGGGGATGTCGACGATCTCGTAGCCGGCCTCGGCGAGGATCGTTGCGGCGCGGCGGATGGCGTGGGTGACGGACGGATCGGTGGGGCAGCCCTCGCCCGCCTCCAGCACCGCCACCCGGCAGGGGCGGCGGGCGTCGGAGCCGCGCAGGGGCGGCGCGATGCCCTGCCAGACGTCGCGCGGGTCGGGCAGGCACATCGCCCGCAGCGCCAGGGCCGCATCCTCGACCGAGCGGGTCAGCGGCCCCTGCACCGAGGCCATCTGCGACACGATCGGCCGCTCGGCCGCCTGGCCGGGCGAGAAGGCGCCGGTCAGCCCCGAGGTCGGCCGCAGCCCCACCAGCCCGCAGCAATAGGCCGGGTAGCGGATCGAGCCGCCCAGATCGTTGCCATGCCCCACCGCGCCGATCCCCGCCGCCGTGGCCGCCGCAGCGCCGCCCGAGGAGCCGCCGGGCGTCAGCGCCGGGTCCCAGGGGTTGCGCGTGGCGCCGTGCAGGTCGTTGTCGGTGAACCAGCGCATCGAGAAGCAGGGCGTGTTGGTCCGCCCCACGATCACCGCGCCCGAGGCCTTCAGCGCCCGCACCACCGAGCCGTCCGCCGGCGCGATCGCGTCGCGGAACGCCACGACCCCGTTGGTCGTCGCCCGGCCGCCGTAGTCGACGTTGATCTTCACGGTGACCGGGACGCCGTGGAGGGGGCCCGTCTCCTCGCCCCGGCGCAGGGCCCTGTCGGCGGCTTCGGCTGCGGCCAGCGCCTCCTCGTGCAGGGGGTCGACCACGGCGTTGATCGCGGGGTTGACGGCGTCGAGGCGGGCGAGCGCGCTCCGCGTCGCCTCCACGCTGCCGATCCGCCCGGCGGCGATCCCGCGCGCGAGGTCGCCCGCGGTCCAGGTCCAGAGGTCTGAGGTCATGGCGAGGCTCCTGTGCGGCGGGGTCCCGACATGGGTTCCACCGGGCGGAGCGGTTTTCAACCGGGAACGCGACGTCCGCCCGACAAGTGCGGCGCCGGCGCAGGGCCCGCGTGCGGCCGAGGGGCCTCTGCGGCCGGTCGCGACAAGGACCGGCGCGCGTCGCTGCCCTGCCGCCCGAGTCGACAGCCGGGGGGCCGAACGCAGAAGGACCGATGCGGGGCGCGTCCGGTCGCGCCTCGCATCGGTCCCTGTCGGATCGTCCGCCGGGCGCGAAGACCCGGCGAGGGCGTCAGCTGTTCACCAGCGCCATGAAGATCAGGACGATCACCGCCGTCACGGCGACGATGTTGATGGTCTTGAGGAACAGGCCGAAGGTCTTCTCCTGCTCGGTGATGTCCATCTTGCCGGGCTCGTGGTCGGCCATGTCGGTCGCTCCCCTTGGTCCGCGCCATATGGGCGCGCATCGGTGGTGTCTCCGCCTCCTACCCGCGCGGGCGCGCGGGGATCAAGGCGGAAATGGTCGCAAGCGCGTGGGTCGGGACGCTCAGCGCGCCAGCCGCCACAGCCAGGCGCCGTCGGCGCGGTCCTCGCGCACCGCCTCGCCCGAGCGGCGCATGTGGTTGAGGTGGCCCAGCGCCTCGTTCAGCGCCAGGCGATAGACGGCGGGCGGGATCTCGCGCCCGAACAGCGGCACGAAGCACTCGGCGGCGGTGCGCGGCTCGACCAGGTGGGCGCGCAGGCGCTTGATGGCCCCGTGGTGGTTCGAGATCAGCTGCCGGAAGCGGGTCGGCAGGCCGGTGTAGACCGCCTTGTGCCCGGGCAGGGCCAGGTGATCCTCGCGCGCATGGGCGAGCAGCTTCTCGCAGCTCTCGAGCCACTCGCCGACGGGATCGGCCTCGGGTTCCGTGGGGTAGACGCCGAGGTTGGAGCTGATGCCGGGAATCGCCTGGTCGCCGACCACCACCAGGTTGTCGTCCATCGACCAGAAGGTGGCGTGCTCGGGCGCGTGGCCGTCGCCCATGCGCACGATCCAGCGGCGGCCGCCCATTGCGATCTCCTCGCCCTCGACCAGGCGGCGGTAGCCCAGCGGCAGCCGCCAGGTGGCGGCCGAGGCGTTGAACGGTCCGCTCTCGACAAAGCCGTCGACCAGCTCCTGCGGGACGCCGCCGCGGGTCCAGTGGGCCAGCATCTCGGGCGGGTGCGTCTCCTGATGGTCGAGCTGCAGCATCCGCGCGTTCAGCCAGGCGGTGCGGGTGGTCCAGAACTCGGCCCCGTGCTCCTTGATGAACTTGCCCGCCAGCCCGACGTGGTCGGAGTGGTGGTGCGTGCCGATCACCCGGGCCACGCGCTTGCCCTTCAGCGGGCCCTCTTCCAGCTTTGCCCAGGCCTCGAGGCACAGCTTGTGGCGCAGGCCGGTGTCGACCACGGTCCAGGCGTCGCCCTCGTCGAAGAGGTAGACGTTGACGTGGTTCAGGCGGCTGGGCAGGCCGATGCGGGTCCACAGGACGCCCTCGGCGATCTCGACCGTCTCGCCGCGCTCGGGCTCGGGGAACGGGTGACGCACGCCGGTGCGGGGCTCCTCCCCGCTCACGAGGCGAGCTCCTCCGGCGACAGGGCGTAGAGCGGGGCGGCGCCGTCCATGGCCGCCTCGCACAGGGCGTCGAGGGCCGGGAACTCCCGCCCGAAGAAATAGCGCGCCAGCGCCGCGCGGCGCGAGGCGTCCGCCCCGGTCGCGGCCGCGGCGCCCTTCAGCAGATAGGCGCCGCCCAGCGCCAGCGCCCAGGCGCGCAGGTAGTCGGCCGAGCCGGCGTTGCGGTCGTTCGGCTCGGCGGCGAGCATCCACTGGGTCGCGGCCTCGAGCGCGTCGGCCCCGGTGGCGAGCTGCCCGCCCATCTCGGCGAGGTCCCCCGCGGCGGCATGGGCCACCGCCCGGATCTCGCGCAGCAGGCCGTCGGCCGCGGCGCCGCCGTCCGACAGCTTGCGGCCGACAAGGTCGGCGGCCTGCACGCCGTTGGTGCCCTCGTAGATCGCGGTGACGCGGACGTCGCGGTAGAACTGGGCGGCGCCGGTCTCCTCGATGAAGCCCATGCCGCCGTGGACCTGCACGCCGAGCTCGGCCACCTCCATGCCCGCGTCGGTGCCGAACGCCTTGGCGATCGGGGTCAGGAAGGCGCCGCGGGCGAACCAGGCCTTGGCGTCGGCCTTGGGCGCCGCCTTGGCCATGTCGAGCGAGACCGCGGTGTCGAGGCAGATGGCGCGGACCACCTCGGTCAGGGTCTTCATGCGCATCAGCATCCGGCGCACGTCGGCATGCCCGATGATCGTCTTCGAGCCGTCGGCGGTGCGGCCCTGGACGCGGTCGTTGGCGAACTCCAGCGCCTTCTGGTAGGCCGCCTCGCAGATGCCCAGGCCCTCGACGCCCACGCCCAGGCGGGCGTTGTTCATCATCGTGAACATGCAGGCGATGCCGCCGCCTTCGGGGCCCACGATCCAGGCCTTGGCGCCCTCGAAGCCCATCACCGCGGTCGGAGATCCATGCAGGCCCATCTTGTGCTCGAGGCTCATCGGGCGCAGCGCGTTGGCCTCGCCGGGGTTTCCGTCGGCGTCGGGGATGTATTTGGGGGCCAGGAACAGCGACAGGCCGCGGGTGCCGGCCGGGGCGTCGGGCAGACGCGCGAGGACCAGGTGGCAGATGTTCTCCGCCACGTCGTGATCGCCCCAGGAGATGTAGATCTTCTGACCCGTCAGCGCGTAGGTGCCGTCGTCGTTCCGCTCGGCCCTGGTGGTGGCGGCGCCGACGTCCGAGCCCGCCTGCGGCTCGGTCAGGTTCATGGTGCCGGTCCACTCGCCCGAGGTCAGCCTGGGCAGGTAGAGCGCCCGCATCTCGGGCGAGGCGTGCGTCTCCAGCGCCTCGATCTGGCCCTGCGAGAGCAGCGGGCAGAGCGAGAGGGAGAGGTTGGCCGAGGCGAACATCTCGCCCATGGCGGTGGCCAGCGTCAGGGGCAGGCCCATGCCGCCGTGCTCGGGGTCGGCGGCGATGCCGACCCAGCCGCCCCCGGCGATCTGGCGATAGGCGTCGGCGAAGCCGGGGGAGGTGCGCACCACCCCGTTCTCGAGCCGGGCGGGATGCAGGTCGCCCTCGCGGTTCAGCGGCGCCAGCACGCCGGAGGCGAGCTTGCCGGCCTCGTCCAGGATCGCCGCGCGGGTCTCGGCGGTGGCTTCGGCGAAGCGCTCGGTGGCGGCGAGCATGTCGGCTTCGACCACGTGGTCGAGGCAGAAAGCCAGGTCGCGGATCGGGGCCTGGTAGGGCATCGGCGGCTCTCCCTTCGGACCGGACGTCGCGCGGCGGAGGGCGAGCCTCCGCGGCGCCGTCGCGGGCTGCATTCATTTTGCGCCAGGGGGCTGGCCGCCGCGGGGGCGTCGGACGCCGACACGGACGCGCCGCGCCCCGAGCGCAGTCGCGCGGAAGCTACGCGGCGGGCGCGGGGCTGTCCAGCCGGCAGGGAAGCGCGGCCCCGCGCATCGTCGCCCGGCAGGGGCGGGGAGGGGGCGCGGCTGGGCGGGAGGTAGGGGGGCGGGGGGTCGGGGAGCGGGGGGTCGGGGAGCGGATCGCGTCTGGCCTCGCCCGGCCCGACCGGATTACCCTCGCCCTCCCGGGCCGCCTCCCGCGGCCGCGAGCCAGCCCCCGGAGCGCGCCGTCCCATGACCCTGGTTTCCCCCTCCGCCTTCCGCTGCGAGGCCGCGTGCTGAAGGGCCGGCCTGCGCGCTCCGGCCGCCCGGCGAAGGCGGCGCTGCCGGCGTGGGCGAGCCCCTCGCCCCGGCTCTCGCCCGCCGACCGGGAGCGCTACGCCGGGCTGATCGCCGCGCTGCAGGCCCTTGTCGCCCGCCCGCGCGAGAAGGTGGTGACCGCGCTGCTGCAGGAGGCCTCGGCCCGCGTGCTGCTGGATCTGGTCGGCGAAGCGGTGCGCCAGGGCGCGCCGTGGAAGCGGTTTTCGACCGCGGTGATGGAGGGGGCGCCGGCCTCGGCGCTGGGCGAGGCGGACCTCTCGGCGCTGATCGCCCGGCTGGCGGGGACGGCGCCCGCGCTGCCCCGGCCGATCGCGGCGCTGGAATCCCGGGTGCAGGCGCGTCGCGACGCCTGGGCCTGCGGCGCGGGCTGCTGGATGTGCTGCGCGATCAACGCCCGCGTCACCGCCCTGCCGGCCGAGGTCCGCGCCGCCTGGGAGCTGCTGCGCGACCAGCCCGAGGAGACCCCGCCCCATCCCCGCGCCTGCCCGGCGCTGGGCGCCGACGGGCTGTGCCGGGTCTACGAGGCGCGGCCTGCGGTGTGCGGGCGGCTGGGCTCGACCGACGTCGCGGCCTGCGAGGCGGCGCTCGAGCGCTACGACGCCACCGGCGAGGTGGGGCGGTTCATGCAGTCCGCGGCCTCCGCGCTCGACCCCTGGGCGTTCGCGAGCCTGCTGGCCGAGCTTGCCGACGAGCCGCGCCGCCAGGTCGACCTGGTGACCTGCCTGCGCCGCCTGCGGGGGGGCGCGACGATGGCCGCCGCCCTGACCGCGGGCCGCGCCGCCCATCTCGCGGCCAATCCGGGCGAGCGCAATCGCCTCGACCCCGCTCCGCGCGGCCGCTGAGGCGCGGGCGCGGGCCCGGGGCCTCCTGCGCCCGGCGAGGGGACGGGCCGCGCGAGGGCGGACCGCGACCGCGACCCGCCTTGCCCCCGGCCCCCCGCCTGCGGCAATGATCGCGCGCCCCCCGCGCCCTCCCGGCGCGTCCCGGGGTCAAGCGGACGGAGCCGATGAGCGCGCAGCGCCCCCACGATCCCTGGCCCGAGCGGGCGACCGAGCGTCTGTCCGACGACCCGGCGGGCCTGGCGCGGGCGGCGGAGATCCTGCGCGCGGGCGGGCTGGTCGCCTTCCCGACCGAGACGGTCTATGGCCTTGGCGGGCGCGCCGACCGGGCCGAGAGCGCGGCGGGGATCTACGCGGCAAAGGGCCGCCCCAGTTTCAACCCGCTGATCGCGCATGTCCCCGACCTCGCCGCCGCCGAGCGGCTGGCGGTGTTCCCCGCCGCGGCCCGGGCGCTGGCCGAGGCGTTCTGGCCCGGGCCCCTGACCCTGGTGCTGCCGCGCCGGCCCGACGCGGCCCTCGCCCCCGCCGTGACGGCCGGCCTGCCGACGGTAGCGATCCGGGTTCCCGCCCATCGGCTGGCGCGCGCCCTGCTTGCCGCGACCGGGGCGCCGGTGGCAGCCCCCTCGGCCAACCGCTCGGGCAAGGTCAGCCCGACCACGGCCGCGCATGTGGCCGAGGGGCTGGCGGGGCGCATCGACGCGATCCTCGACGGCGGGCCCTGTCCGGTAGGGGTCGAGAGCACGATTCTGGGATTCGGGGGGCCGGGCGTCGAGGGCGAGACGCCGGTGCTGCTGCGTCCCGGGGGCCTCGCGCTCGAGGCGATCGCCGAGACCTGCGGGCGCCGGGGATGCTGGCCTCGCACTACGCCCCCGGCGCGGCGCTGCGGCTGAACGCGCAGGGGCCGCGGTCCGGCGAGGGCTGGCTGGGCTTCGGGCCGGGGCCCGCCGCCGGGGCGCCGGCGCTGAACCTCTCGCCCTCGGGCGATGTGGGGGAGGCGGCGGCGAACCTGTTTGCCTTCCTGCGCGCGCTGGACGCGCGGATGGGCGGCGCGGGGACCATCGCCGTGGCGCGCGTGCCCGAGGCGGGGCTGGGCCTCGCGGTCAACGACCGGCTGCGCCGGGCCGCGGCGCCGCGGACGGACCCGCTCGCCGATCCTTCTTCCCCTGCAGACCCCGAGGCCTGAGCCTGCCATGACCGATCTGCGCGCCCCCCCGCCTGCGTTCCTCTCCGGCCTGCGCGATCTGCTGGGCCCGGCCGGCCTGCGCGAGGGCGGGGACGCCGCCCCCTATCTGCGCGACCTGCGCGACATCGCGCCGGGCCGCGCCGCCGCCGTGCTGCGCCCGGGCACGGTCGAGGAGGCCGCCGAGATCGTGCGCCGCTGCGCCGAGGCCCGCGTCGCCCTGATCCCTCACGCCGGCGGCACCGGCCTTGTCGGCGGCCAGCTGCGTCCCGACGGCGTCGAGGGCGTCGTCGTCTCGGTCGAGCGGCTGAACCGGGTCCGCGAGGTGAGCCCCGACGACGACGCGATGATCGTCGAGGCGGGGGTGATCCTCGCCGACGCCCAGGCCGCGGCCGAGGCGGCGGGGCGGCTGTTTCCGCTGTCCATCGCCTCGGAGGGCTCGGCCCGCATCGGCGGCATCCTGGGGACCAACGCCGGGGGGCTGAACGTGCTGCGCTACGGGATGGCGCGGGACCTGTGCCTGGGGGTCGAGGCGGTGCTGCCCGACGGCTCGATCCTGCGCTCGCTGAAGCGGCTGCGGAAGGACAACACCGGCTATGATCTGCGCGGGCTGCTGATCGGCTCGGAGGGGACGCTGGGGCTGGTCACGGCGGCCTGCCTGCGCCTGTTTCCGCGCCCGGCCGAGGTGCAGGCGGCCTTCGTCGCCGTGCCCTCGCCCGACGCGGCGCTGGCCCTGCTGCACCATGTCCGCGCGGCGGTGGGCGAGCAGCTTTCGGCCTTCGAACTGCTGTCGGGGGTCGGCATCGGCTTTGCGCTCGAGCATGTGGCGGGGACCCGTTGCCCGGTCTCCCCGACGCCGGAATGGTCGGTGCTGATGGAAGTCGGGGGCGGCGAGGGTTCGGGCGTCGCCGCGACGCTGGAGGCGGCGCTGGCGCGCGCGTTCGAGACGGGGCTCGCCACCGACGGCGCGCTGTCGCAGTCCGACCAGCAGCGGGCCGACTTCTGGCGCCTGCGCGAGTCGATCCCCGAGGGCAACCGCAAGGTCGGCTCGGTCGCCTCGCACGACATCTCCCTGCCGCTCAGCGCGGTGGCGCGGTTCATGGAGGAGGCGCCGGCGAAGCTGCGCGAGATCGCCCCCGACCTGCGCTTCAACCCGTTCGGGCATCTGGGCGACGGCAACCTGCACTACAACCTGTTCCCCGCCGTGGGGCGCAACCGGGACGAGTACGCCCGGCAGAAGGGCGCGCTGACCCGGGTGGTGCATGACCTGGCGGACGCGCATGGCGGCTCGATCAGCGCCGAGCACGGCATCGGACGGTTCAAGAGCGCGGACCTCGCGCGCTATGGCGACCCCGCGAAGCTGGCGGCGATGCGCGCGATCAAGGCCGCGCTCGATCCGCACGGGATCATGAACCCCGGCGCCGTGCTCGGCTGAGGGCGCCTCAGGCGAGCGACCAGATCGCGTCGCGCAGGGCGTCCGGGGCGGTTCCGCGCTCGGCCAGCTCTGCGTCTATCGTGGCGTGGGTCTGCGTCCAGATCGGCAGGGCGGCGCCCAGCAGGGCGCGTCCGGCCCCGGTCAGCGCGGCGCGGCGGCCGCGGCGGTCCGCGGGATCGGGCGCGATCTCGACCAGTTCGCGGCGGACCAGCGGCTTGAGCGCCGCGGTCAGCGTCGAGGGATCCATCGCCAGCATCGCCGCCACCCGCCCCATCGCCGGCGGCGTCGGCTGGTTCAGCGCCATCATCAGCGAGAACTGCCCGTTGGTCAGGCCCAGCGGGCGAAACGCCTCGTCAAAGCGGCGCGCCAGCGCCCGCGCCGCCCGCTGCGCGGCGAGGCACAGGCAACGGTCGCGCACCTCGAGGGTCTGCGCGATGGAGGGGCGGACGAGAGGGTCTTCGGTGGACATGGAAAGGTTATGTTGATATCAAACCTTATTGTCAAGCCGAGCGCCCGAGGGGCCCGGCCTCTCTGGAGCCGCTGCGATGACCTACGTTTCCGCCGCCATGCTGGCCGTCCCGACCGCGGGCAAGGCCGCCTATGCCGAGTTCTCGACCGTCATGGCGCCGATGATCCGCGGGCTCGGCGCCCTGCGGGCGGTCGACGCCTGGGGCGACGACGTGCCCGCCGGCCAGCGCACCGACATGTTCCGCGCGGTGGAGGCGACGCCCGACGAGACGCCGGTGTTCTCCTGGATCGAGTTCCCCGACGCCGAGACTGCCGAGGCGTGCTTCGCCGCGATGATGGCCGAGCCGGAGGGGGGCCAGGTCCCGCAGGAGATGCCTTTCGACGGCGCCCGGATGATCTTTGCGGGGTTCGAGCCGCTGTGCGACCGCGGCGCCGCCCGCCCCGGCGACGCGGAGGTCTATGTCGACGCCGCCCTGTTCCCGGTCGCGGCCGACGCGCGCGAGGCCTATGCCGCCCGCGCCGTCCGCATGGCCGAGGCGTTCCTCGAGGTCGGCGCGCTGCGCTGTTTCGACGGCTGGGGCGTTTACGTGCCCGAGGGCAAGCGCACCGACATGCGCCGCGCCGTGGCCCTGGGCCCCGACGAGGCGCTGGCGATGGGCTTCATCGAGTGGCCCTCGAAGGCGGTGCGCGACGCGGGCTGGGTCAAGCTGATGGAGGGGCCGAGCCTGTCGGGGCTCGACGACGGTCTCGCCGACATGGCCCGGATGATCCAGGGCGGCTTCTCGATGCTGGTCGACGCCTGAGGCGGCCGGGCCCGCGCGCCCGCTCGGGTCCGGAGGCCCCGGGTCAGGTCTGGCGCGCGCCGCCAGTCGGCCGCGGCCGGCCGCGCGGAGACGGCAGGACGGGCCGAGGCGGCTCGTGATCGAACAGGCCGGCGCTCCCCCAGCCTCGGGGGCGCCGGCAATACGTTACACGCCGGCCCGGCCGGCACTACGTTACACGCCGGCCCCGCCGGCAAATCGATGGACGCCGGCCCCGCCGGCAACAAACGCCACTCACCCCATACGCTCCCACGCCGCCACGAAACGCGCGGGACCGCGCCCATCGGCACGCGCCCCGGCGCGGGCGCGCCGGCTCGCGCGCGGCGCCCCCGGCCTCCGGGACAGGTCCGTTGTGGACCCCGCGAGGTTCACAAAGCGTTGCCGCAGCCGGGAAACAGGGTTTGCGGAAGCTTTCCGGAGGGGCCGCGCCGGGGCGCTCAGTCCCCCGCGTAGGCGCACAGCGCGTGGACCGTGACGCCCATCCGCTCGAGCCGCGCGCGGCCGCCGAGGTCGGGCAGGTCGACCACGAAGGCGGCGCCCACGACCTCGCCTCCCAGCCGCTCGACCAGCTTCACGGCGGCCTCGGCGGTGCCGCCGGTGGCCAGCAGGTCGTCGACGATCAGCACCTGCTCGCCGGCCTCGATGGCGTCGTCATGCGCCTCGAGCACCGCCTCGCCGTATTCCAGCGCATAGGCCTGCGCGATCCGGGGCCCGGGCAGCTTGCCCTGCTTGCGCATCGCCAGGAACCCGGCCGAGAGCTGGTGGGCGCAGGCGCCCCCGATGATGAAGCCCCGCGCCTCGAGCCCGGCCACGTGCTGGATTCGCGCGCCCGCGAAGGGGCCGACCAGCCGGTCGACCGCCGCGCGCAAGCCCCGGGGGTGGCCGAACAGCGGCATCACGTCCCGGAACTGGATGCCCGGCTTGGGGAAATCGGGGATCGTGCGGATGTAGTCGCGCACGTCGTCCCCCCAGCCGAAGGGTTTCTGCGCCGCGTTCACGGCTTGAGGTTCCCCGCGTCGCCGCCGCCCGGCCGGGTCATCGCGAACAGCTCGCGCACCACGGCGTAGTCCTTGTAGCCGCAGCGGGCCACCGGCTGCACCTTGGTCAGGTCGAAGATCCCCTCGGTCAGCACGTCGTCGCGGATATGCACGGCGACCACCTGGCCGATCACCATCACGTTCTCCATCGAGCGGTCGCCGTGGGGCAGCGCCAGCTCCTGCACCAGCCGGCATTCCAGCGTGGCGGGGGCCTCGGCGATGCGGGGGGCCGCGATCTCGAGGCACGGCGCGGCGGTCAGGCCCGCCATCGCCATCTCGTCCTCGCCCGGCGCGAAGGCGCCCGAGGACAGGTTCATCGCGTCGCGCAGCTCCCATCCCACCACGTTGGCGGCGAACTCTCCGGTCTCGCGCACGTTGGTCAGGCTGTCCTTGGTCTCGTCCCGGCGGCCGACCTTGCGGTCGTTGATCGAGAACATCACCATCGGCGGATCGTCGGCCACCCCGTTGAAGAACGAGTAGGGCGCCAGGTTCACCCGGCCCGCCTTGTCGACGGTCGAGATCCAGCCGATCGGCCGCGGCGCCACGATCGCCTTGAACGGGTTGTGGGGCAGGGGGTGCCCATCCTGGATGCGATAGTGCACGCGGATCTCCTTCGTCGCGGCGTCCCCCGGTCCGGGGAGGGTCGGGGCCCGTTCTAGACGAGAACGCGCCGGACATGCTACGGGGCCCTTCGCGTTCGCCCCTCAGGGCCCTCTCCCCCCAGTCGATGGATCCGCCGCCATGTTCCGAGTGATGCGCGAGCGTCCGCAGGACGAGGCCGAGGTCGAGTGGCTCTACGACACCTGCTTCGCGCCCGGGCGGACGGCGCTCAGCTCCTACCGCCTGCGCGAGGGGGTGGAGCCGATCCCTGAACTGCGCCTGCTCGCCCGCGACGAATACGACGCGGTGGCCGGCGCGATCCGCTACTGGCCCGTGCAGATCGGGTCCGCGCGCCTGCCCTGCCTGCTGCTGGGCCCGGTCGCGGTTCACCCCACCCGTCAGGGCGAGGGGCTGGCCGCCTCGCTGATCGGGCTGACGCTGGAGACGGCGGGAGAGCTCGGCTGGACCCGCGTGGCGCTGGTGGGGGACGAGCCCTACTACCGCCGCTTCGGCTTCAGCCGGGAGCTGGGGCGCGGCCTGGTCTTCCCGCCCCCCACCAACCCCGCCCGCGTGCTGGGCCGCGAGCTGCTCCTCCCCGGCGCCTGGGAGGGCGTGGCCGGCGATGTGCAGCGCTGGGAGGGTCCGCTGGCGCCGGGCTGAGCCGCTTCCGGCCGCCCGCGCCCCCCCGGGGGCGGGACCTGCCGCCGCAACCGGTCGCGGACGGGTCGCCGAACCCGGCCCTCGCCGCTAGGATGTCGCCATGTCGATCTGGACCAGGATAGCCGAGGCGCTGCGGGCGCTGCGCGAGGGCGAGACCCTCGCCGACGTCTTCGCGCGGCTGAAGACGCCGCCCGAGCAGACCGCCGGCTTCGCCATCGCGGTGATCGCGCTGGGCGCGAAGATGGCCAAGGCCGACGGCAAGGTCACCCGCGACGAGGTCTCGGCCTTCCGGGAGGTGTTCCACATCCCCCCCAGCGCCGAGCGCCAGGCCGCGCGGATCTTCAACATGGCGCGCACCGACGTGGCCGGGTTCGAGGGCTATGCGGCCTCGGTCGCCCGCATGTTCGGCGAGCGCAAGGCCCCGCTCGAGGACCTGCTGGAGGGCCTGTTCCACGTCGCCGCGGCCGATGGCGAGTTCCACCCCGACGAGGAGGCCTTCCTGCGCGAGGTCTGGCGCCTGTTCGGTCTGCCCGAACGGGTGTTCCGCACGCTCTACGCCCGCTACGCGCCCGGCGCGACGCCCGACCCCTACGAGGTGCTCGGCGTGGGTCCCGACGAGTCCGACGACAAGATCCGCCGCGCCTGGCGCCGGCTGGTGCGCGACACCCATCCCGACCGGATGATCGCCCGCGGCGTGCCGGAGGAGGCCGTGCGCCTCGCCACCCAGCGCCTGGCCGCGATCAACGACGCCTACGACGAGATCATGCAGCTGCGCCAGGGCGCCGCCTCGACCTAACCCCGGATCCGTCGCCCAGGGCGTCGCCCCGGCCCGCCCCGGCCCGCCCCGGCCCGCCTCGGCCTGGCCTCGCCCCGGCCCGGCCTCGTAGGGCGCATTTCAATGCGCCGCGCTCCGCGGGCCGCGCCTTACGGCAACAGCACCTCGGTCAGCTCGAAGGTCTCGACGTCGACCAGCCCCTTGTCGGAGATCCGCAGGCTCGGGATCACCGCCAGCGCCAGCAGCGAGTGCTGCATGAAGGCGTTGTTGAGCGTGCAGCCGCAGTCGCGCAGGGCCTGGGCCAGGGCCTCGGCCTGCGCGGCGACCTGCTCGGCCGGGGCGTCCGACATCAGGCCGGCGACGGGGAGGGGGACGCAGGCGAGCTCCTCGCCGTCGCGCCAGACGCAGGCGCCGCCGCCGATCTCGGCCAGCCGGTTCACGGCCCGCGCCATGTCCTCGGCCGAGCGTCCCACCACGATCACCTGGTGGCAGTCGTGCGCAACCGTCGAGGCCACCGCGCAGGGCCCCTCGTAGCCGAAGCCGCTGACCAGGGCGTTGGCGATCTCGCCGGTGGCGTGGTGACGCTCGACCACCGCGATGCGGCAGAGGTCGCCGGGGGCGGACTCGGGGGACAGGGCGCCGTCGACCACCGGGACCTCTGCCTCCAGCGCGCGGGTGGGGGCCTGGTTCTCGACCACCCCGATGACCCGGGCGCGGGCGTAGTTGGCGCCGGCGGGGGCCTCGATCCGGAAATCCTCCGGCGCGGCGCCGCGGGCGAGGTGGACGGTGTCCCTGGCCGCCGCGGGCCACTCGAAGCCGGGGCGGGGGACCAGCATCTCGCCGCCCTCGGCCACCACCTCGCCGCGGCAGATCACGGTCCGGGCGCGGAACTCCACCAGGCTGTCGGTCAGCACCACGTCGGCGCGCCGGCCGGGGGCGATCGAGCCGAGCTCCCGCCCCAGCCCGAAATGCGAGGCGGCGTTGATCGTGCACATCTGCAGCGCGGTCATCGGGCGCAGCCCCTGGGCGATGGCGTGGCGCAGGACGCGGTCCATGTGGCCCTCGCGCACCAGCGTGGGGGCGTAGCAGTCGTCGGTGCACAGGATCAGGCAGCGGGTGTCGAGCCCCGCCTCGGTCACGGCGCGCACCTGGGCCGCCACGTCGTACCAGGCCGAGCCCAGCCGCAGCATCGCCGCCATCCCCTGGCGGACGCGGGCGAGCGCGTCCTCGGGGCGGGTGCCCTCGTGGTCGTCGGCGGGGCCGCCGGCGGCATAGGCGTGGAAGGCGCGGCCCAGCTCGGGCGAGGCGTAGTGGCCGCCCACGGTCTTGCCCGCCGCCATCGCCTCGGCGATCTCGCCCATCATCTTGGGGTCGCCCGCCGCGACGCCGGGGAAGTTCATCACCTCGCCGAGGCCCGCGATGCCGGGCCAGGTCATCATCTGCGCGATGTCCTCGGGCCCCAGCTCGGCGCCCGGCGTCTCCAGCCCCGGCGCCGAGGGCACGCAGGACGGGGCCTGCATGTAGACGTTGATCGGCTGGACCATCGCCTCGTCGTGCATCAGGCGCACGCCCTCGAGGCCCATGACGTTGGCGATCTCGTGGGGGTCGGCGAACAGGGTGGTCGAGCCGTGCGGGGCGACGGCGCGAACGAACTCTGTGGGGGTCAGCATGCCGGACTCGACATGCATGTGGGCGTCGACGAGGCCCGGCGACATGATCGCGCCGCGGGCCTCGATCACGCAGGTCTCCTCGCCGATGCAGGGGGCGGCGTCGGGGCCGCAGTAGGCGAAGCGGCCGCCCAGGATGGCAAGGTCGATGCCGGGGATCAGCTCGCCCGAATGCACGTTGGCCCAGGTCCCGCCGCGGATCACCAGGTCGGCGGGGGCGCGGCCGGCGGCGACCTCGACCAGGGCGGGGGCGAGCTCGGACCAGGAGCGGATGCCATGGGCCAGGCGCGGGTCGGCGGAGGGGAGGGTCGGCATCCGGGAGCTCCGTCGTGGAAAAGGTCGCCGGAGGGTGGCGCCGGGGAGCGGCCGGGGCAAGGGGCGCGCGGGGCGGGCGTCAGGCCAGGGCCTGAAGAAGGAGGAGCAGGCCGATGCCCGAGACGATGGGCAGCAGCAGGCGGCCGGTGGCCATGCCCACGGCGAGCACCGTCAGGGCGGCGAGGATGCGGAACGGGTCGGTCTCGCCGTCCAGCGCGCGGGGCCAGACCACCATCGGGGCGACCATCGCCGGCAGCACCGTGACGGGCACGTAGCGCAGCAGGCGCATCGCCCAGTCGGGGAACTCGCGCCCGCCGGCGAGGCCGATGAAGGACCAGCGGATCAGGTAGGTGCACACGCCCAGCGCCGCGATCGAGGCCCAGAGCGTGGCGTCGGAAGCGGTGATCATCGGGGGGCCTCCGTCTCGTCGGCGCGGCGGGCGAGGCGCAGCTCGACCGCCGCGCCGACGCCCATGCCGATGGCCGCGGCGACGATCAGCCCGAGGTTCCACGGCGCCCAGGCCAGCGCCAGCGAGGCGGCGACGGCCGCCAGCGCGGCGCAGATGTTGGCCGTGCCGCGGATCATCGGGGCGACGATGGCCAGGAACATCGCGGGGGGCATGAAGTCGATCGGCAGCCCCTCGGGGATCCAGCCGCCGGCCACCAGGCCGAGGGCCGAGCAGATCACCCAGGCGGTGGACATCGGCAGGGCGACGCCGAAGTAGAAGGCGAGCTTGCGGGGCAAGGGCTCCTGCGGGATCACCGCCCAGCGGCGCATCGACAGGCCATAGACCTGATCGACCACGAAGAACCCCGCGATGGCGCGGATCCAGGCCGGGGCCTTGCCGATATGGGGGGCGAGCGAGGCGGAATACATCGCCATGCGCAGGTTCACCGCCAGCGCCGCAACCACCGCCACGATGGCCGGCGCCTGGTCGGTGAGCAGCTCGAGGAACGCGAACTGCGCCGCGCCGGCGATCACCGAGACCGTCAGCACCATCGCCTTGAGCGGGTCGAGTCCCGCCGCCGTGGCCACCGCGCCGAACAGCATGCCGAACGGGATCACGCTGACGATGAAGGGGAGGCTCGCCGTCGTGCCCTCGAGCGCCACGCGCCACAGGGGGCCGGAGAAGGCGGGGTCGTCCTCGGGCGCGGGCGCGGGCGCGGGCGTGCGGGTGGGAGCCGCCGCGCCGGGGGCGGACGGGTTGCGGCTGGGGGCGAGGTCGCTCATCCTGCGCATGGTCTCCCGGCCCGCGGCGGGACCGTCCGTGTTCGGGGTGGCTTGGTCAGCATTCCTTACCTTGAGGGCAGGCCCCGTGCAATTCACCGATCGTGAGGCGTGGCGTCACCGTCCGGCATCGCAGGACGGCCGCGCGGGCGCGTGGGCGCGCCGGGCCGCGGGGCCGCGGCCAGCCTCGGGCGCCGGGCGGTGAGGCCGGTTCCGGTCGTTATCCTGGGCGGCGGCGAGGCCCGGCGCATGGGCGGGGGGGACAAGGGGCTGGCCCTGCTGGGCGGGCGGCCGCTGCTCGATCACGTGATCGCGCGGCTGGCGCCCCAGGCCGGGGCGATGGCGCTGAGCGCCAATGGCGAGCCGGCGCGATTCGCCCGTTGGGGCCTGCCGGTGCTGGCCGATGCGGCGACGTCGGGGCGCCCGCAGGCGCGGGCGGGCGAGGCGCGGGCGGGCGAGGCGCGGGCGGGCGAGGCGCGGGCGGGGCCGCTGGCGGGGATCCTGGCGGCGCTCGACTGGGCGGCGGCGCGGGGCGAGGCGCAGGTCGCGACCGCGCCCTGGGACACGCCGTTCCTGCCGGGCGACCTGCTGGCGCGGCTGGCCGAGGCGGCGGAGGCCTCGGGCGCCCCTGTCGCGCTCGCCTGCGGGCCGGATCCCGAGCGGGCCGAGGGCGCGCTGCACCCCGCCGTGGGTCTGTGGTCGACCGCGCTGCGCGAGGATCTGCGCGCGGCGCTGGCGCAGGGGACGCGGCGGGTGCGGGGGTGGGCCGCGGGGCGGGGGTTCGCGCGCGTCCGGTTCGAGGCCGGGGCGCAGGCCGGGGTCCCCGATCCGTTCTTCAACATCAACACGCCGGCTGATATGGCGCTGGCCGAGCGGCTGTGGCGGGCGCATCTCGCGGTCCGCTCCGCGGCAGGAAAGGACGAGGCTTGATCGACCGACTTCTCGTCTTGCCGGCGGCGGGCCTCCGATGAGGTCCCCGCTTCTGTCGGGCGCGTTCCTGCGGACCTCGGGCTACTACGTCGCCTTTTTCGGGGCGATGGGGGTGTATCTGCCGTTCTGGCCGCTGTGGCTGAAGGACTGGGGGCTGACCGAGGCCGAGATCGGGGCCTACACCTCTGCGGGCATCGTGATGCGGCTGCTGGCGGGGCTGGCGCTGCCGGTGCTCGCCGACCGGATGGAGGCGCGGCGGCTGACGCTGGCGCTGGTGGGGGCCGTGGGCGCCGTGCTGTTCGTGCTGCACCTGGCCGCGGGGGCGCCCTGGGTGCTGCTGGCGTTGACCATGCTGACCGCGGGCGTGTTCTCGGCGATGATGCCGATCGGGGACGCGCTGGGGGCGGCGGCGGCGCGCAGCTTCGGGTTCGAGTATGCGCATGCGCGGGCCGTGGGCTCGGCCAGTTTCCTGGTGATGAACGTGGCGATGGGCGGCGCGCTGGCGCTGATGGGGGCGGATGCGGCGCTTTGGGCGATCGTGGCGTGCCTCGTGGCGGCGGCCTGGCTGGGGGGCACGCATCCCGGCGGCGGGCGGGTGCAGGGCGGCGCGCCGCCGAGCCTGACCGAGATGCGGCGGCTGGTCTCGACGCCGCTGTTCGTGGTTTTCGCCCTCGCCTCGGGGTTCGCGCAGGCGAGCCACGGGGTGCAGTATGTCTACGCCTCGGTGCACTGGCGCGAGCTGGGGGTGGCCGAGGAGACCATCGGACTGCTCTGGGCCTTCGGGGTGCTGGTCGAGGTGGGGCTGATGGTCTTCTTCGGCCCCGCGCTGATCCGCCGCCTGGGGGCGCCGGGCGCCATCGCGCTGGCGGGCGGGGTGGGAGCGGTGCGCTGGGTGGCGATGACCTTCGATCCCACCGGCCCGCTGCTGTGGGCGCTGCAGGGGACGCACGCGATCAGCTTCGCGGCGGCGCATCTGGGCTCGATCGCCTTCATCCAGGCCGCGGCGCCCGAGCGGCTGGCCGGGGCGGCGCAGGCGGTGATGCAGGTGCTGGGCTCGGGCGTGCTGATGGCCGGCGCCTCGGCGCTGGCGGCGGTGGTCTATCCGGAGTTCGGGGGAGGGGCCTGGTGGATCGCGGCGGCGATGTCCGCGATCGCGCTGGTCCTGTCGCTGGAGCTGCGGCGGCGCTGGGACGGGACGATGCAGAGAGCGGCCTAGGGCGCGCCGGCAGGGCAGGACAGGGCCGGTCTCTGGCGTGGGGTCGGGGGGCGGGTCTGCCGTCCGCTTCGCGGCCGGGACGCCCGCCCGCCGACCCCGCCGCCGGGCCTGGCTCTGGCGGGGGCTCAGGCGGGGGGGGCGATGCGCTCGATCTCGCCGTCGATGTCGAGGAAGGCGCCGGTCTTCTCGGCCACCTCCGCGGCCGTCACGCCGGGGGCGACGGCCTTGAGCACGAAGCGGCCGTCCTCGACATGGACCACGCCGAGGTTGGTGTAGATGCGCGAGACCACCTTGATGCCGGTCAGGGGGTAGGTGCAGCTTTCGACCAGCTTGGGCTCGCCGGTCTTGGTGGTGTGCTCGGTCAGGCACCAGACCTCGCGGGCGCCCGAGACGAGGTCCATCGCGCCGCCGACCGCGGGGATGCCCTCGTTGCCGGCGCGCCAGTTGGCGAGGTCGCCGTTGGGGGCGATCTGGAAGGCGCCCAGCAGGGCGAGATCGATATGCCCGCCGCGGATCATCGCGAAACTGTCGGCGTGGTGGAAGATCGAGGCGCCGGGGTTGAGCGTCACCGGCTTCTTGCCGGCGTTGATCAGATCCCAGTCGATATCCTCTGGCGCCGGGCCCTCGCCGAAGCCGAGGATGCCGTTCTCGGAGTGGTAGGTGACCTGGCGGCCGTCGGGGACGTATTGCGCGGCGAGCTCGGGCATGCCGATGCCGAGGTTCACGAAGGCGCCGTCGGGGATGTCCTGGGCGGCGCGCCAGGCCATCTGCGGGCGGGTGAGGCCGGTGGTCCGCGCGGCCTGGGTCCGGGCGTCGGTCATGGGTAACGGGCTCCCTGCTCGAAAAGCACCTGCTCCTGCACGGCGCCGGGGACGTGGACCAGGCGGTTCACGAAGATGCCGGGGGTGACGACCTGCTCGGGGTCCATCTGGCCGGGCTCGAGGATCTCGTCGGCCTGCACGACGGCGCAGCGGGCGGCCATGCACATGATCGGGCCGAAGTTGCGCATCGCGAGGTGGAACTGCAGGTTGCCGCAGCGGTCGGCGCGCGACGCCTTGACCAGCGCCACGTCGCCGGTGATCGCCCGCTCCTGCACGTAGTCGCGGCCCTCGAACGTGGCGACGGGCTTGCCCTCGGCGAGCGGCGTGCCCACGGAGGTGCGGGTGTAGAAGGCCGGGATGCCCGAGCCGCCGGCGCGGATGCGCTCGGCCAGCGTGCCCTGGGGGACGGTCTCGAGCTCGATCCTGCCCGAGAGATACGCCTCGTTGAAATGGTGCGAGGCGGCCGAGCGGGGGAACGAGCAGATCACCTTGCGCACCCGGCCCTCGCGGATCAGGGCGGCGAGGCCGACCTCGCCGTTGCCGGCGTTGTTGTTGACCACCGTCAACTCGCGCGCCCCCTGGTCGATCAGGGCGTGGATCAGCTCCACCGGGTTGCCGGAGCCGCCAAAGCCGCCGATCAGCACGCTCGCGCCGTCCTGGACGTCGGCCAGCGCCTCCTCGGCGGTCATCACGGGGCGGGTCACGCCCACTGCTAGGGTCACGTCGCGCTCCTCCGCGTTTCCTCGTCGGGCGAAGTCATGACCGCTTTCGCCGTCAAATTCCAGAGCGGCGGGGGGCGGAGGGGCGCTGCGCCCTCCCTTGCGCCCGGGGCGCCTCCGCGCTAATCGCGGGCGCGCCCGCCGCCCGCCGCCCGCCGCCCACCGCCCCGCCTATCCGGAGAAGATCATGTCCGCGCCGAAGAAAGTCGTCCTCGCCTACTCGGGCGGCCTCGACACCTCGATCATCCTCAAGTGGCTGCAGGTGGAGTACGGCTGCGAGGTCGTCACCTTCACCGCCGACCTGGGCCAGGGCGAGGAGCTGGACCCGGCGCGCAAGAAGGCCGAGCTGCTGGGGATCAAGCCCGAGAACATCTTCATCGAGGACGTGCGCGAGGAGTTCGTGCGCGATTTCGTGTTCCCGATGTTCCGCGCCAACGCGGTCTACGAGGGGCTGTACCTGCTGGGCACCTCGATCGCGCGGCCGCTGATCTCGAAGCGGCTGGTGGAGATCGCGGCCGAGACCGGGGCCGACGCGGTGGCCCATGGCGCCACAGGCAAGGGCAACGACCAGGTGCGGTTCGAGCTGTCGGCCTATGCGCTGAACCCCGACATCAAGGTGATTGCGCCCTGGCGGCTGTGGGACCTGACCTCGCGCACCTCGCTGATCGCCTGGGCCGAGAAGCACCAGGTGCCGGTGCCGACGGACAAGCGCAACGAGGCGCCGTTCTCGGTGGACGCGAACCTTCTGCACACCTCGTCGGAGGGCAAGGTGCTGGAGGATCCGGCGGTGGACGCGCCCGATTACGTCTACCAGCGCACGGTGAACCCCGAGGACGCGCCCGACACGCCCGAGTTCATCGAGGTGGGCTTCAAGACGGGCGACGCGGTGTCGATCAACGGCGAGGCGATGAGCCCGGCGACGATCCTGACCGCGCTGAACGAGTATGGCCGCAAGCACGGCATCGGCCGGCTGGACCTGGTCGAGGGGCGCTACGTCGGCATGAAGTCGCGGGGCATCTACGAGACGCCGGGCGGCACGATCCTGCTGATGGCGCATCGGGGGATCGAGCAGATCACCCTCGACCGCGGGGCGGCGCATCTCAAGGACGAGCTGATGCCGCGGTATGCGGAGCTGATCTACAACGGCTACTGGTTCTCGCCCGAGCGGGAGATGCTGCAGGCGGCCATCGACCACAGCCAGACCCATGTCGAGGGCACGGTGCGGCTGAAGCTCTACAAGGGTTCGGTCAGCGTGGTGGGGCGGTGGTCGGAGCGGTCGCTGTATTCGGAGGCCCACGTGACCTTCGAGGACGACGCGGGCGCCTACGACCAGAAGGATGCGGCGGGGTTCATCAAGCTCAACGCCCTGCGTCTGAAGCTGCTGGCCACGCGCGAGCGCAAGCTGAAGGGCTGAAGCCGGCCCTGCGGGCCGGCGGCGCCGCGACAGGCCGTGCGCCTGTGGGTGCGGTCGGGCTCGCGGCGCGGGGCGGGCGGCGGCGCGTCTGGCGGCGGGGCCTGTGGCGGGCCTCGGGCTCAGCGGGCGGGCTCGGGGCTTGGGGCCGGTGTCGAGCGCCGGCCCTGCGGGCCGGCGGCGCCGCGACGGACGGCGCGCGCGGGGGGACGGTCGGGCTCGCGGCGCGGGGCGGGCGACGGCGCTTGCGGGCCCTGGGGCGGGCGGTGCGCGGGCCCTGGGAGGCGGGCGCCGCCTTCGCCCTTCGTCTCGCGGCTCCCGCGCCCTAGCTTCCGGGCATGGACGCCGCCGCCGACTCGCCCTCCGATCTGCTGCCGCTCCGCTTCGCCGACTGGTTCGCGCGGCGGGGCTGGGCGGCGCATCCCCATCAGCTTGCCCTGCTGGAGCGCGCCCGGATGGGCGGCGCCGACCTGCTGGTCGCGCCCACCGGCGGAGGCAAGACGCTGGCCGGTTTCCTGCCCTCGCTGGTGGCGCTGGAGGGGGCGCCTCGGCCGGGGCTGCACACGCTCTACGTCTCGCCGCTGAAGGCGCTGGCGGCCGATATCCGGCGCAACCTGGAGCGGCCGATCGAGGAGATGGGCCTCTCGATCCGGGTCGAGGACCGCACCGGCGACACCAAACAGTCCGCCCGGCGGCGGCAGCGCGCGGACCCGCCGCAGATCCTGCTGACCACGCCCGAGAGCCTGGCGCTGCTGCTCAGCTACGAGGACGCGCCGCGGATCTTTGCGGGCCTCTCGCGGGTGATCGTGGACGAGGCGCATGCGCTGGCCGAGTCCAAGCGCGGCGACCTGCTGATGCTGGGGCTGGCGCGGCTGCGCAGCCTGGCGCCGGGGCTGAGTGTGGCGGGGCTTTCGGCCACGGTGGAGGATCCTGCGAAGCTGGGGCGCTGGCTGTCGCCCGCCGGCTGCCGGGTGCTGACGGCGGACCCCGGGCCGGAGCCCGACATCGCCATGCTGGAGGCCGCCGCCCCGCCTCCCTGGACCGGGCAGGGCGGGCGCTATGCGGCCCCCGAGGTGATGGACCTGATCCGCCGCCACCGCACCACGCTGATCTTCCACAACACCCGCGCCCAGGCGGAGCTGTTCTTCCAGGCGCTGTGGGCCGAGAACGACGAGACCCTGCCCATCGCGATCCACCACGGCTCGCTCGACCGCGAGGCGCGCACGCGGGTCGAGGCGGCGATGGTGGCGGGCGCCCTGCGCGCCGTGGTCTGCACCGGGACGCTGGACCTCGGCATCGACTGGGGCGACGTGGACCTGGTGGTGCAGGTTGGCGCGCCCCGCAACGTCAAGCGGCTGGTGCAGCGGATCGGGCGGGCCAACCACCGCTACAACGCTCCCTCGCGCGCGCTGATCGTGCCGGCCAACCGCTTCGAGGTGCTGGAATGCCAGGCTGCGCTCGAGGCGGTGCGCGCCCACGATCTCGACGGGGAGGCGGCGCGGGGCCCTTCGCTCGACGTGCTGTGCCAGCACATCCTGGCGACCGCCTGCGCGGGGGCGTTCGAGGCCGATGCGCTGTTCGACGAGGTCCGCCTCGCCGGGCCTTTCGCGGACCTGACCCGCGCGGATTTCGACGCCTGCCTGCGGTTCTGCACCGACGGCGGCTATGCGCTGGCCGCCTACGACCGCTGGAAACGGCTGAGGGAGGAGCCCGAGGGGACGTTTCGCCTGCGCGATCCGCGCCTGACCCGCTCGATCCGCATGAACCTCGGGACCATCGTGGGGACCGAGACGCTGGGCGTCCGGCTGAAGGGCAAGCGCGGCGGCGGGCCGAAGCTGGGCGAGGTCGAGGAGGATTTCGCCGCCACCCTCTCGCCCGGCGACACCTTCCTGATCGGGGGCGAGGTGGTCCGCTTCGACGCGATGCGCGAGCTGACGCTGGAGGTCTCGCGCGCGCCCGGCCGCAAGCCCAAGATCGCGGTGTTCGGGGGGAGCAAGTTCTCGACCTCGACGCTGCTCTCGCATCGGGTGATGGACCTGCTGCAGGCGCCCGAGCGCTGGGGCGCGCTGCCGCCCGCGGTGGCGAGCTGGCTGCGCCTGCAGGCCGAACGCTCGGAGATCCCGCCGCGCGACGGGCTGCTGGTGGAGAGCTTTGCCCGCGGTCTCTCGGGCGTCGGCCGCGCGGGGTTTCCCGGCGCGGGCGGGGGGGAGCTGCGCCACCACCTGTGCGTCTACGGCTTTGCCGGGCGCAACGCGCACCAGACGCTGGGCCTGCTGCTGACCCGGCGGATGGAGACGGCGGGACTGGCGCCGCTGGGCTTCGTCGCCTCGGACTACGCGTTGCTGATCTGGGGGCTGGAGGAGGTCACGGACCCCGCCCCCCTGTTCGAGCCTCAGGGCCTGCGCGAGGGGCTGGACCTGTGGCTGGGCGACAACGCCGTGATGAAGCGCACCTTCCGCAGCGCCGCCATCGTCGCCGGCCTGATCGAGCGCAACCTGCCCGGCGGGCGCAAGTCGGGGCGGCAGGCGACATTCTCCTCGGACATCCTCTACGACACGCTGCGCCGCTACGACCCCGACCACCTGATGCTGCGCATCACCCGCGACGAGGCGATGCGGGGGCTGGTCGACTTCGACCGGATCGAGGAGATGCTGACCCGCGCCGCCGGCCGCATCCGCCATGTGCGGGCGCAGGGGGTTACGCCGCTGGCCGCGCCGCTGCTGCTCGAGGTCGGCAAGATCCCCATCCGCGGCGAGGGCGCCGAGCGGCTGATCGAGGGCGAGGCCGCCGCGCTGATGGCCGATGCGGGGCTCGATCGCGTCTGAGCGGGCGGCGTGGGGCCCGATGTGGTCGATTTTCTGCGGAGAGAAGGCGGCGACGGGTGTTTCCGTGGGGTCGGCGTCTTGCGGAATCGCGCGTTTTCGCCCACATTCATCCAAAGCGAGCCTCCGTCACGGACGGCGCGCTTTTCGCGCTTAGGTTACAAAGGACACGAAGACCATAGCCCGTAGACCGCATCAGGCGCCGCCCACCCGCGACACCGGCCCCCGAGTTAACGACAAGATCCGTTGTCCCGAGATCCGCCTCATCGACCACGAGGGCGAGAATCGCGGCGTGCTGGATCCCCGCGATGCCATGCGCATGGCCGAAGAAGTCGGCCTGGACCTGGTCGAGATCTCGCCGAACGCCGCGCCGCCCGTGTGCAAGATCATGGACTTCGGCAAGTTCAAGTACGAACAGCAGAAGAAACAGAATGAGGCGCGGAAGAAGCAGCGCATCATCGAGATCAAGGAGGTCAAGTTCCGTCCTAACATCGATACGCACGACTACGATGTGAAGATGCGCAACGTGACCCGCTTCCTCGAGGATGGCGACAAGGTGAAGGTCACCCTGCGCTTCCGCGGCCGCGAGATGGCCCACCAGGACCTCGGCCGCGACGTGCTCGAGCGGATCGCCGCCGACACGGTCGAGCTGGGCAAGGTCGAGTCCATGCCCAAGATGGAAGGCCGCCAGATGATCATGGTGATCGGGCCGAAGCTCTGATCCCGGGATCCTGACGGACCTTCTGACGCTCTGAAGGGGCGCGCGCCGCAGGGTGCGCGCCCCTCGTCGTCTGGGGGCCTCGTGTTCGGGGCGCCGCAGGGCGCATTTCAATGCGCCATGCCCGGCCGCCCCCTGCGCGACTCAGTCCAGCGGCAGCGCCGTGGTCGAGCGCACCACCTTCAGCGAGAACGAGGACTGCATCTGCGCCACGCCGGGCAGCTGGGCCAGCGCCTCGCGGTGGATGCGGGCGAAATCCTCGGGGTCGCGCGCCGAGATCTTCAAGAGGTAATCGGCCGCGCCGGCCATCAGGTGACACTCCATCACGTCGGGAATCCGGGCGACGGCGGTCTCGAACGCGTCCAGCAGCTCGGTGGTCTGGCCCGAGAGCTTGATCTCGACGAAGACGGTCGATCGGCGGCCGGCGGCCTTGGGCTCGAGCAGGGCCGCGTAGCCGCGGATCACGCCCTCGGCCTCCAGCCGGGCCACGCGCCGGTGGCAGGCCGAGGGCGACAGGTGCACCCGCTCGGCCAGCTCGGAATTGGGCAGGCGGCCGTCCTCCTGCAGCACCGACAGGATCGCCAGGTCGATCGAATCGAGCGCCGCAGGGGCGTGGGGCGCGAGAGGCTTCGAGGGTCGGGTCCGCATGCGCGCGATCATTGCGCAGGCGGCGGGCGGACGCCATCCCCTGCGCGCCCTCCCTCGTGCGCGGGGCGCCGCCGCGGCGCGCTTGACTTGCGGGTCACCCTCGGGCGCCCTGCGCGGCGGAGAACATGCGCGGGGGCCCCACCCCGCGCCAGGGAGGAGAGCCGCCATGACCCGCACCCGCCAGGTCGTCATCCAGGAACTGCCGAAGGGGGCGCTCGACGCCTCGACCTTCGCGATGCGCGAGACGGATCTGCCGGCCCCCGCCGAGGGCGAGGCGCTGGTGAAGACCATCCTGATGTCGATCGACGCCGCCAACCGCGCCTGGATGCAGGGCGCCACGTATCGCGAGGCGGTGAAGGCCGGCGACGTGATGCACACCTACGCCATCGCCGAGGTGGTCGAGAGCGCCGATCCCGCGCTGGCGGCCGGCGACGTGGTGGCGGTCGAGTGCGGCTGGAGCGAATACGCGGTGGTCAAGGCGGGCAAGGCCGTGAAGCTGCCGGCGTTGCGGCCGTTGTCGAACCTGATGTCGGTCTTCGGGATCGCCGGCAAGACCGCCTATCACGGACTGGTCCACGTGGGCCGGCCGGCGGCGGGGGAGACGGTGCTGGTCTCGGCGGCCGCGGGCTCGGTGGGGATGTATGTCGGCCAGATCGCCAAGGCGCTGGGCTGCCGGGCGGTGGGCATCGCCGGCGGGGCGGAAAAATGCGCCTGGGTGGTCGAGGAACTGGGCTTCGACGCCTGCGTCGACTACCGCGATCCGGGGTTCTTCAAGGCGCTGAAGGCGGCCTGCCCGGACGGGGTGGACGTCTATTTCGACAACGTCGGCGGCACGGTGCTGGAGACGGCGCTGTTCCTGATGAACCTCAAGGGCCGGGTGGTGTGCTGCGGGGCCGTCTCGCAATACAACGAGACCGCGCCGACGGGGCCGCGCAACCTGCCGGGCCTGGTGGTGGTCAAGCGGCTGCGGATGGAGGGGTTCATCGTCATGGACTTCGCCGACCGGGACGCCGAGGCGAACGAGAAGCTGGCCGGCTGGGTGCAGTCGGGCGAGCTGAAGGTGGCCGAGGATGTGGTCGAGGGGCTCGAGAACGCCCCCGCCGCCCTGATCGGCCTGCTGAAGGGCGAGAACCGCGGCAAGCGCATGGTCCGCGTGGCGCCCGACCCGGCCTGAGGCGGCGAGGCTCGAGCTGGGGGCGGCCCGGGGGGGCGCCGCGTCGGCTGGCGCGCCCGGCCTGTCGGTTCCGCCCGCGGCGCGTTGCGGGCGGGGGCGCCCGGTCCCGCCGGCGCCGGCGCCGGAGGTTGGGAGGCCTCCGGCCGCGGCGCCCGGCCCTCCGCCTGCCGGCGTCGCGCGACGCCCGTCGCGGGAGACGGCGCCCAGAAGGCGCCTCGCCCGAACCGCGCCGCGGGCGGGACCGTGGCACGGGCGCGAGGCCCGACGCGGCGCTCTTCTCCGCGCCGGCAGGCGCCGAATCGTTGCCGTCGGGCGAGGGATCGGATAGCCGCGCGGTCCCGCCGCGATCGCCCGACCGACAGGAGCTCCCGATGTCCGCCAGCCCCCTCGCCCTCGACTTCGGAACCTCCAACTCGGCCGCCGCGATCCTGGAGGGCGACACGCCCCGCCGCCTGCCCGTCGAGGGCGCCTCGGACACGCTGCCCACGGCGGTGTTCTTTCCCCTCGAGGGCCCCATGCGCATCGGCGCCGCCGCGGCCGAGGCGCTGATCGAGGGCGACGAGGGCCGCTACATGCGCGCCCTGAAAAGCGTGCTGGGAACCGCCGTGTTCCACGAACAGCGCCTGCTCGGCGGGCGCCGGCGCACGCTGGCCGATGTGGTCGCGGCCTTCCTCGCCGAGGTGAAGGCGCGGGCCGAGGCCGCCTCCGGCCGGCGCTTCGACACAGCCCTCTCGGGCCGCCCGGTGCGCTTTCACGCCGACCCCGCGCGCGACGCGCGGGCCGAGGCGGATCTGCGCGCCTGCTACCTCGCCGCCGGTTTCGAGGACGTCGCCTTCATGTTCGAGCCGGAGGCCGCCGCGCTCGCCGCCCACGGGCTGGGGCGGGCCGGCGAGGTCGGGCTGGTGGTCGACATCGGCGGCGGCACCTCGGATTTCTCGGCCTTCCGGGTCGAGGCGGGCCAGGTGGCGATCCTCGCCTCCCACGGCGTGCGGCTGGGGGGCACCGACTTCGACCACGCCGTCTCGATGACCCACGCGATGCCGCTGCTGGGCCTGCACGGAGAGCTGCGTGAGCCGATGAGCGGCGCGCTGCGCCCGGTCCCCAACGCCACCTATGTCGAGCTGTCCACCTGGGCCACGATCCCCTTCCTCTACACCCGCGAGACCGAGCGCCTGGTCGAGGGCATGGCCAAGGAGGCCGTCGACGCCGCCGCGATGACCCGCCTCGCGCGGGTGATCCGCGACCAGCGCGGCCATGAGCTCGCCTTCGCGGTCGAGGCCGGCAAGATCGCGGCCAACGGCGGCGCGGCCGGCGCCGCGATCGACATGGCCTGCGTCGAGCGGGCTCTGCGCGCGCCGATCTCTCCGGCCTCGCTCGACGCCGCGCTGCGCGGTTTCCGCGGCGACCTGCGCGCGGCGATGGACGAGACGCTGCGCCGCGCAGGCGTGGCGGCCGAGGGGATCGGCTCGGTGATCCTGGTCGGCGGCTCCTCGCTGATGGGGCTGGTCGCCGAGGAGGCGGCCGCGGCCTGCCCGAAGGCGCGGATCGAGCGGTCGGACGCCTTCGGCTCGATCGTCGACGGGCTGGCGCTGGCCGCCGCCTCGCCGGCCGCGCGGGCGGCCTGACCCGAGCCCCGGGCGCGGAGGGTCAGGATCCCGCTGGCCGGCGCCCCCCCTCCCCGGCCCGTCATCCCCCCCGCGAGACGCCCGGAGGGATCGAGATGCCCGCGGAGCCCATCGGCCGCCGCATCCTGGCCGCCTGTGACGACACAGCCTGAGGCGAGCGGCGGCTGGCGGCCCTTTTGCTCTTGGACCTCGGCGCCCTCCGCCACGAGGCCGCCGGGTCGCTGGCCGAGCGGGCGGGCGTGTCCAAGGCCACCGCCGCGCGGCTGTCCCGGCGGCTGGACGATGTCGGCATCGCCCACGCCGCGGTGGTGCTGCGCAGCCGGGCGCACGGGCCGACGACTGTCGACTCGATGACCGCCACGGTCGGCCTGCCGAACCGCCTCTGCGCCACGCTGGCCGGGCGGATCGGTGGTCCGGCTGCCGACGGCCTCCGCGCCATCGAGGAGATTCACGCCGAGTGGGCGGTTCATCGGAGGCTGTGGGCTGAGCCGACCAGGTTCCCCAGGCGAGTCGTTGGCCGCGCGCTGCACGGCAAGGCGAGTCGCTTGTGAAGATGAAACCGCCAGAAACGAGAATATTCTGGCTGCCTGCGCAAATCCCCTTGGGCTTTCGCCACCAGATGTTCGGCGCGGGGGCGAGAGCGAGGCCATGATGTCATCGAAGGCCGGTCAGCGGGGGAGCCCTGTCCGCCGCCCTGACCGAAGGGGGCGCGGCGCAGGCCGCCGAGCTGGTGTGGGCGCGCCTCGGGGACGCGGAGTCGCTGGACCCGGATCGGGCGACTTCGACCCTCTCGATGTCGGTCTGGGACCAGATCCACGACACGCTGCTGGCCTTCGGCATGGAGGGCGCCCCCGGGCCCTGACATGGCCGAAAGCCGGGGGGTCTCGGACGACGGGCTGACCTGCACGTTCCAGCTGGCCGAGGGGGGGTCACCTGCCATGACGTGTTCTGGCACTTTACGGGCTCGCGCCCGCCAGGCGGCCGCCTGCGCCACCGATCCGCAGATGTCCATCGAGATCATCTGCGGCGCGCTGATCACCCGCGAATGGTGTCCTGTCGCGCGCGGCGTCTTCGGCAACGACCGGGAGTTCTGCGAGCGGCACGGCTGTCCCTGCGACCCCGACAGCCTCCGCCAGCTGTGGCGCAATCCCGGCGCCCATCGTCGCCGCGATGGGCCTGCGGGTCGCCTGGCGGATGGGCGGGGCCGTCGGGGTCGAGAACGTCTCCGCCTGGAACGGGGGCGGGCGCCTCGCCATCGAGGCGGTGTTCGCCTGCGACGATCCCCTGATCCAGGGCTTCATCCTGTTCTTCGCGACCGTCGTGGCGCTGGCCGCGCTGATCGCGGACGTCGCCTGCGCCTTCCTCGATCCCCGGATCCGGTGCTCCTGATCGCGCTTGGGGGATTTTCTCGACGCGGTGCGGGAGTTCGCGCCGGGCTGCAACGTCGTCCCGCTGGTCGGTCGCCACGTGCTGCGGGCCCTCGACGCTGCCGAACATGACGATCGCCTGCGTCCGGCCGAGGGGATCGCGGGCGTCCGGGTCAACGGGGTGCTGGCCTGGGCCGGGGGCGCGGCGGGGCTCGAGCCGGTTTGGCGTCGCCGAGGGGAGGGCGAGGCCTCGCACGCGACGCCCGGGGCGCGGCGCCGGGAGGCCCCGGGGCAAGCCCGGGGCGCGCCTGGGGCCGAAACCGGAACGACCGCGCCCAGGGGCGCGGTCGAGTGGCGCGGTCGAGGGGCGGCCCGCCGCGCGGGCGGGCCGAAGCGGCGAGGGCCGGATCAGGCCAGGTCGAAGCGATCCGCGTTCATCACCTTGGTCCAGGCGGCCACGAAGTCCTTCACGAACTTGGGACCGGCGTCGTCCTGGGCGTAGACCTCGGCATAGGCGCGCAGGATCGAGTTCGAGCCGAACACCAGATCGGCGCGGGTGGCCGTGAACTTCGTCTGCCCGTCGCGACGGTCGACGATGGCGTAGAGCCCCTCGCCCGTCGGCTTCCAGCTGTAGACCATGTCCGTGAGCGTCACGAAGAAGTCGTTGGTCAGCGCGCCGGGACGGCTGGTGAACACCCCGTGCGCGGCGCCGCCGTGGTTCGCGCCCATCGCCCGCATGCCGCCGACCAGCACCACCATCTCGGGCGCCGTGAGGCCCATCAGCTGGGCGCGGTCGAGCATCATCTCCTCGGGCGAGACGACGTAGTCCTGCTTGAGCCAGTTGCGGAACCCGTCGGCCAGCGGCTCGAGCGGCTCGAAGGACTCGGCGTCGGTCATCTCGTCGGTCGCGTCGCCGCGGCCGGGGGAGAAGGGAACCGTGACCTCGACGCCCGCGGCCCTGGCCGCCTGCTCGACGCCCACATTGCCCGCCAGCACGATGATGTCGGCCAGCGAGGCGCCGACCTGGGCCGCGACGCCCTCGAGCAGGCCCAGAACCTTGGCCAGGCGCGCGGGCTCGTTGCCCGCCCAGTCCTTCTGCGGGGCGAGGCGGATGCGCGCGCCGTTGGCGCCGCCCCGCATGTCCGAGCCGCGGTAGGTGCGCGCGCTGTCCCAGGCGGTGGCGACCAGCTCGGCCGTGGTCAGGCCGGTTGCGGCGATCTTCGCCTTGGCCCCCTCGACGTCCCAGCCGGTGGGGCCTGCGGGGATCGGGTCCTGCCAGATCAGGTCTTCGGCGGGCACGTCGGGGCCGATGTAGCGGACCTTGGGGCCCATGTCGCGGTGGGTCAGCTTGAACCAGGCGCGGGCGAAGGTCTCGGAGAAGTACACGGGATCGGCGCGGAACTTCTGGCAGATCGCGTTGTAGACCGGGTCGACCTTCATCGCCATGTCGGCGTCGGTCATCATCGGCATGCAGCGGATCGAGGGGTCCTCGACGTCCACCGGCATGTCCTCTTCGGCGATCGAGACCGGCTTCCACTGGTTGGCGCCGGCGGGGGACTTGGTCAGCTCCCACTCGTGATCGAACAGCATGTCGAACCAGCCCATGTCCCACTGGGTGGGATGGGTGGTCCAGGCGCCCTCGATGCCCGAGACGACCTGGTCGCGGCCGATGCCGCGGCCCTTGGTGTTCATCCAGCCGATGCCCTGATACTCGGGGCCGGCGGCCTCGGGCTCGGGGCTCAGGTCGGCGGCGTTGCCGTTGCCGTGGGACTTGCCGATGGTGTGGCCGCCGGCGGTCAGGGCCGCGGTCTCCTCATCGTTCATCGCCATGCGGGCGAAGGTCTCGCGCACCTGGGCGGCGGTGGCCATCGGGTCGGACCGGCCGTTCACGCCCTCGGGGTTCACGTAGATCAGGCCCATCTGCACGGCGGCGAGCGGGTTCTCCATCGTCTCGGGCTGGGAGACGTCCTTGTAGCGCGCGTCGGAGGGGGCCAGCCACTCCTTCTCGGCGCCCCAGTAGGTGTCCTTCTCGGGGGACCAGATGTCCTCGCGCCCGAAGGCGAAGCCGAAGGTCTTCAGGCCGGCGACCTCATAGGCGATGGTGCCCGACAGGATCATCAGGTCGGCCCAGGAGATCTTGTTGCCGTACTTCTTCTTGATCGGCCACAGCAGGCGGCGGCCCTTGTCGGTGTTGACGTTGTCGGGCCAGGAGTTCAGCGGCGCGAAGCGCTGGTTGCCGGTGCCGCCGCCGCCGCGCCCGTCGGCCAGGCGGTAGGAGCCGGCCGCGTGCCACGCCACGCGGGCGAACATGCCGACGTAGGAGCCCCAGTCGGCCGGCCACCAGTCCTGGCTCTCGGTCATCAGGGCGCGCAGGTCGGCCTTCAGCGCCTCAACGTCGAGGGTCTTGACCTCTTCGCGGTAGTCGAAGTCGGGGCCCATCGGGTTCGACTTCGCGTCATGCTGGTGGAGGATGTCCAGGTTCAGCGCATTGGGCCACCAGTCGGTCACCGTCTGGCCCATGACGGTCAGCCCGCCGTGCATCACCGGGCACTTGCCCGCCGGATTGATGTCGTTGCCGTCCATGGGGAGGTCTCTCCTAAGTTTCCGCGCCCGCGTCTCGGCGCAGCGTCCCTGGGCGCGCGGGCCGCGCGGCCCGGGCGGCGCCGCCTCCGCAGAGGAGGGGCGCCCGGCCGGCCGCCGCGAATCCGCGCAAGATCCGCAGCGCCCTTCTAGCACTTTTTAGAATTAGTAAAATTGCGAAATTTCAATCGCGGTGATAGGTTTCGGTTATGGCAAGCGTGACCATCCGGCAGCTGCGATACTTCGAGGCGCTGGCCCGCCTGCGCCATTTCGGCCGGGCGGCGGAGGCCTGCGCCATCTCGCAGCCCGCGCTCTCGGTGCAGATGAAGGAGCTGGAGGCGCTGCTGGGCGCCCCCCTGGTCGAGCGCGGCCCGCGCGAGATCCGGCTGACCCGTCTGGGCGAGGCGCTGGCCCCCCGCGCCCGCGAGGTGCTGCGCGCGGTGGAGGAGATCGAGGATCTCGCGCGCGCCTCGCAGCGCCCCTTCGTCGGGCGGCTGGGGCTGGGGGTGATCCCCACCGTCGCCCCCTACCTGCTGCCGGCGCTGATGAAGGACCTGGCCGAGACCTGGCCGGAGCTGGAGATCCGACCGCGGGAAACCGTGACCCGGACCCTGGTGCGCGATCTGCTGGATGGGCGGCTGGATGCGGCGATCGTGGCGCTGCCGATCTCGGAGCCCGCGCTCGCCGAGACGCCGCTGTTCCAGGAGGAATTCGTGCTGGTGCGCCCGCAGGCCGACGCCGGTCGCCCGGCGCCCAGCGCCGAGTCCCTGCGCGAGATGCGCCTGCTGCTGCTCGAGGAGGGGCACTGCTTTCGCGACCAGGCGCTGAGCTTCTGCGGCCTGGGCGCGGCGCCGCCCCGCGACCTGATGGAGGGCAGCACGCTCGCCACCCTCGTGCAGATGGTGGCGGTGGGCATCGGCGTGACCCTGATCCCCGAGATGGCGGTGCGGGTCGAGACGGCCTCGGCCCCGGTCTCTGTGGCGCGGCTGTCGCCGCCGCGGCCGAAGCGCACCATCGGCATGGTCTGGCGGCGCAGCTCGCCGCTGGCCGATCAGCTCGAGCGGATCGCCCAGCAGGTGCGCGGCTGCCCCCGGCCGCAGGCGACGACGCCGCGCGCGGCGGGACTGTCCCGCGAGGCCGGTTAAGGATAGGCAGGGCCTCGGCCCCGCCTGCCGGCAGGTCGGGGCCGAAGCATCGGCGGCAACAGAGAAACGAGGCACGGGATGGCAACGGCAGGAACCGCGCAGGACCCCGCGGCGGCGATCGGGCGGACGGAGACGCGCGCAGAGGCGATCGCCCCGGCCAGCGTCGCCGCCATGGCCGCCACGCTCGACATCGCCACGCCCCCGGCCGAGGGCGAGGCGCTGCCTCCGGGCTGGCAGTGGCTGTTCTTCAACGGGGCCGCGCGCCGCTCGGACATCGGCCATGACGGGCACCCCAGGCTGGGCGGCTTCCTGCCCGACACCGGCCTGCCGCGGCGGATGTGGGCGGGCAGCCGCATCGCCTACCTCGCCCCCCTGCCGGTGGGCGCGATGGCCGAGCGCGAGAGCGAGATCCTCGACGTCTCGGAGAAATCCGGCCGCTCGGGCCGGCTGTGCTTCGTCACCGTGCGCCACCGCTATTCGGCGGGCGGGACGCTGTGCATCGAGGAGGAGCAGGACATCGTCTACCGCGCCCCGCCCGAGCCCGGCGCCCCGGCCCCCAAGCCCGCCCCCGCGCCCGAGGGGGCCGAGCACTCCGAGGCGGTGACCCCCGACCCGGTGCTGCTGTTCCGCTATTCGGCGATCACCTTCAACGGGCACCGGATCCACTACGACCGCCCCTATGCGACGCAGGAGGAAGGCTATCGCGACCTGGTGTTTCACGGGCCTCTGACCGCCACGCTCTTGCAGGCGCTGGCCCAGGGCCTGCGTCCCGACCAGCGGCTGGCGGGGTTCGAGTTCCGCGGCATGTCGCCGATCTTCGTCGACCGGCCCTTCCAGCTCGAGGCCGCGAAGGGCGAGACGCCCGAGACCATGGCGCTGTGGGCCCGCGGACCGGAGGGGGAGCTGTGCATGAAGGCCTCCGCCCGGTTCGAAGCCCGGATCGGAGGCTGAGGCGATGACCGATCCCCGCAGCTACCTGTTCGTCCCCGGCCTGCGCCCGGACCGTTTCGCCAAGGCCGCCGCGGCGGGCGCCGACGCGATCATCCTCGATCTCGAGGACGCCGTCGGCCCCGACCAGAAGGACGAGGCGCGGGCCCATGTCTCGAGCTGGCTGGCCGACGGCGGCGCCGGGCTGGTGCGGATCAACGGCGAGGGCACGCCGTGGTTCGAGGATGACCTCGCGATGCTGTCGTACGCCTCCGAGGCGCGGGTGATGGTCCCCAAGGCCGAGCCCTCGGCGCTGGCCGCCGTGGCGGCGCGGCTGCCCGGGCGCCCGCTTCTGGCGCTGGTCGAGACGGCCGCGGGCCTCGCGTCCCTGCGCGAGGCGGCGCGGATGCCCGGCGTGGCGCGGCTGGCCTTCGGGAACCTCGATTTCTCGGCCGACATGGGGATGGACCCGCCCGATCCGGCGCTGGACCCCGCGCGGTTCGAGATCGTGCTCGCCTCGCGCCTCGCGGGCCTGCCGCCGCCGGTGGACGGGGTGCGGGTCGAGCTCGAGGACTCCGACGGGCTGAGCGCCGACGTGCTGCGGGTGCGCGCCCTGGGCTTCGGGGGCAAGCTGTGCATCCACCCCGCGCAGGTGGGGCCGGTGAACACGGGCTTCTCGCCCTCGGAGGCCGAGCTCGCCTGGGCCGCCCGGATCGAGACCGCCATGGCCGAGGCCGCCGGCGCCGCGGTGCGCGTCGACGGCAAGATGGTCGACAAGCCGCTGCTGGAGAAGGCGCGTCGGATTCTGGCCAACGCGCCCGGCTGAGGTCGGGTCAACAGGCGGGCGAAACGAAGAACGCGGCGCCCGAGGGGCGCCGCGTTCGCGGTTCCGGCGGGGCCCGGAGGGGCCCCGGCGGCGTCAGATCCGCTCGATGATCAGGGCGGGGGCCATGCCGCCGGCGGCGCACATGGTGACCAGGCCCCGCTTCTTGTCCTGACGCTCCAGCTCGTCGATCAGGGTGCCGATCAGGATCGCGCCGGTGCAGCCGATGGGATGGCCCAGCGCGATCGAGCCGCCGCAGACGTTGACCTTGTCGCGGTCGAGCTTCAGGTCGCGGATGAACTTCTCGGCGACCACGGCGAAGGCCTCGTTGACCTCCCACAGGTCGATGTCGTCGGGCGTCAGGCCGGCCCGCTCCAGCGCCTTGCGGGCGGCGGGGACGGGGGCGTTGAGCATTAGCTCGGGGCTGTCGCCGGCGTTCACCGCGTGGGTGATCTTGGCGCGGGGCTTCCAGCCGTTCTGCTCGCAGGCCTCCTTGGAGGCGACCAGGATCGCCGCGGCGCCGTCCACGACGCCCGACGAGTTGCCGGCGTGGTGGATGTGGTTGATCTTCAGGTCGGGATAGGCCCGGTGGATCAGCTCGCCATGGGTGACGCCGCTGTCGTCGAGCGGGAAGTCCATCATCGCCTCGAACGAGGGCTTCAGCTGGGCCAGCGTCTCGAGCGTGGTCTGCGGTCGCGGGAACTCCTCATGGTCCAGCGCCAGCGTGCCGTCGGCCTTGTAGACCTTGATCAGGGACTTGTCGAAGCGCCCCTCCTCGATGGCCTTGGCGGCGCGCTTCTGGGATTCGACGGCCAGCTCCTCGGTGTCGCGGCGGGAGATGCCCTCGAGCGTGGCGATGGCGTCGGCGCAGACGCCCTGGGCGACCTGCGGGTGGACGTCGCGCAGGCGCATGTTGCCGCCGTCGAGCCCGACCTTGCGGCGACCCTCGGGCGAGAAGGAGAAGGACATCATCTCGCAGCCGCCGGCGATGACCACGTCCTGCCAGCCGGCCATCACGGTCGAGGCGCCGAGCGCCGCGACAGTCAGGCCCGAGCCGCAGAAGCGATCCAGCGTCACGCCCGAGGCGCGCACGTCGTAGCCGGCGTCGAGCGCCGACATCCGGCCGAGGTCGCCGCCCTGGCTGCCGGTCTGGTTCGAGGTGCCCCAGACGATGTCGTCGACCTTGGAGGTGTCGATGTTGTTGCGCTCGCGCAGCGCCGACAGGACCGCGGCGCCCAGGTGCTGGGGATGCATGTCGGCCAGCGCGCCCTTGCCGACCTTGCCGATGCCGCGCGGGGTGCGGCAGTGGTCCACGATATAGGCCTCGGCCATGACGTATCCTCTCCTCATCGGTTCCGGGCCGGGTCGATTCCGATCCGGCGGCCGTGTTCGGCCCCGAGTGATAATCCTGTTAACCGCGCGATGAAAGATTTAACCGAGCCTGCCGGCCGGTCAGGCGCGAGGCATGACGTCCCTGCCGGCGGTCGGTTGGCCCGCGCGCACGCCGCGGGTGGCCGCAGGACGGGGCGTGGGCCGGGCGGTGCGCAGGAGGCCCCGGGTCAAGCCCGGGGCGCCGGCCGTGATCGGGCGCGCGCGGGGGTGCGGAGGTCAGCTTTCGGCCGGCGCGGGGGCGGGGCGACGCCAGCGGGCCGGGCCCTCGCGGTGGACCGAGGCGCCGGCGGAGTCGACGGCGACCGTCACCGGCATGTCCTCGACCACGAACTCGCGGATCGCCTCCATTCCGAGGTCCTCCCAGGCGAGGATGCGGGCCTCGCGCACCGCGCGGGCCACCAGCACCGCGGCGCCGCCGACGGCGACGAGGTAACTCGCGCCATGGCGGGCGATGGAGTCGACAGTGGCCGCCCCGCGCTCGGCCTTGCCGATCATCGCCAGCACGCCCTGGTCGAGCATGATGTCGGTGAAGCCGTCCATGCGGGTGGCGGTGGTGGGGCCGGCGGGGCCGACGACCTCGTCGCCCACCGGGTCCACCGGGCCCACATAGTAGATCGCCCGGCCCCGGAGGGAGACGGGCAGCGCCTCGCCCTTCGCCAGCGTCTCGGCGATGCGCTTGTGGGCGGCGTCGCGGCCCGTCAGCAGGCGGCCCGACAGCAGCAGGGTCTCGCCGATCGTCCAGCCCGCCACCTCCTCCCGGGTCAGCGTGTCGAGGTTCACCCGGCGCGGCGCGTCGGCGCCGGCGGCGACGGTCGTGATCTCGGGGAAGGACGAAAGCGGCGGCGGCGCCAGGGTCACCGCGCCCTCCCCGGTCAGCACCAGGTGGGCGTGGCGGTTGGCGGCGCATTGCGGGATCAGCGCCACGGGCTTGGAGGCGGCGTGGGTGGGATAGGTCGCCACCTTCACGTCCACCACCGTCGCGAGGCCGCCGAGCCCCTGCGCCCCGATCCCCAGTCCGTTGATCCGGTGGTAGAGGTCGAGGCGCATCTCCTCGATCCGGCTCGAGGGCCCCTCGCGCAGCAGTCGGCCCATGTCGATGGGATCGAGGGCGGCCCGCTTGCCCAGCAGCATTGCCTTCTCGGCGCTGCCGCCCACGCCGATGGAGATCACGCCCGGCGGGCACCAGCCGGCGCCGAGGCCCGCCACCGTCTCGACCACCCAGTCCTCGACCGAGGCGGCGGGGTTCAGGACGGTGAAGCGGGCCTTGTTCTCCGACCCTCCGCCCTTGGCGGCGACGATCAGCTCCAGCGTCTCGCCTGTGGTCAGCTCGACATGGGTGACGGCGGGGGTGTTGTCGCGGGTGTTGGTGCGCTCGAACAGCGGATCGCGCACCATCGAGGCGCGCAGCGGGTTGCCGGCGTCGAGATAGGCGAGCCGCGTCGCCTCGTTGATCAGGGCGTCCAGCGGCCGGTCGCCGGCGATCCGCGCGCCCTGGCCCAGTTTCGCGAACACCGTGACCATGCCGGTGTCCTGGCAGATCGGGCGGCGGCCGAGGGCGGCCAGCCGCGCGCTCTCCAGGATCTGGCCGATGGCGTTCTTCGCGGGGGGGCTTTCCTCGGCATGCCAGGCCTCGACCAGCCGCTCGAGGTAGTCGGGGGCGTGGTAGATCGAGATGTACTGCAGCGCCGCGCGCACGCTTTCCACGATGTCGTCGGGGCGGATCACACTCATCGGTTCGGTCCTGGCTGGGCGGCTGGGGGTCCTGTCTGCACCCGAAGGCCCGGCTGCGGCAACCGCCTGGAGGTCTGGCTCGACGGTTTGGTTTGACGGCGGGGAAGTCGATTGTTCTAATGTCATAACCTTATAACGATTCGGCGGCGACAGGCCCCCGGACGCTCCAGGGAGGAGACCATGAAGGTGACGAGAACGCTGGCCGGCGCCGCGGCGCTGGCCTGGGCGGGGCTGTTCGCCGCCGTCCCCGCGCAGGCCGAAGAGATCGTGGTCACGCACTACGGCTCGTTGATGTACGGCGCGCCCTATGCCGTCGCGATGGAGAAGGGGTACTTCGAGGAAGCCGGCGTCGACGTGACCGGCGTGCTGACCTCGAAGGGCGGCGGCACCTCGGTGCGCAACATGATGGCCGGCGAGACGCCGTTCGCCGAGGTGGCCCTGCCGGCCGCGATCTCGGCGATCAAGGAAGGCTTCCCGATCCGCATCGTGATGATGGGGACCTCGGGGTCCTCGGCCCACCTGGTCACCCGTCCCGGCGAGAAACTGGAGAATGTCGAGGATCTGAAGGGCAAACGCCTGGTGTTCTCGCGGCCCAAGTCGGTGTCCGAGGCGATCTTCCTCGGCATTCTCGACAACGCCGGGCTGACGCCGGACGACGTCGAGATGGTCGCGATCGGCGGCTTCTCGGCCGGGCTGACGGCGCTGGAGCATAACGAGATCGACGTCGCCATCATCCCCGAGCCGATCTTCACCCGCAAGCAGGCCGACGGGACCTCCTACCAGAAGCTGAGCTGGATGAACGACCTGATCCCCTACTCGGCCTCGACCGTGGGGATCGCCACCGACGAGATGCTGGCCGAGCGGCCCGAGGACGTGCGCGCCATCATCGCCGTGCGCGCCCGCGCGGTGCAGTTCATCTACGACAACCCCGACGAGGCCGCGGAGCTGATCGCCAAGGCCTACGGGATGGACACGCAGACCATCGCCACCGCCATGGCCAACATCCGCGAGATGACGCCCGAGTGGTGGAAGCCCGGCGCCTTCGACTATGCCGCGATGGACGGCATGGCCAAGATGATGGCCGCCGTCGGCCTGGTGGAGCTGCCGCTCGACTGGACGCAGTATGTCGACGACAGCCTGCTTGACGGAAAGGCGATCCAGTGAGCGCGACGATGCTCGCCGAGGTCGCCCCGCCCCCGCCCCAGGCGGGGGCGGCGGAGGCCGTCCATGCGCGGCTGCGGGGCGTGACGCGGGTCTATCCCGGCCGCTCCGGCGGGCCGGACGTGCACGCGCTGGGGCCCATCGACCTGGACCTGAAGCAGGGGGAGTTCTTCTCGGTCGTGGGCCCCTCGGGCTGCGGGAAGTCGACCCTGCTGGACGTGTTGGCGGGGCTGGCGCCGCCCACCGAGGGCACGGTTGAGTTCGAGGGGAACCGCATCGCCGGCGACGTGCCCGACGGGGTCGGGGTGGTGTTCCAGGAGGACGCGAGCTTCCCCTGGCTCTCGGTCGAGGACAACGTCGCCTTCGGTCTGCGCCGCGCGGGCGTCGAGGCCGGAGAGACCCGGCGAAGGGTCGATTTCGCCATCGGCTTCATGGGGTTGCGCGATTTCCGCAACGCCTATCCCAGCCAGCTTTCGGGCGGCATGCGCCAGCGGGTGTGCATCGCCCGCACCCTGGTGATGCAGCCGCGGCTGATCCTGCTCGACGAGCCGTTCGGCGCGCTCGACCAGCAGACCCGCCTGCTGATGGGCGACGAGCTCTTGCGTCTGTGGCGCGAGACCGGCGCCACGGTGATGCTGATCACTCACGCGCTGGACGAGGCGAACCTGCTTTCGGACCGCATCGGGGTGATGTCGGCCCGCCCCGGCCGCTTCATCGAGATCGTGGAGACCGGCTGGGACCGCGAGCGCGACTCGAGCCTCGCGGAGAGGGCCGAGTTCGGCGCCGTCACCTCGCGCCTGTGGACGCTGCTGCGCGGGGAATCCCTGCGCGCGATGGGGCAGGGGGCCGAGGCGCCCGTGGGGGGCGCGCGATGACCCCCGCCGCGATCCTGCGCACCACGGTGATCGTGGGGGCCGTCGCCGCGCTCGAGATCGCTTGCCGGACCGGCGCGATCCCGCCGACGATGGTCGTCGCGCCCTCGGCGATGCTGGCCGGCGCGATCGAGGCGCTGGGCGACCCCGAGTTCTGGCGCCACTTCGGCGTGACGGTCGAGGCGGTGGCCATCGCCATGGCGCTGGCGATCGTGGGCGGCTTCTGCGTGGGCTTCGCGCTGACCCGGATCCCGCCGCTCAGGCGCGCGGTGTCGCCGTTCCTCGCCTCCTACTACTCGATCCCGCACATCGCCTTCTATCCGCTGCTGATCGTGGTCTTCGGACTGGGGCGCACGCCGCTGATCGTGCTGGCGACGCTGTTTGCCATGGTCGCGATGATCCTGGCGACGATGGCGGGGCTCGACCGGGTGCCCTCGGTGCTGGCGCGCACGGCGCGGGTGCACCGGCTGTCGCTGGCCTCCGAGATCTGGCGGGTGCGCCTGCCGGCGGCGGCGCCGCACATCCTCTCGGGGCTGAAGCTGGCGGTGGCCTATTCCTTCATCGGCGTCATCGCCGGCGAGTTCATCATGTCGACCGAGGGCATCGGGCACGAGATCGCCTACGCCTACGACAACTTCAACAACCGGCGCATGTACGCGCTGATCCTGATCGTCCTGGCGCTGGTGACGACGTTCAACATGACCGTCTTCGCCTGGGAGCGCCGGATGCTGAAACGGAGGGGCCTGTGACCGCCGCCGCAGAACCCGTCGCCGCGTCTGCGCGGCCTGTGCTGGCAGCCCTGGGGGCCCTGCGGGGGCCCGCGGTGGTGACCCTGGCGATCCTGGTGCTCTGGCAGCTCGCCCACGAGCTGGCCGGCGACGTGGCGATCACCGCGCCCGCGCCGACGCTGGCCCACATGGTCGAGATGGTCGGGCAGGCTCGCTTCCTGCCCCATCTCGCCGAGACCGCCATGGCCTTCGGGCAGGCGCTGCTGATCGCCTGGATGGGGGGCGTGCTGATCGGCCTGGGGCTGGGCGGCTCGCGCCTCGCCGGAGAGGCGGCCGAGCCGGTGCTGGTGACGCTCTACTCGATCCCCAAGGTGACGCTCTATCCGGTGATCCTGCTGCTGTTCGGGCTGGGGATGCAGGCCAAGGTCGCCTTCGGGGCGTTCCACGGCATCATTCCGGTGGCGCTGTTCACCCTGAACGCGGTGCGCAACATCCCCGCGGTCCAGATCCGCACCGCCCGCGCCCTGCGCCTGAGCCCGGCCCAGCGCGCCCGCCACGTGCTGCTGCCCGCGGCCCTGCCGGAGGTCTTTGCGGGGCTGCGGCTGGGCTTCTCGCTGACGCTTCTGGGCTCGATGCTGGGGGAGCTGTTCGCCTCGCAGCGGGGCCTGGGGTTCCTCTTGATGAAGGCCATCGACCTGCATGACGTCGAGACGATCCTGGCGGTCGCGGTCCTGATCTCGATCTTCGCGGTCGCCGCCAACATGGGGCTGCTGGCCATCGACCGGCGCCTGCGCCGGGGCGTGGCGCCCGCGGGGCACGGCGCATGAGCGGAGAGACGATCCTCGACCGCGGGCAGGGCGCGCCGCTGCACCATCAGCTGTATCTGGTGCTGGCCGACGCGATCTCCTCGGGCCGCTATGCCGAGGGGGACGCCCTGCCGACCGAGGAGAAGCTGACCGAGCTCTACGGCGTCTCGCGCATCACGGTGCGGCGGGCCATGGCCTCGCTGCATGAGCAGGGGCTGGTCGAGCGGGGGGCCGGGCGGCGCACGCGGGTGCGGGGGCTGGGCTATCCGCTGAACGCATCGGGCGGGTCCATCGTCGACAACATCATCGCCATGGGCGCCGAGACCGTCGCGAAGGTGCTGGAGTTCGACTACGTCGAGGCCCGCGGCTTTGCGGCCAAGCGCCTGTGGCGGGGGGCCGAGGCCCCGGTCCAGCGCGCCGTGCGCGTGCGCTTTCAGGACGGGGCGCCCTTCGGGGTGCTGACCTCGTTCGTGCCCGAGGCGCTGGGCCGGACCTGGACCGAGACCGAACTGGGCGAGCAGCCCCTCCACGCCCTGCTGGCCCGCGCGGGGGCCGAGGTCACCGCCACCCGGCAGCTGGTCTCGGCCGCGCTGGCCGATCCGCTGTCGGCCTCGCGGCTGGGGGTGCCGGTGGGCGCCGCCCTGATCGACCTGCGCTGCCTGATGATCGCGCGCGACGGGCGGGCGGTCGAATACCTCGAGATGCTGGCCCCGCCCGACCGGATGCGCCTGCGCTACGACCTCGGCCTCGACATGCTGGACGCGCCGGAAACCCCGGCCAGAGATTTCAAGGAGCCCAAGTCATGACCCCAGCCGCGACCCATGCCGCGACCCTCCGCGCCCTGCTGGCAAAGGGCGAGATGCTCGTCGCCCCCGGCGCCATCGACGGGATCACCGCCCGCATGGTCGCCGCCGCGGGCTTTCCGGCGGTCTACATGACCGGGGCCGGCACCTCGATGGCGCTGGGCTACCCGGACTACGGGCTGATCACGATGACCGAGATGGTGGCCAACGCCCGGCGCATCGTCGACGCCTCGGACCTGCCGCTGATCTCGGACGCCGACACCGGCTATGGCAACGAACTGAACGTCTGGCGCACGGTGCAGGAGTTCGAGAGGGCGGGCGTCGCCGCGATCCACATCGAGGACCAGGCGTTTCCGAAGAAGTGCGGCCACCTTGACGACAAGGAGCTGGCGAGCCGCGAGGATTTCGCCGCCAAGATCCGCGCCGCCGCCGCCGCGCGCACGTCGCCCGACTTCGTCATCGTGGCGCGCACCGACGCCCGCGGCCCGGCGGGGTTTGAGGAGGCCATCGCGCGGGGCAACCTCGCCCGCGCCGCCGGCGCCGACCTGATCTTCGTCGAGGCGCCCCAGACCATGGACGAGGTGCGCGAGATCCCCCGCCGGATCGAGGGCCCCTGCCTTCTGAACATGGTCCGCGGCGGCAAGAGCCCCGATGTCCCCATCGCCGACGCGCGGGCGCTGGGCTACGCCGTCTCGATCGTCCCGGGCCTGCTGCTGCGCGGCATCTTCGAGGCCTGCGACACCCTGCTGCGGGATCTCGCGGAGGAGCGGTTCCCGCCCAACCGCTCCTCCCCCGGCGCGCTGTTCGCGAAGTTCGACGCGGCCGAGTGGGACCGCCGCCGCACCGCCTTCCGCGACCCCGCCGACGCCGGCGCGCGCGCCGCGGCCGAGTGAGCGCCGCTCGATCACGGCGCGCGACGCGCCAGGGAGGATCCCCCGAATGACCGCCCGCCCCGCGCCTCCGCGCACCCTCTTCGACCGCATCTGGGACAGCCACGCGGTGGTCGAGCGCGATGACGGCTACACGCTGCTGTATATCGACCGGCACCTGATGCACGACGGCTCCGGCGGCTGTTTCGCCAAGCTGCATGAGCGGGGGCTGCCGCTGCGGCGGCCCGACCGCTCGTTCGGGACGCCCGACCATTTCGTCGCCTCGGGGCCGGAGGCGCTGGCGCCCCTGCGCCGCAAGGCGCTGGAGACGATGACCGCCAACGCCGCCCGCCACGGCTTCACGATGTTCGATCTCGGCGACGCGCGGCAGGGGATCGCCCATGTGGTCGGGCCCGAGCAGGGGGTGACCCAGCCCGGCCTGACCCTGGTCTGCGGGGACAGCCACACCTCGACCCACGGGGCGCTGGGGGCGCTGGCCTTCGGCGTCGGCCAGTCCGAGGTCGCCCACGTGATGGCCACGCAATGCCTGTGGCAGCGCCGCCCGAAGACCATGCGCGTCACCTTCGACGGGCTCGCGCCTGCGGGGGTGAGCGCCAAGGACCTGGCGCTGGCGATGATCGCGGCCATCGGCGCCGGCGGCGGCGCGGGCCACGTCATCGAATACGCCGGCGAGGCGGTGCGGGCGCTGAGCGTCGAGGGCCGCCTGACCCTGTGCAACATGTCCATCGAGGCCGGCGCCCGCGCCGGCATGGTCGCCCCCGACGAGACCGCCTTCGCCTATCTCGCAGGCCGCCCCTACGCGCCGCAGGGCGCCGACTGGGACCGGGCGCTGGCCCACTGGCGCGCGCTGCCCTCCGATCCCGACGCCGTCTTCGACCGGGAGGCGCGGCTCGACGCCTCGACCCTCGCGCCGATGGTCACCTGGGGCGTCAGCCCCGAGGAGGCGAGCCCGGTCGACGGCCGCGTGCCCGACCCCGCCGCCGCCCCCGACGCCGCCTCGCGCGAGGGGCTGGCCCGCACCCTGGACTACATGGGCCTGACCCCGGGCGCTGCGATCGAGGGGATCGAGGTGGACCGCGTCTTCATCGGCTCGTGCACAAACAGCCGCATCGAGGATCTGCGCGAGGCCGCCCGCGTGCTGCGCGGCCGCAAGACCGCGCGCCCGGCCTGGGTGGTTCCCGGCTCGGGCCTGGTCAAGGCGCAGGCCGAGGCCGAGGGACTGGACGCCGTGTTCCGCCAGGCGGGGGTCGAGTGGCGCGAGCCCGGCTGCTCGATGTGCGTGGGCATGAACGGCGACGTCGGCCGGCCGGGAGAGCGGATCGCCTCGACCACCAACCGCAACTTTCAGGGACGGCAGGGGCAGCGCGTGCGCACCCACCTCGTCAGCCCCGCCATGGCCGCGGCCGCGGCGGTCGAGGGCCGCTTCGCCGACGTCCGCCGGATGCTGTGAGGAGACACGCCATGGAGCCCTTCGTCGCCCTGCGCGCCCCCGCCCTGCCGCTGCCGCTCGCCAATGTGGACACCGACCAGATCATCCCGGCGCGCTTCCTCGCCCGCCCGCGGGAGGAGCAGGTGGCCGCCTGCTTCCACGATCTGCGGCTGGATGCCGACGGCGCGCCGCGCGCCGGCTTTCCGATGAACCGGCCGGCGTTCTCCGGCGCCCGGATCCTGGTCGCCCGGCGCAACTTCGGCTGCGGCTCGTCGCGGGAGTCGGCGGTCACGACGCTGATCGACAACGGCTTTCGCGCCTTCGTCGCCCCCAGCTTCGGCGACATCTTCTTCAACAACTGCTTCCAGAACGGCGCCCTGCCGGTGCGCCTGCCCGAGGCCCGGATCGAGGCGCTTCTGGCCGCTCTGGAGGCCGAGCCGGGCGCCGAGATCGCCATCGACCTGGAGGCGGGCGCCCTGACCGGTCCCGACGGCGCCGTGGATCGCTTCGAGGTTGACGGCTTCCGCCGCGACTGCCTGCTGCGCGGGGTCGACGTGGTGGACCTGACGCTGGGCCACGCCGCCGAGATCGCCGCCTTCGAGGCCCGTCAGGCGCGGGAGCTGGGCTGGCTCGACCGCCTGCCCTGAGCGCGGCTCGGGCCGACGGTCTGACCTGAGCCCCCCTCGGCTCGGGGGGCTCAGCTCGGGGGGGCGGTGCTGTCGCGCACCACCAGCTCGACCTCGACCATGCCTTCGATCCCCTCGCCGGTTCCGCCGCCGATCAGGTCCAGCAGCAGGCCGGCCGCGCGCTCTCCGATCAGGGTCCGGGGCTGGCGGATGGTGGTGAGCGCCGGGGAGAGGTGGGCGCAGACCTCGATGTTGTCGAAGCCCACCACCGAGACGTCGCGCGGCGCCTGCGCCCCGATCCGCCGCAGGGCGCCGAGGAAGCCCACCGCCATCTCGTCCGAGGCGAAGAACAGGGCGGTGGGGCGGTCGGGGGCGGCGGCCCAGCGCTCGGCCGCCAGCGCGCCGCTGTCCATCGAGAAGTCGCCCTCGAAGATCCAGCTGTCGCGCGCCTCCAGCCCGCGGCGGGCCATGGCCGCGCGCCAGCCGTCCTTGCGGGTGCGGGCCAGCACGTTGGTGCGCGGTCCCGTGACATGGCCGATCCGGCGGTGGCCGAGGTCGGCAAGATGGTCCACCGCCAGCGCCGCGCCATGGGCGTTGTCGACCCGGATCGAGGGCAGGTCTGCGGGCAGCCACTCGCACGCCGCGACCACCGGCGGGCGGCCGGGCACGTCCAGCGCCGCGGGCGAGAGCCCCCCGTCGAACAGGACCAGCCCGTCGGCCATGCCGGAGGCGAGATAGCGCCTCAGCCGTTCGTCCGGATCCGGGCCCATCTGGGTGTCGGCGATCAGCAGCCCGTAGTTGCGCGCGCTGAGCACCGCCGACATCCCCGCCAGAATCTGGCTGAAGAACGGGTTGGCGAGGTTCGGGGCCAGCGCGATCACGCTGCCCGTTCGCTGCCGGCGCAGGTTCCGCGCCAGGTGGTTCACCTGGTAGCCGGTCTTCTGCACCGCCCGCAGCACCGCCTGTCGGGTCGGTTTCGCCACCACAGAGGGCTTGGAGAGCGTGCGGCTGACGGTGGCCGTCGAGACGCCCGCCTCGCGCGCGACGTCTTGGATCGTGACCGGTCTTCCGTTCATCCGCGCCGGGGGCCCCCTTGTTGCAGCGCGGCCAATCTGGCCTGCGCAAAAGGGGTTGTAAACGATTTCATCCTCTGCAAGCTTCCGGTGCAAACGATTGCAGCGCCGAATCCGCTACGGCACGGCGCGCGGCGCAGGGAGGCGCATGTGAAGACCATCCAGGGCCCCGGCCTGTTCCTGGCGCAGTTCGCCGGCGACCAGGCGCCGTTCGACGACTGGCGGTCGATCACCCGCTGGGCGGCCGAGTGCGGCTATGCCGGCGTCCAGGTCCCCTCGGGTGAGGGGCGGTTCCTGGATCTGGCCCGCGCCGCGTCCTCGAAAGATTATTGCGACGAGATCGCCGGCCAGGCCGCCGAGGCGGGCGTCGCGATCACCGAGCTTTCGGCCCATATCCAGGGCCAGCTGGTCGCCGTTCACCCCGCCTACGATCTCGCCTTCGAGGGCTTCGCGCCGGCCGAGGTCCGCGGGAACCCCAAGGCCCGGCAGGACTGGGCGGTGGAGCAGGTGAAGCTGACGCTTCAAGCCTCGCGCAACTTCGGCCTCGACCGGATCGCGGCCTTCTCGGGCGCGCTGGCCTGGCCCTATCTCTACCCCTGGCCGCAGCGCCCCGCGGGGCTGGTCGAGGCCGCCTTCGACGAGCTCGCCGCCCGCTGGCGCCCGATCCTGGACGCCGCCGAGGAGCTGGGCCAGGACATCTGCTACGAGATCCACCCCGGCGAGGACCTGCACGACGGCGCCAGTTTCGAGATGTTCCTCGAGCGGGTCGCGAACCATTCCCGCGCGAAAATGCTCTACGATCCCAGCCACTACGTCCTGCAGTGCCTGGATTACGTGGCGCATCTCGACGATTACGCCGAGCGCATCGGGATGTTCCACGTCAAGGACGCCGAGTTCAATCCGACCGGCCGCCAGGGCGTCTACGGCGGCTTCCAGGCTTGGGTGGACCGCGCCGGCCGCTTCCGCTCTCCGGGCGACGGTCAGGTGGATTTCGGCGCGATCTTCGCCAAGCTCGCCGCGATGGATTTCGACGGCTGGGCGGTGGTCGAGTGGGAATGCTGCCTCAAGCACCCCGAGGACGGCGCCCGCGAGGGCGCGCAGTTCGTGCGCGACCACATCATCCGCGTCACCGACCGCGCCTTCGACGATTTCGCCGACGGCGGCGCGGACGAGGCCGCCAACCGCAAGATGCTGGGGCTCGACCGATGAGCCGCTTCGCCGGCCGCACGGGCCCCATCCGCCTCGGCATGGTGGGCGGGGGCAAGGACGCCTTCATCGGGGCGGTGCACCGCATCGCCTCGCGCATGGACGGGGAGTTCGAGCTGGTCGCCGGCGCCCTCTCCTCCACCCCTGAGCGGGCGCAGGAGAGCGGGGCGGCGCTGGGCCTCTCGCCGGATCGGATCTACGACGACTTCGAGGCGATGGCCAGGCGCGAGGCGCGGCTGAAGGACGGGATCGAGGCGGTGGCGATCGTGACGCCGAACCACCTCCACTTCGCCCCCGCCCGCGCCTTCCTGCGCCGCGGCATCCATGTGATCTGCGACAAGCCGATGACCGCGACCGGCGCCGAGGCGAAGAAGCTAGCGGGCGAGGCGGAAAAATCCGACGCGCTCTTCGTCCTGACCCACAATTATTCCGGCTATCCGATGCTGCGCGAAGCCCGCGCCATGGTCGCCGAGGGCTTCATCGGCCGCCTGCGCGGCGTGCAGGTCGAATACGTGCAGGACTGGCTGGCGACGGCGGTCGAGACCGAGGGCTCGAAGCAGGCCGAGTGGCGCACCGATCCCGCCCGCTCCGGCGCCGGGGGCGCGCTGGGGGACATCGGCACCCACGCCTTCCACCTCGCCGGCTTCGTGGCGGGCGAGACGCCGGAGGCGGTCTCGGCCGACATCACCAGCTTCGTGCCGGGCCGCACGCTCGACGACGACGCGCGGGCGATGCTGCGCTACGCCTCGGGCGCCAAGGGCGCGCTGTGGTGCAGCCAGGTCGCGCCGGGGAACGAGAACCGCCTGACCCTGCGCCTTTACGGCGACAAGGGCGGGCTGGAGTGGTCCCACGAGGCGCCCGAGCACCTGATCGCCACCCCGCTCGGCGAGGCTCCGCGGATCCTGACCCGCGCCACCGCCGGCCCCGCCGCCACCCGCCTGCAGCGCGTGCCCCCGGGCCATCCGGAGGGCTATCTGGAAGCCTTCGGCAACATCTATGTCGAGGCCGCCCGCGCCATCCGCGCGCGGCGCGAGGGCGCCGCGCTCTCCTCCGAGGTGCTGGTTCCCGGCGTCGCGGACGGGCTGGCCGGGGTGCGCTTCGTCGAGGCCTGCGTCGCCTCGGCCGGGCGCGACGGCAAGTGGACGAGGCTGACGTGAGCGCCCTGGCGCCAGAGGCCGCGGCGGCCGCCCCCACCCTGGCGGCGCGGGGGATCTCGCGTCTGTTCGGCCCCAACCAGGTGCTGTTCGACGTCGATTTCGAGCTGCACCCCGGCGAGGTCCACGCCCTGATCGGCGAGAACGGCGCCGGCAAGTCCACCCTGATGAAGATCCTGGGCGGCTACCTGGCCCCCTCCGGCGGCGGGCTGGAGGTGGACGGGCGCCCGGCCGCCTTCGCCTCCCACCGAGAGGCGGAGGCGGAGGGGGTGATCCTGATCCACCAGGAATTCAACCTCGCCATGCCCCTGACGGTCGAGGAGAACATGTTCCTTGGCCGCGAACTGCGCCGGGGTCCGTTCCTCCGCTCGAAGGACATGCAGGCGGAGTGCCGGCGCCTGCTGGCCCGGCTCGACTGCACCGTGGATCCGCGGCTGCGCTGCCGCGACCTCTCGGTGCCCGAGCGGCAGATGGTCGAGATCGCCAAGGCGCTCGGTCAGAACGCCCGCGTGCTGATCATGGACGAGCCGACCGCCGTGCTGACCGCGCGCGAGACCGACGTGCTGCTGGAGCAGATCGAGCGGCTGCGGGCGGAGGGGACCGCGATCCTCTACACCTCCCACAAGCTGGGCGAGGTGGCGCGGATCGCCGACCGGGTGACGGTGCTGCGGGACGGCCATCGCGTCGCCTCGCGCGCGGCCGAGGGCTTCACCGAGCACGCGATGGCCGAGGCGATGGTGGGCCGGGAGCTGTCCAACCTGTTTCCGCCCAAGGCGGTCCCCGGGGCCGAGACCGTGCTCGAGGTGCGCGGCCTGACCGTGCCGGGTCATGCCAGGGACGCCTCGTTCCGCCTGCGCAAGGGCGAGGTGCTGGGCTTCGCCGGCCTCGTCGGCGCCGGGCGCACCGAGCTGATGGAGGGCGTCGCCGGCCTGCGCCCGGCCCGCGGCGAGGTCGAGGTCTTCGGCCGCAAGGTGAAGACCGAGGACCCCCGCGCGATGCGCGAGGCGGGCCTCGCCTACCTGACCGAGGACCGCAAGGAAAAGGGCCTGCTGCTGGGCTTCCCGTTGCAGGAGAACCTGACGCTGCTGGCGCTCGACCGTTTCACCCGCGGCGGCCTGCGCATCGACAAGGCCGCCGAGGCCCGCGCCCTGACCCGCGCGGTCGAGGAATTCGACCTGCGCGCCCGCGACCTGACGATGGACGCGGGCGGCCTCTCGGGCGGGAACCAGCAGAAGCTGCTGCTGGCCAAGACCATGCTGGCCGAGCCCGGGATCGTGATCATCGACGAGCCGACCCGGGGCATCGACATCGGCACGAAATCCCAGATCTACGCCTTCATCGCCGCGCTGGCCGCGGCGGGGAAGAGCGTCATCGTCGTCTCCTCCGAACTGCCCGAGGTCATCGGGCTCGCCGACCGGATCGTGGTGATGAACCGCGGCCGCATCGCCGGCGAGCTGGAGGGGGAGGCGATCTCCGAATCCGCGATCCTGCGCCTGGCCATGGGCCTGGACGAGAAGGAGCCCGAGCCCGCATGACCGCCGACGCCATCCCGACGGAGTCCGAGCCCCCCCGCCGCCCGCGCCGGCGGATCAACCTGCACGTGCTGGGGCCGCTGCTGGCGCTGGCGGCGCTGGTGATCCTGGGGGCCTCGCTGAACGACAACTTCCTCTCGGCGGGCAACGTGCAGAACGTGCTCGCCCGCTCGGCCTTCATCGGCATCATCGCGGTGGGCATGACCTTCGTGATCACCGCCGGCGGGATCGACCTGTCGGTCGGCTCGATGTCGGCCTTCACCGCCGGCGTGACCATCCTCGCGATGAACGCGATGATCGAGCCGCTGGGCGTCTCGGTCTTCACCATCGTCGCGGGGATGGGCGTGGCGCTGCTGACGGGCCTGTTCGCGGGCATGGTCAACGGCGCGCTGGTCGCCCGCGTGCGGATCGAGCCGTTCATCGTCACGCTCGGCGCGATGGGCGTCTATCGCTCGCTGACCACCTGGCTCGCGGACGGGGGCACGATCTCGCTGAGCTTCGAGCTGCGCTCGCTCTATCGCCCGGTCTACTACGACGGGCCGTTCGGGATCAGCTGGCCGATCATCGTTTTCGCGCTGGTGGCGATCCTGGGGGAGCTGGCGATGCGCTCGGCCCCCTTCGGGCGGCACTGCGCGGCCATCGGCGCCAACGAGCAGGTGGCCCGCTATTCCGCCGTGCGCGTGGACCGGATCCGCATGGCCACCTACGCCCTGCTGGGGCTGCTGGTGGGGGTCGCGACCATCATGTACGTGCCGCGCCTCGGCTCGGCCTCGGGCTCCACAGGCGTGCTGTGGGAGCTGGAGGCGATCGCGGCGGTGATCATCGGCGGCACCGTGCTCAAGGGCGGCTTCGGCCGGGTCTGGGGCGCGGTGGTCGGCGTGCTGATCCTGAGCCTGATCGACAACATCCTGAACCTCGCCTCGATCGTCAGCCCGTATCTCAACGGCGCGATCCAGGGCGTGATCGTCATTCTCGCCGTCGTGCTGCAGCGGGAGAGGAAGGCCGAGGACTGATCGGCCGAAGAACCATCCCGGCCCCAGGGGGGCGCCGGAGACATGCACTGGGAGGAAATCAGATGAACCGCAGGGATATCTTCAAGGGCGCCGCGCTGGGCGCGGCCCTGAGCCTCGGCGCCGCCGCCACGCCGGCGATGGCGCAGGAGGAGTACACCATCGGGGTCGCCATCCCCTCGGCCACCCATGGCTTCATGGGCGGGCTGAACTTCCACGCGCGCGAGGCGATCTCGCGGCTGGAGGAGACCTATCCCCAGCTCAGCTTCGTGCTGGCGACGTCGGGCGACGCCGGCAAGATGGTCAACGACATCGAGGACATGGTCGCCACCCGCGGCATCGACGCGCTGGTGGTCCTGCCCTTCGAATCCGAGCCCCTGACCTCGCCGGTGCAGGCGGTCAAGGAGCAGGGCATCTGGGTGACCGTCGTCGACCGCGGCCTGTCGGTGCCGGGCATCGAGGACCTCTACGTCGCCGGCGACAACACCGGCTTCGGCCGCGTGGCGGGCGAGTACTTCGCCGAGACGCTGGGCGAGGGCGACAACGTCGTGGTCCTGCGCGGCATCCCCACCACGCTCGACAACGAGCGGGTCGAGGCCTTCCAGGCGGCGATCGAGGGCTCGGGCATCAACGTGCTGGACATGCAGCACGGCAACTGGAATCGCGACGACGCGTTCAACGTGATGCAGGACTTCCTGTCCAAGTACGACGACATCGACGCGGTCTGGGCGGCCGACGACGACATGGCCATCGGCGTGCTGGAGGCGATCAGCCAGGCCGGCCGCGAGGACGAGATGTGGGTGGTCGGCGGCGCCGGCATGAAGGAGATCGTCAAGCGGATCATGGATGGCGACCCCCGCCTGCCCGTGAACGTCACCTACCCGCCCGCGCAGATCGCCACCGCGATCGAGCTGACCGCGCTGGGCCTGGTCTCGGCCACGCCGGTCTCGGGCCGGTTCATCATCGGCTCCCAGCGGATCACGCCGGAGAACGCCGAGCAGTTCTATTTCCCCGACAGCCCGTTCTGAGCGGGACGCCGGGCGGATTTCGCCCGGCCCGAAATCGAAGAGGGGCCCCCGCGGGCCCCTCTTCTTGCGTCCGGGCCCTGGCGGGCGGGATCACATGTCCTTGGCGATCTCGCCACCGGCGATGGTGCCGATCACCGCGCCCGCGCCCGTGGCCACGATCTGACCGCTGCCGCCGCCGAACAACGAGCCGACGGCCGCGCCGGTGACGCCGCCCAGGATCTGGCCCTGGGTCTGCTTGTCGATCGGCACGCCCGAACAGCCGGCGAGCGCGGCCAGCGCCAGCGCCGCCGCGGCGGCGCGCATCGGGGTTGAAAGGCGGGTCATTCCAGTCCCTCCAGGTAGACGTTGATCTCGGTCAGCGTGACCATGCCGTCGCGCGAGGCGTCGGCCTCGAAGAAGCGGACCATGCGGTCGCCCACCGCTTCGCCCAGCGACAGCATGCCATCGCCGTCCCGGTCGGCCTTCGCGAACTCGGCCGGGTCGGCCTCGTCGATCTCTGCGAGCGTCAGCATCCGGTCGCCGTCCGCGTCCAGCGTCGCGAAATGCCCGACGACCGAGGCGACATACTCGTCCACGTCCAGCATCCCGTCGCCGTTCGCGTCCATCGCCGCGAAGGCCGTCTCGACCTCCGCCGCCGCCGCGAGCCCCGGCGCGGCCAACAGGCCCAGCGCGGCGCCCATCCATACGAACCGTCTGCGCATCGTCATCCTCCTCCGGTTGTTCCGGGTTCCGTACAGCATCCGATCCTCGCGGCGCGAAAACAATCGAATTCAGAGGTGTCGCGGGCGCCGGAGAGCTCCGGCGGCGAAATGTCCGGACGTTTGTGGGGCGAGACGAGGTATCCCTGCGCATCCACGGCCAGGAGGATGCGGGATGGAGCTTCGCGGACAGGGGATCTGGATCACGGGGGCGGCCAGCGGCATCGGCGCGGCCTGCGCCGAGACGCTGGCGGCCGCCGGCGCGCGCCTGGCGCTGAGCGACCGCGACGCCCCCGCGCTGGAGGCCCGCGTCGAGGCCCTGCGCGCGGCGGGCGCCGAGGCGCTGGCCCTGCCGCTCGACGTCACCGACCCCGCCGCCTGCGCCGCGGCGGTGGCGCAGGCCGAGGCCGAACTGGGCCCCGTCGCGTTCCTGGTGGCGGCCGCCGGCGTCAACATCCGCCGTCGGGCGCTGGCGCAGCTCGATCCGCTCGAGGCGGCGCGGGTGATGGACGTGAACGCCAACGGCGTGGTCAACGCCGCGCTGGCGGTCCTGCCGGGGATGCGGGCGCGGGGCGGGGGTGGGATGGCGCTGATCTGCTCCTGGGCCGGGCGGCATGTGCAGCCGTTCACGGGGGCGGCCTACAACGCCTCCAAGCAGGCGGTCTCGGCCTTCAGCCACACGCTCAACATGGAGGAGGGCGCCAACGGCATCCGCGCCTGCGCGATCATGCCGGGCGAGGTCTCGACGCCGCTGCTGGCGGCCAAGGACGACGCGCCGACGCCGGGGATGCGCGCGCGGATGCTCCAGCCCCGGGACGTCGCCCGCGCGGCGCGCTTCGCGCTCGAGAGCCCGCCCCATGTCTGCGTGAACGAGATCCTGATCTCGCCGTCCTGGAACCGCCTCTACGTGCCGGCCGAGCGGCAGGCCGCCCAGGCGGAGGCGGACCGGGCCGCGGGGTTGGGGTAGGGCGGGCGCAGGCGGTCGCGACCTCTCGCGCGGCGACCTTCGCGGCGCTAGGCTGCCGGGCGAACGACAATGAGACGGGAGGACGACATGGGCGCGCTGGATGGAAAGACGGCCTGGGTGACGGGCGCGGGCGGGGGAATCGGCGAGGCCTCGGCCAGGGCGCTGGCCGCCTCGGGCGCGCGGGTGGTCCTGACCGGGCGGCGGCAGGCCGAACTCGACCGGGTCGCCGCCGACATCGAGGCCGCCGGCGGGATCGCAGAGGTGGCGCCGCTCGACGTCTCGGACGCCGGCGCCTGCGCGGCCGCGGCCCGCTCGATCGAGGCGGAGTTCGGGCGCGTCGACATCCTGGTGGCCAACGCCGGGGTGAACGTGCCCAAGCGGCACTCGGGCGAGATCTCGGCCGAGGACTTCCGCATGGTGGTCGACGTCAACCTGACCGGGGTGATGAACTGCACCATCCCGGTGATGGCGCAGATGCGCGCGGCCGGCGGCGGGCTGATCATCATGGTCAGCTCCTGGGCGGGGCGGCACGCCTCGAAAATCACCGGACCGGCCTACAACGCCTCCAAGCACGGGGTGGTGGCGCTGAGCCACTCGATCAACATGGAGGAGGGGGCCAACGGCATCCGCTCCTGCGTGATCATGCCGGGCGAGGTGAACACCCCGATCATGGAGAAGCGCCCCGTGCCCCCCTCGGAGGCGGTGCGCGCGCGCATGCTCCAGTCCGAGGACCTGGGCCGGGCGGTGCAGTTCGTGGCCGAGGCGCCGCCGCATGTCTGCATCAACGAGATCCTGATCTCGCCGACCTGGAACCGCACCTTCCTGCCGCCGGAGCTGCTGAACGAAGCGCGCGGCTGACCTGCGGAGCGGCCGGGCCGTCGCGCGTCGCGCCAAACGGATCGGAGGGGCGGGATCGGGACGCGAGCCCCCTGCAGCCCCGCCCGTCCGCGCCATGCGCGCCACGCAGGACGAGCTTGCGCGGCGCGCTGCAGCGCAACGCTTGACGCCGACGGCGGGCTCGGATTGTAAGGAGAGCGTGTGGCCGGGCGAAGCGGCCGTTTCCGCGACCCTTCCTCATCGGACGACCCATGGTTCCCCAAAGCGCCCGCAAGGGTCTCGGCTTCGCATTGCTCGCGGTGACCATCTTCGCGGCGCAGGACGGCGTCTCGAAGCACCTGGCCGAGGCCTATCCGCCGGTCTTCATCGTGATGATCCGCTACTGGGCCTTCGCGGCCTTCGTGGTGGTGCGCGCGCTGAACGCGCCGGGGGGCATCCGGCGCTCCGCCGTCTCGGCGAACGTGTGGCTGCAGCTCGCCCGCGGCGGGTTGCTGGCCGCGCAGGTGGTGGTGGCGATCACCGCATTCGCCAAGGTGGGGCTGGCGGCGACCATGTCGCTGTTCGCGGCCAACCCGCTGATCCTCGCCGCCCTCTCGGTCCCGGTGCTGGGCGAGGCGGTGGGCTGGCGGCGCTGGACCGCCATCGGCGTGGGCTTCGTGGGCGTGCTGATCATCGTCCGCCCGGGGCCGGGGCTGTTCGACTCCGACATCTGGCTGGCGGTGGTGGCGAGCATCGGGATCGCGGTCTACGGCGTGATGACCCGGCTCGCGAGCCGCAAGGACTCGGCCATGGTCAGCTTCTTCTACACTGGCGTCGGCGGACTGATCGTGGCCACGGCGGCGGGCATCTGGCACTGGACCTGGCTCGAGCCCGCCGACTGGATCTGGATGGGGATCCTGTGCGTGACCGGGGCGGCCGGGCACTATTTCTTCATCAAGGCGCTCGAGGCCGCGGACGCGGTTGTCACCCAGCCGGTGCAATACGTGCAGATCGTGCTGTCGACCTCGGTCGGGATCCTGATCTTCGGCGAGAACCTGGACTGGCCGATGGCGCTGGGGGCGACGATCGTGATCGGCGCCGGCCTGTTCACCGCCTGGCGCGACTGGGTGCGTTCGCGCAGCGCTTGACGGCGCCCGGGGTGGGGGGCGTCGCGCCGCCGCCCCCGCCGACCCCGCAGCTGGCGCGGGGGGGCGTGGGGGCGGAAGGCTCGGCCTCCGGCGCGCCGCGCGTGCGGATGTTCCAGGCGACGAAGGGGGCGAGCGCGGCCATGGCGATGGCGGTGATCACCAGCGCGTGCTGCAGCCCCACGAGGTCGGCCAGCGTCCCGATCCCGATCGAGCCGATCGAGGCCCCGCCGATCCCCGAGATCAGCCACAGCGACATCACCCGTCCGCGCTTGCCCTCGGGCGTCGAGAGCTGGGCGATGGTCTGGTTGGCGACGCCGACCATGGTCCCGCAGGCGCCGATCAGGGCGACCGTGGCGATGGCCGCGGGCCAGCTGCCCACCAGCCCCAGCAGCGCGGTGCCCAGCAGGCCCAGCGCGGTGGCGAAACGGGCGCGATTGCGCAGCGACTCGGCGCTGCGCCCGCCGCGGGCCATGTAGACGGCCGTCAGCACCGCTCCCGCGCCGGCGGTGGCGGTCAGCACGCCGAACCCCCCCGCGCCCTGGCCGTAGAGCCCGTCGGCCGCCACCGGCAACAGCTCGAGGCTGCCGCGGGCGGCGACGGCGAACAGCGCGTTCATCAGCACCGCCTCGCGCACCATCGGCTGGGCCATGGCATAGCGGGCGCCCTCGGCCAGCTGGTCGAGCACGCCGCGCACGCCATGGCGGGCCTTGGGGTCGGGCTCGGTCTGGGCCGGGGGGTAGGCGCCCAGCGAGGCGATGGCGATCACCTGGGGCACGAACAGCAGGGTCGCGACCCCCACGGCGCCGGGCGCGCCGTATTCGTGGATCAGCCAGCCGCCGAGCGCGGGGCCCATCATCCGGGTGACGTTGAAGTTCAGCGCCCCGATCGCCAGCGCTTGGCCCAGCACGTCCTGGGGCACCAGCCGGGGCATCAGCGCCATGCGGAACGGGTGGTAGGCCGAGGCCGCGAGCCCCATCCCGAGCGCGGAGGCCATCAGCACCGGCGCCGAGAGCGCGTCGGCCAGCGCCAGCCCGAACAGGATCGCGCCGAACAGGCATTGGGTCGCCTGCGCCGCCACGATCCCGCGCTTGGGGTCGATGCGGTCGGCGAGCACGCCGAAGAAGGGCCCGGAGAAGACGATGGGCGCAAAGGTCAGGAACGAGACCACGCCCGTCACCGCCGCGGATCCGGTCAGTTCCCACGCCAGCCACGCGATGGCGATGCGCAGCATCCAGCTGCCGTTCATTCCGAAGAAGTTGGCGGCGATGTAGCGGCGATAGGCGGGGTGACGGAAAGGAGCAGGCAGCATGACGCTCTGACTTGGCGCCGCCTCGGCCGTTCGTCCAGAGATATTTTTGGAAACCTTAGTATGCTGCACTGCGGCATTGCCGCTGCGTTGCGGTATGTGCGTTGCACAAGGCGGCCTTGCCGAAACGTCCGTTGTCCTGACCTATCGGATCGATAAATTCCAATCTCGAAAGACGGCGGATCCGGCGCTTCAGGCTGGCCGCCATCGCCCGAGAAGGAATATCCAGATGGCTCTGACCGCAGACGCCCCGATCGCCGCCTCCCGCGCGGCCTCCGCTTCCACCCCGACGCTGGGCCAGACCCTGCGCGGCTTGACCTCGCTCAGCGTGGCCCGCCTTGCCCGCTGGCGCGAGTATCGCCGCACGCTGGCCGAACTGCAGGCGCTGGACGACCGCACGCTCAACGACATGGCGCTGAACCGCGCCGGTCTGCCCGGCGTGGCGCGCGAGGCTGCGGGCTACCGTTGAAGCCAGGCGACCTCCCGGCGCCGGGGGCGGCACATATCAAAAGGGGCGGCCGCGCGATGCGGCCGCCCCTTTTTCATCTGTCCCGGCCTTCTGGCAGGATCGTCTGTGCGGATCCGCAGGTCCGGACGAATCGCCCGAGGGCGAAGGGCGACTCAGCCCCCGGTGACGCTCATGTGCCGACCGACCTCGCCCTGGATCTCCCGGCGGGAGTAGTCGAAGTCGTGGCCCTTGGGCTTGCGGGTGATCGCCTCGCGGATCGCCTGGCGGACCGGGGCGTCGTCGTGGGGGCTGGCGCGCAGCGCCGCGCGAAGGTCCGCGTCGTCGTCCTGGCCGAGGCACATGTAGAGCTGGCCGGTGCAGGTCAGACGCACGCGGTTGCAGCTCTCGCAGAAGTTGTGGGTCAGGGGGGTGATGAAGCCGACGCGCCCGCCCGTCTCCTGCGCGCGGACGTAGCGGGCGGGGCCGCCCGTGGACAGGGGGATGTCCTCGAGCGTGAATTCCTTGGCCAGCTCCTCGCGCACGGCGGTCAGGGGCATGTACTGGTCGAGCCGCTCCTCGCCGCCGATGTCGCCCATCGGCATCACCTCGATGAAGGTGATGTCCATCCCGCGCTCGTGGCACCAGCGGGTCATCGAGCGGATCTCGTCGTCGTTCACGCCCTTCAGCGCCACGGCGTTGATCTTGACGTGCAGCCCCGCCTCCTGCGCCGCATCCAGCCCGTCGAGGACCTGGGCGAAGCGGCCCCAGCGGGTGATCTCGCGGAAGCGCCCTTCGTCGAGCGTGTCGAGCGAGACGTTCACCCGCCGCACGCCGCAGTCGTAAAGCGGTTTGGCGAAGCGGCGAAGCTGGGTGGCGTTGGTGGTCAGCGTCAGCTCGTCGAGCCCGCCGCCGGGGGTGTTCGATTCCAGGCGGCGGCCCATCGCCTCGAAGAACTTCATGATGTCGCGGCGGACCAGCGGCTCGCCCCCGGTGATGCGCAGCTTGCGCACGCCGAGGTCGACGAAGGCGCCGCACATGCGCTCGAGCTCCTCCAGGCTGAGAAGATCCTTCTTGGGCAGGAAGGTCATGTTCTCGGCCATGCAGTAGACGCAGCGGAGGTCGCAGCGGTCGGTCACCGAGACGCGCAGGTAGGTGATCGGCCGGGCGAACGGGTCGATCAGCGGAGCCGTCGTGGCGTCCGCCGCAGCGGGGCGCGCGTCGGTCATGTCGTCTGCCTCCGGATCGGGCGCGCCGGGCAGGCGCGGTCAGAGGGCAACGTAGGCCTCGCGACCCCGGCCTGCAATGCGCCGCGCGCCAGGATCTGCGCCGCGACGCGCGGGCCGCGACGCCGTCCGCCCGGTTCCGGCCTGGCAACCGCGCCCACCGGAACGGGCGAAGTCATGAGCGCAACGCAATCCCGGGTTGCGTTGCCATCTGGTCAAAAAACGCGCTTCAGCATTGCGGCTTACGCACACGTTAACTACGTCGGAAGTGTCGAGGCGACCTGCACGGGCCGCACGGCGCCGCTGGGCGCCGGGGGCGCGTGCCGGCAGCTTTCTGCCCACAGGGAGACGTTGCGCCAGGGGCGACCGGTCAGGTCGCCCCGCGTCGGCTCGGCCACCGTATGCGTTGCTTCATGCGGCGAGCCCCAGGGCGTCGCGTCATCGCTGCAGGCCGTCCGTCCTCCCCAGGCGGACGGCCACCCCCCCGGTCTCCCGGCCCCCGTGCGGCCCGGCGAACCCAGAGGACGACGAGTATGGTGAAGAACGCCAGCGAGGCCCGCTTCCGCCGGTTCCTCGTGCGCCTGGACGCGGCCGAGGCGTCGGACGACGTCTGGTCCGCGGCGATGGATCTGGCGCAGGCCGAGGGCTTCGCGCGGCTGAGCTATCTGCACCACGACCCCGCCGCGCCCGAGCTGTCGGGCCTGAGCTTCGCGCGCGGCTTCGATCCCGACTGGATCGCCGCCTACCGCGACGAGGACCTGGTCCAGGTCGACCCGGTGCCCTGGACCGCGATGGGCGAGAGCGATCCGTTCCGCTGGAGCAGGGCCGGCGCGCTTCGGCAGATGTCGCAGTCCGAGATCGCCTTCATGGATCGGTTCCGCGCCGCGGGCGGGGGCGAGGGCCTGGCGATCCAGGCCTTCGGGCCGCGCCGGCGGATGGGCTACATCGGTCTGGGCCATGACGGGGCGGATCCGTTCGGCGAGGCCGAGGGCCGTCACGCGCCCGAACGGCTGCGCCTGCTTCAGGCGGCCTGCCAGGTGGCGCACCTGCGCGTCTGCGGCCTGCTGGACGCCAGCGCCCGGCCTCTGCCCGCGCTGAGCGTGCGCGAACGCGAAGTGCTGACCTGGATGGCGCGGGGCAAATCCAACCCGGCGATCGCGGGAATTCTGGGCTGCTCGGCGCACACGGTCGACACTCATGTGCGACGGCTGTTCGCCAAGCTGGACGTCGGGGATCGAATCTCCTGCGTGGTGCGGGCGACGGCAGTGGGCCTCGTCAGCGCATGAAGTCCGGACATACGGGACGGCTGCGAATGCAAGATGCCGGCGCGTCGTGTCACGCGATCGCGTGACTGGCGCCGCTGCGGAATCGCAACCATAAGCTGTGCGTATGAAACAACCGGGTCGACGGGTTCGCCCGTCCCTTGCTCGGCTGCTTCGCAGCGTACGGCGTAAAGCGGTCAATTGTCTGGTCATTTGCGTACCGGCCGCACCGCGCAGTCGCCCGCCGCCCCGTGCCGGGAGCGGTCGTGGCAGCAGGGTTCGCGTCCTTTCCCCAGAAGGACGCGGGATCGGCATCCGTGGATCGGCGTCCCCGCGCCGGCTGCGGATGAAAGCGGCCGCCCCCTTCCCACACTCCGGGGGGGCCGCGTTTCATCAGGCGGACCTGTTCCTGGTCCGTCGGACATCGGAGGCTCCCTCGACCCCGGGAGGCTCCAACGTCCGCCCGCGCCTCCGGTCTTTCCGGAGGTCGGGCCAAAGGCCTGTATCAAGGCGCCCGCCGGCGTGCTCCCCACACGCCGGCGGGAGACCTCTCCCCGAGATCCCCTGGTCCCCTCCGCGCCCGGCGGTTCAGCCGCTGGCGCGATCCTCGTCGGCGGCCTTGCGCGCGGCGGCGGCGTCGGCGGCCCTGGCCTCGGCGTCGGCGACGGGACCTGACAGGGCCTCCCACGCCTCCTCGGCGGTTTCGACAAAGCGGAACAGCTCGAGGTCGGCGTCCGAGATCGTGCCCGAGGCCGCCAGCGCCTTGAAGTCGATGATCGAGCGCCAGAAGCTCTCGCCGAACAGCAGGATCGGGACCGGCGCCATGCGCTTGGTCTGGATCAGGGTCAGCGCCTCGAACAGCTCGTCGAGCGTGCCGAACCCGCCCGGAAACACCGCGATCGCCTCCGCCCGCATCAGGAAGTGCATCTTGCGGATGGCGAAGTAGTGGAAGTTGAAGCTCAGCTCCGGGGTCACGTATTCGTTGGGCGCGCTCTCATGGGGCAGCACGATGCCGAGCCCGATCGAGCGTCCGCCCGCCTCCTGCGCGCCGCGGTTGCCGGCCTCCATCACGCCCGGGCCGCCGCCGGTGACGATCACGTGCCGCCGGCCGCCAGTGGCCATCGAGGCCTCGGTGCAGCGGGCGGCGAAGCGGCGGGCCTCCTCGTAGTATTTCGACAGCTCGCCCAGCACGGGCGTGCGGGCGCTGCCGGCGGTCTCCGGGCTGGGGATGCGGGCGCCGCCGAAGAACACCACGGTGGAGTCGACGCCGGCCTCGGTCATCAGCAGCTCGGCCTTCAGCAGTTCGAGCTGCAGGCGCACCGGGCGCAGGTCCTCGCGCTTGAGGAAGTCGAGGTCGCGGAACGACAGGCTGTAGGCGGGCGAGGCCGACTGCGGGGTCAGCGGCTGCCGCTCGGCCGAGGCGATGTCCTCCTGCGCGGAGCGGAAGATCGAGTGGCGGTCGTCCCTGGTCTGGGGCGGGGTCATCGGGGGTGGGGTCATCGGGGGCGGAGATCTCCGGGCAGGCCGGCCCCCGCGGTCGGGCGGCCGGGATTGCAATGGGGCGCGGAGCGATTGCGCCCCGCCGTCGCCCCCTCTATAGCCTGCGGCCGGAAAAGACGCGACGCCCGGCAGGAGACATCCATGACCGCCCCCGATCTGGCCGCCCTCGAAAAATCCGTCGAAGCCGCCTGGGAGGCGCGCGACGGCATCTCCGCCGCAACCAGGGGCGAGACCCGCGACGCCATCGAGAGCGCGCTGAGCCTGCTCGACGGCGGGACCGCCCGCGTGGCGCAGAAGGGCGCGGACGGAAACTGGGTCGTGAACCAGTGGCTGAAGAAGGCGGTGCTGCTGTCGTTCCGGCTGACCGACATGGCCCCGATTTCCGGCGGGCCCGGCGGGTCTGGCTGGTGGGACAAGGTCCCCTCCAAGTTCGACGGCTGGAACGAGGCCGAGTGGAAGGCCGCGGGCTTCCGCGCGGTGCCCAACTGCGTGGTGCGCCGCTCGGCCTACATCGCGCCGGGCGTGGTGCTGATGCCCTCCTTCGTGAACCTCGGGGCCTATGTGGACGAGGGCACGATGGTCGACACCTGGGCGACCGTCGGCTCCTGCGCGCAGATCGGCAAGGGCGTGCACCTGTCGGGCGGCGTGGGCATCGGCGGCGTGCTGGAGCCGATGCAGGCCGCCCCCACGATCATCGAGGACGGCTGCTTCATCGGCGCCCGCTCCGAGGTGGTCGAGGGCGTGATCGTGCGCGAGGGCTCGGTGCTGGGCATGGGCGTGTTCCTGGGCCAGTCCACCAAGATCGTCGACCGCACCACCGGCCAGATCCACATCGGCGAGGTGCCGCCCTATTCGGTGGTGGTGGCGGGCTCGATGCCCGGCCGGCCGCTTGCCACCGGCGAGCCGGGGCCCAATCTCTACTGCGCGGTGATCGTCAAGCGCGTGGACGCGGGCACCCGCAAGAAGACCTCGATCAACGAGCTGCTGCGCGACTGATCCGCGGCGCGTCTCTGCGGATCGGGGGCCCTCGGGGCCCCCTTTCCCGTTTCAGGAACCTGACCCATGGCCGACGACCGCGACTCCGGGCCCGCCGAGAAACCCGCCCGCCCCCGCAAGGACGGCGCGCCGGCGAAGGCCCCCCGTCCCCAGCAGGTGTTCACCCTGCTGGTCGAGGTCGGCCGCGCCGCGGGCGACGGCCTGCCCGCGGACTCCACCGGCGCGGCGCTGATGTGCTATGCCTCGGGCGTGGACGAGCCCGAGGCCGTGCGCGAGACCGTCGCCGTGCTCAAGACCGCCGAGATGTCCCCGCTGGAGGTCACCGGCTGGGGCACGGTCGAGGAACGCGAGGAGCGCGGCGAGGAGATCGACGAGGCTGACCGCGCGCTGATGGCCCGGGCGCTGGCCGAGAACGCGGTGATCGTCGCCCAGGTCCAGCCCTTCTACGACTGAGCGGACGGCAGGGCCCTTCCGCCCCTTGCCTTCGCCCGCCCCGAGCGCCGAGGATGCCCCTCATGACCCAGCCTGCCTCTCTCGCCTCCCTCGCCTCCGCCGCGCGGGAGACCTACCTGTCGTTCTTCACCGGCATGGTCGAAAACACCGTCGAGCCGGGCGTCGAGGGCATGTCCGAGGTTGGCGTGGACCTGGACGACGCCGCGTTCATGGGCGGCCTCTACCGATTCGATCTGGTGCTGCGCCTGCCCGACGACCGGGCGGTGTCGCTGGATTTCGCCATGGAGGTGCCCCATGGCCAGGATCTGCCCTCGTTCGCCGAGCGTCTGGGCGGGCTGACCCTGCATGTCTTCCGCCTGCGCTGGGACGACGTGGTGGTGCACCATGATCTCGGGGAACTGCCCGAGACCGCGCTGGAAGCCTGGTTCGAGCGCTGGTTCGACGTCGAGAACGAACGGCGCGAGGATGACGAGACGTTCCCCGCCGACCAGCTGCACTCGGCCGCGATGAAGCCGGGCAGCGTGGCGGTCGACTTCGGCACCGCCCCCGCCGCGGCGCTGCTCGAGCTGGTCTCGCTGCTGGAGGCGCAGGGCGCCCGCTCGGTGCAGATTGACGCCTCGCGCGATGTCGAGCCCGACGAGGATGACGAGACGATCGAGGAAGTGGAGCTCGACGACGACGAGGGTCTGATGGCGCTTGTCCGCCGCCGCGGCCCCCTGCTGAACTGAGCGTTCCGCCGGCAGGAGGGGGCGGGGATGACCGCGCTTGACCATTTCGGCCGCCCGCCCCCGGGCGAGGCCCCGGCCCGCCCGCCGCCGCCGGGCGACTATCGTTTCGTGGCGCTGGACGTCGAGACGGCCTGCGGCCCGGTCTCGAGCATCTGCCAGGTCGGCCTCGCCTGCGTGCGCCATGACGGCGGCATCGAAAGCTGGTCGACCTTCGTGGACCCGGGCGCGGAGGTCGGATTCTCGAACACCTGGCTGCACGGCATCGGCCGGGCCCATGTCGAGGGCGCGCCGCTGTTTCCTCAGGCGCTGGACCTTCTGGCGCCGCTGCTGGGCCGGCAGCCGCTGATCCAGCACTCGGGCTTCGACCGGCGCGCGGTCGCCGCCGCCTGCGAGCTGGCCGGGCGCGAGCCTCCGGACTGGCGCTGGCATGACAGTGTCCGCATCGCGCGCGCCGCCTGGCCGGAGTTCAAGGGCAATGGCGGCCACGGGCTGGGCCACCTGAAGCGGGCGCTGGCGCTCGATTTCCACCACCATGACGCCGAGGAGGACGCCCGCGCCGCCGCGATGGTGGTGCTGAAGGCCGAGATGCGCCTCGGCCTCTCCTTCGCCGAGATCGCCCCGCCCCCGGCTTTGCGCCGACGGGTCGTTGCCCGGCCCCGCTGACCGTCCTTCGGGCAACGCCGCTGGAGCGGCGGTCCGCGTGAGGCCCCGGGTCGGGCCCGGGGCGCGCCGGCGGCGAGCGTCGGGAGGAGATCCCGAACGGAATCGCCGCGGACCGTGCGCCGTCAGCCCTTCCTTAACCTCTATAGGGTCGCATCGGCCCTCCCGCATCGGAGGGAGACGCGCATGGGCGCCCGGGAAGACATGCTCAAGACGCTGCTCGGCGCGCGATTGGCGGGCGCGCCGCCCCCCTTGCCCCGCCCGGCCGATTTCGTCCGCGCCGGCCTGGCCGATCAGGTGGCCGCGGTCTATCGTGCGCTGGGCGGGCTGCTGGACGAGCCGCCGGGCGAGCGGCTGGGCCCCTGGGACCTGGCGCTGGCCTCGACCGCGGTGGAACTGGACGAGGCGCTGCACTTCAACCGCTGGCGCGCCGTGACGCTCGAGGCGCCCATCTACGGCGCCCTCCCCCGCTTCCCGCGGCGCAAGTACCGCGACTTCTGCGAGAGCGGCGAGGCCGAGGCGCTGAAGGCTGGCAGCTCCGGCGGCCGCTGGACGACCCCGAGCGCCGAGCGGCAGTTCGGCCCCTCCGCCCCTCCGGGTCAGCTCGCGGGCCCGGGCGCCGCGCGCTGGCGGCAGCGGGCCTTCTACGACTTCCTCAAGGACCTCGCCCCGCTCGCCTGCGGGGTGGCGATGACGCGCATCGCCATCTGGGACCGGGTGGCCTTCGCCCATGTCTCGATGACGCTGGGATATGCGCTCGACACCGGGCAGGCGAGCGCCGCCTCGGCCATGGCCCGGCTGATCGAGTCCCGCCGCCCGCTGGAGATGTCGGGCTCGGTCTGACCGCTCCGCGCGAGGCCGTCGGGGCCGACCGGAACCCCGGCGCGACCCTTGCCAATCCCGCGGCGCTGCGCTCCCTTGGCCGGGATCTTCCGCAGGAGCCCTCGATGTCCGACCCCGCCGCCCCCGTCGATCCCGTCGCCCTGACCTCGGCGCTGGTCAAGTGCCCCTCGGTCACGCCCGAGGAGGGCGGCGCGCTGGCGTTGCTCGAGGTGCTGCTGTCCTCGGCCGGCTTCCGCTGCACCCGGATCGACCGCAACGGCACCCCCAACCTCTATGCCCGCTTTGGCGAGCAGGGGCCGTGCCTGGGCTTCAACGGCCACACCGACGTGGTGCCCACCGGCGATCCCGCCCGCTGGGCGCGGCCGCCGTTCTCGGGCGAGATCGCCGAGGGCATGGTCTGGGGCCGGGGCGCCTGCGACATGAAATCGGGCGTCGCGGCCTTCGCCGCGGCGGCGGTGGACGCCGCCCGCCAGGGGGTGCGCGGCTCGCTGGCACTGATGATCACCGGGGACGAGGAAGGCCCCTCGACCGACGGCACCGTGGCGATCCTGGAGTGGATGGAGCGCCAGGGCGAGAAGGTCGACCATTGCCTCGTCGGCGAGCCGACCAGCCGCGAGAGCTTCGGCGACATGGTCAAGATCGGCCGCCGCGGCGCGATCACCGCCACGATCACCGCCGCCGGCCGCCAGGGCCACAGCGCCTACCCCCACAAGGCGCTGAACCCGCTGCCCCCGCTCGCCTCGCTGGCCGCGAAGCTCGCCGCCCATGAGCTCGACCAGGGCTCCGAGCACTTTCAGCCCACCACGCTGGCGCTGGTGGCGATCGAGACCGGCAACCCCGCCGCCAACGTGATCCCCGGCGAGGCGCGCGCCGTGGTCAACATCCGCTTCAACGACCTGCACTCGGGCGCCTCGCTGACCCGCTGGCTGGAGCGCGAGGCCGCCGAGGCAGAGGCCGCCGCCGGGGGGGTGAAGATCTCGGTCGCCACCCGCCTGACGGGCGAAAGCTTCCTGACCCCTCCGGGCGAGCTCTCGGACCTGATCTCGGGCGCCATCCAGGCCGAGACCGGGAAGACGCCCGAGTTGTCGACCTCCGGCGGCACCTCGGACGCGCGCTTCGTGAAGGCGCATTGCCCGGTGGCCGAGTTCGGGCTGACCGGCCTGACCATGCACCAGACCGACGAATGCGCCCCCGTGGCCGAGATCGAGCGGCTGAAGGCCGTCTACGCCCGGATCATCCGCGACTACTTCGCCTGACGCGCCAGGCCCGCAAGCCGGCCCGCAACGCCGCCGGCAGGCGCGCGTTCCCGCGCTCCGCGCGCGCTGGGCGCCCCGACGCCAGGCCTGCCGCGCCGCGCGGGCGCGACGCCGGGCCCCGTGCAAGGCCCGACGCGCGGCTCCCTCCGCCGCCGCGGTTGCGGAGCCGGGCGCGCTGTTCCTCCGCCGGTCATAGCGCGAAGCCGGACCGCGGCCAGCGTTGAGGGCTCACGATAGGTTTCCCGGGAAACCGGCTGAAAAGTGAACCCGATCCGCGCGGCGCGCGTAACTGTTCCCGACATGCAAGCCGCGAAAGACATATCCCCCGCCCTGCTCTGGCTGCGCCGCGACCTGCGGCTGGCCGACAACCCCGCGCTGCATGCCGCCATCGCGCGCGGCGGGCCGGTGATCGCGGTGTGGATCCTCGACCCGGTGGCCGAGGCGACCGGCGCGGCGCACCGCTGGCGGATGCAGGGCTCGCTCGGCTCGCTCGCCGCCGATCTCGAGGCGATGGGCGCCCGCCTGATCCTGCGCCGGGGCGAGGCGCTGGAGGTGCTGCGCAAGCTGGTCGCGCAGACCGGCGCCGGCGCGGTGCTGTGGAACCGCCTCTACGACCCCGAGGCGCGGGCGCGCGACGAGGCGGTCAAGGCGGCCCTGAAATCCGACGGCATCGAGGCGCAGAGCTTCAACGGCGCCCTGCTGCATGAGCCCTGGACCGTCGAGACCGGGCAGGGCGGCCCCTACAAGGTCTACACCCCCTACTGGCGCGCCGTGGCCGACCGGGTGGTGCACCAGCCGATCGAGGCGCCCTCGCGCTGGCCCTCGCCCGAGAGCTGGCCCGCCTCCGACACGCTCGAGTCCTGGGACATGGCCGCCGACATGCGCCGCGGCGCCGCGGTGCTGGCCGAGCGCGTCGCGATCGGCGAGCGCGCCGCCCGGCAGCGGCTGGCCGAGTTCCTCGAGGAGGACCTGCGCGCCTACCCCGACGAGCGCGACCGGCCGGACCGCGAGGCGACCTCCGGCCTCTCGCACCATCTGGCGACGGGCGAGATCTCGCCCCGCCAGATCTGGACCGCCGCCCAGCCGCATCGCCAGGGCGCGGTCGCGAAACCCGCGCAGAAATTCCTGCAGGAAGTGGTGTGGCGGGAGTTCGCCTATCACCTCCTCCACCACGCCCCGCAGATGAGCGACCGCAACTGGCGGCCCGAGTGGGACGCCTTCCCCTGGCGCGGGGACTGCGCGGACGCCGAGGCCTGGCGGCGCGGGCGCACCGGGATCGAGGCGGTAGACGCCGCGATGCGCGAGCTGTTCGTCACCGGGCGCATGCACAACCGATTCCGGATGATCGCGGCGAGCTACCTGACCAAGCACCTGCTGGTGCACTGGAAGGTCGGCGAGGCGTGGTTCCGCGACACGCTGGTGGACTGGGATCCGGCCTCGAACGCGCTGGGCTGGCAGTGGGTGGCGGGTTCGGGCCCCGACGCGACGCCCTACTTCCGGGTCTTCAACCCGCAGACCCAGGCCGAGAAGTTCGACCCCGACGCCGCCTATCGCGACCGCTACATCGCCGAGGGTCGCGACGCGCCCCATCCCGACGCGCTCGCCTTCTTCGAGGCCGCCCCGCGCGCCTGGGGCCTGAGCCCGAAGGATCCCTACCCCAAAGCGCCGATCGTCGGCCTGAAGGAGGGGCGGCAGAAGGCGCTGGACGCCTACCAGGACTGGAAGACCCGGCGCGACGCGGCCTGACGGCCCGACCCGCGCCCCTGCATCAGCCCGGCTCCGGCCGGCGAGACGGAGATACGAATGAAGATCGCGGTCATCGGCGCCGGCATCTCGGGCCTGGGCGCGGCGCTCGCCCTCGCGGAGCGCCACGACGTCCACCTGTTCGAACGGGACGCGCGCTTCGGCGGCCACGCCAACACGGTCGAGGTCCCCGGCGAGCGCTTCGGCCTGACCGATCCCATCGCCGTCGACACCGGCTTCATCGTCTACAACCGGCGCAACTATCCCAACCTGACGGCGCTGTTCGAGCATCTGGACGTGCCGACCAAGTGGTCCGACATGAGCTTCGGCTTCTCGCTGAAGGGCGGGGCCTACGAATACGCCTGCGACGACCTTGCCCGGCTGTTCGCCCAGCTCTCGAACTGCGCCAACCCGCGCCACATCCGGATGCTGGTCGAGATCCTGCGCTTCAACCGCTCGGCCGCCGAGGAGCTGGAGGGCGGCGCGCTGGAGGGCGTTTCGCTGGGCGACTGGCTGGCGGCGCGCGGCTACTCGACCGCCTTCCGCGACCGCTTCGTGCTGCCGATGGGAGGCGCGATCTGGTCGACCTCGACGGCGCGGATGCTGGACTTTCCGGCCTCGAGCTTCGTGGCCTTCTTCCGCAACCACGACCTGATGACCGGCCTCGACCCCGCGCAGCGCTGGCGCACGGTCGAGGGCGGCTCGCGCGAGTATGTGCGGCGGCTGGTGCAGGCGCTGGGTCCGCGCGCCTCGCTGGGGGTGGGGGCGCAGGCCGTGACCCGCGGCCCCGAGGGCGTGCGCATCCGCTTCTCCGACGGCTCCGAGGGGCGGTTCGACCAGGTGATCCTCGCGACCCACGCCGACGTCTCGCTGGGGATGCTGCATGACGCCGACGCGCAGGAGCGGTCGCTGCTGGGCGCGATCCGCTATGCCGACAACCGGGCGGTCCTGCACTCGGATCCCGCGCTGATGCCGCGCAGGCGCAAGGTGTGGTCGTCGTGGAACTTCCTCAGCCAGGGCGCGGCGGCGGACGCCGAGCGGCCGGCCGACGTCTCCTACTGGATGAACCGCTTGCAGGGGCTGCCGGCGCAGGCGCCGCTGTTCGTCTCGCTGAACCCCGGCCAGGCGCCGGATCCCGCGCTGGTGCATGGCGAATTCTCCTACGCCCATCCCCTCTACGACGGGGCGGCGTTCGAGGCGCAGTCGGGCATCGAGTCGATCCAGGGCCGCGGCGGCGTCTGGCACGCCGGCGCCTGGCTGGGCTGGGGCTTTCACGAGGACGGGCTGCGCGCCGGCCTGCGCGCCGCGATGGCGCTGGGCGCCCGCCCCGCCTGGGCGCGCGAGACCGGCGCCCCGATCGTCGAGCGCTTTGCGGCCACGGCGGCGGAATGAGCCGGAGCGCCCCTCTCGCGCCCGATCAGGGCTGCGCCTACGAGGGCCATGTGATGCACATGCGCCTGCGCCCGAAGGCGCACCGATTCCGCTACGGTCTGTGGACGCTGCTGCTCGACGTGGACCGGCTGGCCCAGACCGGCCGCGCGCTGCGCCTGTTCTCGACGAACCGGTTCAACCTGTTGTCGCATCACGACGCCGACCACGGCCCGCGCGACGGCTCTCCGCTGCGCCCCTGGGTCGAGGCGCGGCTGGCCGAGGCCGACCGCCCCCGCCCCGCCCGCATCCGCCTTCTGGCGATGCCGCGCTTTCTGGGCTGGGTGTTCAATCCGCTGTCGGTCTACTTCTGCGAGGACGCCGAAGGGCGGCTCGAGAGCGTGATCTACGAGGTGAAGAACACATTCGGCGACCAGGTGCCCTACGTGCTGGCCGCCGAGGGCGAGGGCCCGCGCCGCCACTCGCAGGCCAAGGAGATGTTCGTCTCGCCCTTCATCGGCATGGACCAGACCTATCGGTTTCACCTCGCCCCGGCGGGGGAGCGGCTGGCGATCCGCATCAAGCAGGGCGACGCGCAGGGCGACCTGCTGATCGCCACGCAGAACGGCGAGCGCCGGGCGCTGAGCGACGCGACGCTTGCGCGTCTCGCGCTGCGCGCGCCGCTGCTGCCCGCGCAGGTGATGGCCGCGATTCACTGGCAGGCGCTGCGCCTGTGGCTGAAGGGCGCGCCTTTTCGGCGGTATCGCGGCCCGAAAGGCGATTGCGGGGCCGCTCCGACGACGGAAGCGCTGGCCGAGCCGCCGATGGCTCGTTAGCTTTTGACGTGAGGGGCACGGATGATCAGAGGGAGGCCGCCGCATGACCGAACAGCTCAGTTCCACCCGGGGGCAGCAGGGCCTGCCCCGCTGGTTCGCCTCGGTCTTCGACGTCGTGGGACGGATCGAGACCGGCAGCATGACCTTCGTTCTGCCCGACGGCCGCACGTTCCTGGCGAGGGGCGAGCGTCCGGGCCCCGACGGCATCGTGCTGGTGCGCGATCCGGCCGTCTTCGCTCGGCTGATCCGCGAGGGAGAGATGGGCTTTGCAGAGGCCTACATGGACGGCGCCTGGGACAGTCCCGACCTGCAGGCGGTGCTGGACGTCGCCCTGATCAACAACGAGACCATCGCCCGCCCCTTCGCCGGGGCTGGCCTGGTGCGGATGGTCGAGCGCGTGCGCCACTGGATGAACCGCAACACCAGGACCGGATCGAAGCGCAACATCGCGGCGCATTACGACCTGGGCAACCCGTTCTACTCCCGCTGGCTGGACGGGAGCATGACCTACTCCTCGGCCCTGTTCTCGGGCACGCAGGAGAGCCTGGAGGCCGCGCAGCGCAACAAGTACGCCGCCATCTGCGACGCCATCGACGCGCCCGAGGGGGGCCATGTGCTCGAGATCGGCTGCGGCTGGGGCGGGTTCGCGGAATATGCGGCCGGCGAGCGGGGGCTGCGGGTCACCGCGCTGACCATCTCCCAGGCGCAGCACGACTTCGCGCGCCAGAGGATCTTCGAGGCCGGCCTCGCCGATCGGGTCGAGGTGGTGATCCGCGACTATCGCGACGAGACCGGAACCTACGACGGCGTCGCCTCGATCGAGATGTTCGAGGCGGTGGGCGAGAAGTTCTGGCCGGTCTATTTCGGAGCGTTGCACGACCGGCTGAAGCCCGACGCGCGCGCCTCGCTGCAGATCATCACCATCCACGACCGGCTGTTCGACGGCTACCGCAAGGGCGTGGACTTCGTGCAGAAGTACATCTTCCCCGGCGGCATGTTGCCCAGCCCCTCGGCCCTGGCCGAACAGACGCGCCGCGCGGGGCTCGAGATTGCCGGCTCGATCGAGTTCGGGGACAGCTACTCCGAAACCCTGCGCCGCTGGCGCGACCGCTTCGAGGACGCCTGGCAGGAGATCGCGCCGATGGGCTTCGACGAGCGGTTCCGGCGGATGTGGAACTTCTACCTCGCCTCCTGCGCGGCCTGCTTCAAGGCCGGCACCACGGACGTCACCCAGGTGACCCTGCGCCGGCCCGCCTGAGGCGGTCCGGGGCGCGATCCGGGGGGCGGCGTCCGATCCCGGGCCGCGGGCCCGATGCGCCTCCGCGACGTCGTGAACCCGGGGTTCATGACGATGAGACGGGGGTGAACCTTGCGGAGCGTCGGATGCATCGTCATGCTGGTCGCGTAGATGCGTAACCTGCAGCTCCGGAGTCGAGCGCGTGAGCAGAATGAACGGACCGGCTTCGGCCGGCGGCGGGGCTTTGGTCGCGCGGGACCGCTATGCGACCGCCCGCATCGTCACCTCCCTCCTGTTCGCCATCGCGGCGCTTGGCGTGGCGACGCTGCATTTCCACCTGCGGCCGCTGGCCGAGATCCACGATCCGGTCGAGGTCTATGGGGCCGCCGCCCTGTGCGCGGCGATCGCCTGCTGGAAGGGCCTGGGGACGAGTCTTGGACGCGGCCTTGGGGTCACGGTCCGGGCGGCGCTGGGCTCGGTTCTGGCCGCGGGACTGCTGTTCTGCGTCACGGCGGGCTGCCGGGCGGTCGCGACCGCCTACGGCTTCACCCATTTCGCCACCCCCGAGGCGCTGATCATGCACCTGGTCAAGAAGGCCCTCGAGATGGGCGAGGCGCTGATCGCCTCGCCGGCGCTGATCCCCGCGCTGCTGGCCGCGGTTGTGGTCGGCCTGCTGGGCGAGCTTGCCCGCCGCGCCTGGGACCGGGTGGTGATCGAGCCGAGCTGACCGGGGCGGCTGCCGCGGCGCGGGGGCGGGCATGACCTGGCCGCCCGCCCGCATCCTTGCGGCCTACGCCGCGCCGATGGCGCCCCTGGGGGCGCTGCATTTCCCTGTCTATGTCTATGTGCTGCCGGCCTATGCGGCGCTGGGGGCGGACCTCGGCGCGCTGGGCGTGTTCATGCTGGCCGCGCGCCTGCTGGACGGGATCAGCGACCCGGTGGTCGGCGTGATGTCGGATCGCACGCCCGCGGGGATCGCGACCCGCTTCGGGCGCCGGCGGCCGTGGATGGCGCTGGCCGGGCCGCTGATCCTGGTCGCCGCGGCGATGCTGCTGCTGCCGCCCGCGGGGCCCACGGCCCTGCACGCGGGCATCTGGCTGACCGCCTTGACGCTCGCCTGGACGCTGGCGCTGACCCCCTATCTGGCCTGGGGCGCCGAGCTGACGCCCGACTACGCCGGGCGGGTGCGCGTCTCCTCCTGGCGCGAGGCGGCGGGCGTGGCCGGGATGCTGGGCGCGGCCATCGCCTACGCCGCCGCCGACGGGCCCGCCGAGGGGCTGCGCAACGTCATGATCCTGCTGGCCGTCACGCTGCCGCCCGCCTTCGCCTGGGCGCTGTGGAAGACGCCCGAGCCCGCCGACCTCTCGACCCGCCGCCTGCCCTGGCGCGAGGCGCTGGGCCGGGCCGCGCGCAACCGTCCGTTCCTGCGGCTGCTGGCGGCGTGGCTGGCCAACGGGGCGGCGAACGCGCTGCCGGCCTCGCTGTTCCTGTTCTTCGTCTCCCACCGCCTGGCCGCGCCAGAGCATGCGGGCACGCTGCTGGCGGTCTACTTCCTGGCCGCTGTGGCGGGCATGCCGCTGTGGTCGCGCCTGTCCGAGCGGCGCGCGAAGCACAAGGTCTGGGGCGGCGCGATGCTGTGGGCCTGCGCGATCTTCGCGGTCGTGCCGTTTCTGGGGCCCGGCGACCTCTGGGCCTTCGCGGCGGTCTGCGTGCTGTCGGGCGTGGCGCTGGGCGCGGACCTGGCGTTGCCGCCGGCGATCCAGGCCGATGTGGTCGACGCCGACGCGGCCGAGGGCGGAGAGAGCCGCGCCGGCGCTTATTTCGCGGTCTGGTCGGTGGCCACCAAGGCCGCTCAGGCGCTGGCCGGCGGGGTGGCGTTCCTGACGCTCGACCTGGTGGGCTTCGATGCGGCGGCCGAGGTCAACTCCGAGTCCTCGCTGACGACTCTGGCGCTGCTCTATGCCGGGGCGCCGGTGGCGCTGAAGCTGCTGGCGGTGGCGCTGGTCTGGCGGTTTCCCATAGATGCGGCGGCGCAGGCCGAGCTGCGCCGCCGGATCGAGGAGGCGGCCGCGAGAGGCCGCAGGGGCTGAGCCCTCAGGCCGCCCGGCGCCGCCGCAGCAGCATCAGCCCGCCAAGCGCCGCGGCCAGCAGCGGAGCGGCCGCAGGCAGGGGGACCGGCGTGGTCGAGGGCGTGTCGATGGGGAAGTCGCCCTTGAAGCCCCAGGCGTGCGCCTCGCCGTCGGTCAGGTGCAGGGTCTGCGCGACGATGGTCCCCTCGTGGGAGCCGCCGCTCTGGGTGACCGTCGCATCGGGCGCCAGCACCACGCCGAACAGCTTCGTCCCCAGCCCGAGCGTGACCACGTCCCTGAAGTTCCAGATGATCCGCGAGGCGATCGAGAAGTCCGACACCCCCAGCGGGTTCGCCTTCAGCTTCGCGATCGAGTTAGCCGAGCCGTCCACGTTGATCACCAGCGTCGCGTCGGGGTCGAGCAGGTAGCCGATCCCGGTGTAGCTCGAGAACTCGTCGGTGGTGATGTTGTAGTAGGTGACGCCCGAGCCCGAGGCGGTGAAGGTCGCGTCGTTGTAGGCAAGGCTCGGCCCGGCGGCGCCCGACGCGTGGGCGAGCGCGGCGAGATCCTCGGAGGTCTCGGTCAGCAGCGACTTCACCTGGTCGGCGTCGGGGAACGAGAAGGCCGGCGCCGCCGGGGTCGCGCCGAACTGCATCGAGCCATTGTTGACGTTGTTGTTGCTGCCGGTCCCGGAGACGCGGCCGGAGACGTTGTTGAACGTCGAGTTCCTGACGTTCCCGTTGATGTCGGCCGTGCCGCCGTTGTTCATGGTCAGGTTGGTGACGTTGCCGCCCGTCACGACCGTCTGGCCGTTCCCGGCCGAGCTTTGCTGCCCGGACGCGCCGACCGTGCCGCCGACATAGATGTGGCCGCCGGATTGCGCGTTGTTGAACTGGAAGGCGTCGACGTTGCCCCAGATCTGGGCGGTCCCGGCCTGCTCGACCTTCACCGTGCCGGTGACGTTGCCGCCGGGGCCGCCCGTCTTGGCCGCGGCGGCGCCGACATAGAGCGCGTCGAACGACGAGGACGGGTTCGGATCGGTCTTGCCGTTGAGCATGAACGAGGCGTTGCCCGACGCGTTCAGGTTGCCGCCGATATAACCGCGGCCGTCCGCGTGCTGTCGCGAGGACATGTCCCCGAACACGATGACGTTGAAATCGTTGAGCAGCATGGCGGCGTCGAGGCCCGAAGCCCGAGCCGGCGACGCTGCGCCCGAGAGGGCGATCGCTGCCGAGACGGCAAGCGCAGCCCCGAGGCGCTTCAAGGATACGGAGAACGGCGTGCGGGCCCGCGCAGACGCGCACAGCCCACAATACGCACCGACCGCCGAAAGGCGGGCGTTGGTGGTTGACATGTTTGACCCCAAGAATTCGGCGCTAAGCTCCCCAGCCGCGCCGAGTTTCCATTATACCGTAACGTCGTGTCGTTCCCGGGCTCCCCGCCCGGCGATGCAGGACCGACTCAATTGTCGCTCCTCCATGACATGAACATTACATGAAGCGGCGGATCGGATCAACAGGCGTTCATTCGCCCCCGGTCACGCCTTCGGGAGACGTCGCCCGGTTGCGCCGGCCGGCGCCGCCCGGTTGCGCAGGCCGGCGCCGCGCGGTCGGGACCCTTGCCTTCGCGCGCCGCGCTGGCTATCGCCCGGACACGGAATTCCAGGCGAAGCGGCCCGCCCTCCGCGCACCGGCGCGAGGCGCGCGCCGCGGTTCGGAGGACGGCATGGACGGTCAGGACGGAAACGGCGACGCGGCGGGTCTCGAGGGGCTGCGCGCCCAATGGTTCGCCCGCATCGCCGAGGCCGCGGACGAGTCCGCGCTCGAGACGGTGCGCGTCGGCGCGCTGGGCAAGAAGGGCGAGGTCAGCCTGAAGATGCGCGAGCTGGGGAAGATGACGCCCGAGCAGCGCCAGACCGCCGGCCCCGCGCTGAACGCCCTGAAGGACGAGCTGAACTCGGCGCTGGCCGCCCGGCGCGCCTCGCTGGCCGACTCCGCGCTCGCCGAGCGTCTGCGCGCCGAGTGGCTGGACGTGACGCTGGCCCCGCGGCCTACGCGCCGTGGCTCGATCCACCCCGTCTCCCAGGTCACCGAGGAGGTCGCCGCGATCTTCGCCGACATGGGCTTCGGCGTGGCCGAGGGGCCGCAGGTCGAGACCGACTGGTACAACTTCGACGCGCTGAACATCCCCGGCCACCACCCCGCGCGCGCCGAGATGGACACGTTCTACATGGCTCGCGGCGAGGGCGACGCGCGCGCGCCCCACGTGCTGCGCACCCACACCTCGCCGGTGCAGATCCGCACCATGCAGGCGCAGGGCGCGCCGCTGCGCATCATCGCGCCGGGGCGGGTCTATCGCTCGGACTTCGACCAGACCCACACGCCGATGTTCCACCAGGTCGAGGGGCTGGCGGTCGACCGCGACATCTCGATGGCCAACCTGAAATGGTGCCTCGAGGAGTTCTTCGCCGCCTTCTTCGAGGTCGAGGGCGTCGAGACCCGGTTCCGCGCCTCGCACTTCCCGTTCACCGAACCCTCGGCCGAGGTCGACATCCGCTGCTCGTGGGTCGACGGCCAGCTGAAGGTCGGCGAGGGCGACGGCTGGCTCGAGGTTCTGGGCTCGGGCATGGTGCACCCCAAGGTGCTGGCCTATGGCGGCATCGACCCCGAGGTCTGGCAGGGCTTCGCCTTCGGCATGGGGATCGACCGGATCGCGATGCTGAAATACGGCATCCCCGACCTGCGCGCCTTCTTCGACAGCGACCTGCGCTGGCTGCGCCACTACGGCTTCTCGGCGCTGGACGTGCCGACGATGCGCGGCGGGCTGAGCGCCTGAGCCTGCCGGCAGGGCGATGACGAAGGCCGGCCCCCGGGGCCGGCCTTCGCGCGTTCAGCGGAGGCGGCGGGCGGGCCTCACCACTTCTCGTCCCGCGCCTTGATCGCCTGGCGCGGCTTGCGCGTCAGGAACCACAGGAACAGCGGCAGGCCGGCGCCGACGCCGATCGTCCAGGTGATCGGCAGGCAGACCAGGCTGGGCCAGTCGCGGCGCGCGACCACATGCGCCAGGGTGGCGAGCGTCAGCGCCACCGCCGCCACGGCCAGGTCCCAGACCATGCCCTCGGTCGCGGCGTTGACGGTCCAGGCCTCGAACAGCGCGTCGAGCGAATAGCCGTTCTCGTCGGCCCATTTCTTGAAGTGCAGCAGTGGAAACACCGCTCCCGCCAGCGCCAGGAGCAGCCACAGGACCCCGAGGCGACGCATCTCAGTCGTCCTCGAGATCGCGGATCGGCTGGGTCACCTCGCCCGGCGCGATCAGCTGAGGCGCGGGACTGCGCGTCGCATCGGTCGGCGGAACCGGATCGTTCTTGCGCGCGCAGCCCGTGGTGGCGGTCAGAACCGCCAGCGCAAGCATCGCTGACATGGCCGCGGCGCGGCGGCCGGATGGCCTTGCGCGGGCGCTCGCCCGCAAGTCGGATGGCTTCGGGCGGGCGCACGCCCGCGCATCAGGATCACACATCCCCATCACTCCCCAGTGACGCCCCCGCCCCGCGCGACTGTCGCCTGTCACGACGCGATGGTCACGCCTTTTCTGCTGTGTTTTCCGATCCGAGCCGCTCGCGCCACGCCGCCGCCTGCGCCCGCACGTTGGCCGGGGCCGTGCCGCCGTAGGAGGTGCGCGAGGCGACCGAGGCCTCGACCGTCAGCACGTCGAACACGCCCGCGGTGATCGCGGGGTTCACCGCCTGCATTTCGTCCAGCGTCAGGTCGGGCAGATCGCGGGAGCTGTCCTCGGCAAGCTTGACCAGCGCGCCGACCGCGTGGTGGGCGTCGCGGAACGGCAGCCCCGCCTCGCGCACCAGCCAGTCCGCGAGATCGGTGGCCGTCGAAAAGCCCGAGGCCGCCGCCGCCCGCAGGTTCTGCGCCTGGGGGAGCATGTCGCGCACCATCCCCTCCATCGCCGCCAGCGCCAGCATCAGGGAGTCGGCCGCGTCGAAAGCCTGCTCCTTGTCCTCCTGCATGTCCTTGGAATAGGCCATGGCGAGGCCCTTCATCACCGTGGACAGCCCCACGAACGCGCCCGTGATGCGGCCGACCTTGGCGCGCACCAGCTCGGCCGCGTCGGGGTTGCGCTTCTGGGGCATGATCGAGGAGCCGGTCGAGAACCGGTCCGACAGGCGCACGAAGCGGAACTGGGCCGAGGACCAGATCACCAGCTCCTCGGCGAAGCGGCTGAGGTGGGTGCCGGTGATCGAGGCGGCGGCCAGGAACTCGAGCGCAAAGTCCCGATCCGCCACGGTGTCGAGCGAGTTCGCCGTCGGGCGGTCGAAGCCCAGCGCCGCGGCGGTCATGTGACGGTCCAGCGGAAAGCCGGTGCCGGCGAGCGCCGCGGCCCCCAGCGGACATTCGTTCATCCGCGCGCGGGCGTCCTGGAAGCGGGAGCGGTCGCGCGCGAACATCTCCACATAGGCCATCATGTGGTGGCCCCAGGTGACGGGCTGCGCGGTCTGCAGATGGGTGAAGCCGGGCATCGGCAGGTCGGCCCCGGCCTCGGCCTGGCCGACCAGCGCCTCGATCAGGGCGGTCAGGCCCCCGATCGCCGCATCGGCCTGGTCGCGCACCCACATCCGGAAGTCGAGCGCCACTTGGTCGTTGCGCGAGCGCGCGGTGTGCAGCCGCCCCGCCGCCGGGCCGATCAGCTCGCGCAGGCGGTTCTCGACGTTCATGTGGATGTCTTCGAGCGCGGTCGAGAACTGGAAGGTCCCCGCCTCGATCTCTGACAAGACCGTGAGCAGCCCGGCGTCGATCTGGTCCCGGTCGGCGTCCGTGATAATCCCTTGGGCGGCGAGCATGGCCGCATGGGCGCGCGATCCCGCGACGTCCTGCCCGGCCAGCCGCCGGTCGAAGCCGATCGAGGCGTTGATCGCCTCCATGATCGCGTCGGGGCCAGAGGCGAAACGCCCGCCCCACATCGCGTTGGCGCCCGGGGTGGGGGTCGGTTTGTCGTCGCTCATCCGGGGACCTCGTCCTCGCGTGTCATGGGGGAGAGAACCATGCGCCTCGCCGGTCTCGTTGCGCTCGTCATAGGCGCCGCCGCGATCTTTGCAAACCCCGCGGCCGCCGGAGACGGGCTCTCGGCCGAGCAGCGGACCGAGATCGAGGGGATGCGCACCGGCGCGATGGCCAAGCTCTCGCTGCGCGAAACGCCCGGCGAGCCAATCGAGGCGGAGTTCGTCAACGAGAACGGCGCCTCGGCCTCGGTGGCGGAGTTTGCGGGCAAGGTCACGGTGCTGAACCTCTGGGCCACATGGTGTCCGCCGTGCCTGAAGGAGATGCCGTCGCTCAACAACCTGCAGGCCGCGCTCGAGGGGTCGGGCGCACAGGTCGTCACGGTGGCGGTGCAGTCGGGCGGTCGGGCGAAGGCCAAGGATTTCCTCAAGGAAAAGATGCTCTATCAGCTGTCGGCCTACGCCGATGAGCGCAACGCCCTGCCGCGCGAGGTGGGCATCCTGGGCCTGCCCACGACCCTGATCCTCGATCCTCAGGGCCGCGAGATCGCCCGCGTCCAGGGCGACGCCGAGTGGGACGCGCCCGAGGCCGAGGCCCTGCTGCGGCGTCTTGCCGAGATGACCGCCGCCGGCGGCTGACCGCGAGCCTGCGTCAGACCCCGGGTCGGCCCCGGGGTCCGGCGGACCTCGGGCCGCCGTGCCGGCGCTGTGGACGTCTGGTCGCGCGGTCGCGCCAGACGGCGCTTGCCCCCCGCCGCCCCCGCGCGCGCGGACACGGCGCTTGCCGGGCGCGCGCGCCGGGACTAGGCAGTCCTGTGCCCGCCCTTCCGCCAGGACGCCCATGACCGAACCGGCCGCCGTGCCCGCGCTGTGCGTGATCATCCCCGCCAGCGACGAGGAAGACCACATCGGCCGCTGCCTCTGCGCGGTGCTGGCGCAGCGCGGCCTGACCCCCGGCGCGCTGGAGGTGGTGGTCGCCGCCAACAACTGCCGCGACGCGACGGTCGCCCGCGCCCGCGCCCTCGCGCCCCGCTTTGCCGAGCTGGGCTGGCGGCTGGAGGTGCTCGACATCCCCGAGGGGGGCAAGACCCACGCCCTCAACCTTGGCGACGCGGCGACGCAGGCCGGGTCGCGGGCCTATCTCGACGCCGACGTGACCATGGACCCCGACCTGCTGGCCTGGGCGATCGGGGCGCTGGACCGGCCCGATCCGGTCTATGTCACCGGCGCGTTGCGGGTGGCGCGGGCGCGCAGCTGGATCACCCGCCGCTACGCCGACCTGTGGACACGGCTGCCGTTCGTGCGCCCCGGCTCGGCCCCCGGCGCGGGCCTGTTCGCGGTGAACGCTGCCGGGCGGGCGCGCTGGGGCGCCTTCCCCGCCATCATCTCCGACGATTCCTTCGTGCGCTGGAGCTTCGCGCCGCAGGAGCGGATCGAGGTTCGCGCCGGCTACGACTGGCCGATGGTCGAGGGGTTCGCGGCGCTGGTCCGCGTCCGCCGCCGCCAGGACGCCGGCCTGCGGGAGCTGCGGCGCCTCTATCCCGGGCTGCAGGCGAACGAGGGCAAGGGCCGATTGCGCCCCGCCGATCACCTGCGCCTGCTGGCGAGCGCGCCGCTCAGCTACCTTGTCTACACCGCCGTCTCGGTGGCGGTGCGCCTTCGCGGGCGCGACGGGGCGGAGTGGTCGCGGGGGCGGCGCTGAGGGGCCGCGCGTTTCCCGCCGCGATCTAAACGAAATCTAAACCCTGGCGCCTGCATGATGTCGCCGCGTCCTGCCGATCCCTGCGGGGCTTCGCGGGCGCGCCTTCCTGATCCGAGCCATGATTGCGCCCCTCCCCGGGCCCGTCCCGGGCCGGCGCCGGGAGTCCGCCATGCAGAACCCCTTCGACGACCGCGTCCTCGCCCTTTCCGGGCCGGCGCGCGACTATCTTCCCGTCACGCCCAACGACGGCGCGCCCCTGCCGCAGGTGGCGGTCGCGCTCTATGTCGAGGTCGGCGGCCGGGTCCGCTTCGTGTCCGAGGCCGGGGCCGAGCGCGACGTCGAGGCGCCCGACCACGGCTGGATCCTGTGCGGGATGCGCCAGGTGAAGGCCACCGGGACCACCGCCTCGGGCATTCACGCCCTGATCGTCACCTGAGGGGGCCGCGATGCTGGGTGGTCTTTTTGCGCGCGCGGGCGCGCTGATGGCGCGAGGGTCGTTTTGCCCGCGGCTGTCGGTCGAGGATGGAACCGTCCAGGCCGAGGCCCGTCAGGCCCCGCCCCCGCGCCTGACCTGCGAGGCGGCGGAGATCTCCGCCGAGGCGCGCGGCTGACGCCGACGCGGGCCGCGCGGGCGCGACGGCGGCCCGCGCCTGGCGCGGGTTCGCCGGCCCGCCCCGATCTCGACCGTCCCGCCGGCACGCGGCGCGGCCAGGCTTGCGCCCCCGGCGGTGCGGTCGATCCTTCCCCCCAACGGCGGAGCCCGCCGGCCAATGCGCCGGGTTCGCGCTCGCGTCGATCTCCCGGAACCGGCGAGACGCCGACCGGCTGGGGAGAGCGGGAGCCCGCGCGTCCCGCGGGGACGGGACGCGCGGGCGACGCCAGGCGGGCTCAGCGGCCTGGGGATCGGGCCGAGAGATCCACGCGCAGCGCCATGGTGGTCGCCACCGCCGGCGCAAAGGCGCTGACGCCGTAGTCCGAGCGGTCGACCTCGCCGGTCACGGTGAAGTCGGCCAGCGTGACCTCCGGGTCGTCGGCCGAGGGGATCAGTCCCTTGAGCACCACGTCGAAGGTTTCCTGCCGCGTGACGCCCTTGATGGTGACGTCGCCGGTGACGGTGGCGCGGGTGTCCGAGACCACCTGAACGCCGCTCGAGACGAAGGTGATCTGAGGGAACGCCTCGACGTCGAGCATGTCGTCGCCGCGGATGAAGTCGTCGCGCGCGCCCCAGTCGGTGTCGATCGACCGGGCGGCGATGGTGAAGCTGACCGACGAGGCGGTCTGGGCCACCGGATCGAAGTCGATGGCCGCCTCGAAGTCCTTGAACCGGCCCTCGACCAGCGAGAAGCCGACATGCTCCAGCGTGAAGGTCACGGCCGTCTTCTCACGGTCCATGATCCAGGTCTCGGCGGCGGCGGGCAGGTCGGAGGCCAGCACCGCGGGACAGGCGATCACGGCCGCGGACAGGACGGAGCGAATCGAGCGCATCGTGGAGACTCCTGCACAGGGGGGCGGGCCTCGGAGCGGTCGGGCCGCCGCCTCTCGGCGGGAACCGCGCGCTCCGTCGCCCGAGGTCTGATCGTTGGTGCCGCCAGAGCAGGAGTGGGCGCGTACCGCTCGATCACGAAGCCGTGAGGCTCATCGCCGGCGCCGCGCAGGCGGCCCTCGGGATGCAGAGGCGCGGGCGACGGAGCGAAAGGCTCGGGGTCTTGCCGCGGTATCAACTGGAAGTGGCGCAGGTTTTCGCCGGGTCAAGCCCGGGGAGCGACGTCGGGACAGCTAAAGGAGCGAGGTCGCCGCCGCGCCCCCGATCCCCGCCCTCAGGGCCGGGGGCTGATCTCCAGATCCACGCGGATCTCGACGTCCTTGCCCACGTGAGGGGCGGCGAAGCTGACGTCGTAGGCGGTTCGGTCGATCTCGCCGATGATGGTGAAGCCGGCCACCACCTCGCCGCCGGCGAGCGCCGAGGGGCCGTACTTGTTCAGCGCGGCGCGCAGGGTCTCGGTCCGGGTGATGCCGTTGATGGTCAGGTCGCCGGTGATGTCGGCCGCCTCGGCCGAGACCAGCCGCACCTGCGTCGAGACGAAGGAGATCACCGGGTGCGCCTCGGCGTCCAGGAAGTCGGGACCGCGCAGGTAGCGGTCGCGGCCTTCCCAGTTGGTGTCCACGCTCTCGGCGCGGATGCTGAAGTTGACCGTGGCCTGCTCGACCGCGTCGGGGTCGAGGTCGATTTCGGCGTCGAACTCCCGGAACCAGCCGTGCACCAGCGAGTAGCCCAGGTGGTCGACCGAGAACTTCACCTGGCTGTGGGAGCGGTCCATCTGCCAGCGATAGGCCGCGGCCGGCGAGGCCCATGCAAGGCCGATGCCCAGGGCCGCGGCCAGGACAAGCGCCCGGCCGGCGGTGCGGCTCCATCGGGGGCCGGGAACGGTGCTCTTGCGGGGCATGCGCGCATTCTCCCTCTCCGCACGACGGCACGGAGGTCAACCTTGTGAATCGCGCGCCCCGCGTCCAGTCCGGAATCGCGTCGGCCGGCAATCGGCCGCGCGGTCCGGGGACGGCGAGGAGGGGCGGGGGGACGGCGGGGTGGGGGACGGCGGGGCGCAAGCCGCGCGCGAGGCGGGAGCGGGGGCGGCTCAGCCCCGGCGCGGCCAGGTCATCCGCCGCAGGACGTCGTCGCGCTTGAGGAAATGGTGCTGGAGCGCGGCGCCGACATGGGCCGCCAGGATCGCGATCATCGCCCAGGCGCAGTAGAAGTGAATTGCGCCGAACGCCTCTTCCAGGCCGCGGTCGCCGGGCTGGAACGGGTCGGGCAGGGCGAACAGGCCGAAGACCATGTTCTTGATCCCGTAGCTGTCCTGCAGCGACGAGGCCGAGGCCATCAGCCAGCCCGAGATCGGCATCGCGATCATCAGCGCATACAGCGCCCAGTGCGCGCCCTCGGAGACCATGTGCTGCCAGCGCGGCGTGCCGGGCACGGGGGGCGGCGCGGGATGGGTCGCGCGCCAGATCAGCCGGGCGCCGGCCAGGGCGAAGGCCACGAAGCCCCAGCTCTTGTGCAGCTGCACCAGGTCGAACTGGGCGTACATGTCGGTGACCCACTGGGTCATGTAGAAGCCCAGGCCCAGCAGGAACAGGATCACCGCCGCGCTCAGCCAGTGAAGCAGGCGCGCGGGCCAGCCCCAGGCGCGGATATCGTTGCGAAGGGGCATCGAAGAGGTCCTCTGCGGGTCCGGGGGGCCGCCGCCCAGGGCCCGGGCGGCGGGGTCGGAACGGGCGGGCCGCGCGGGCCCGCCCGAGGCTCAGGCGCCGATCACTTGGCGGGCGACGCCTCGAGGTCGATGCGCACCGGCATGGTCGCGGCGACCGCCGGGGCGAAATAATCCACGCCATAGGCGGTGCGGTCCAGCTCGCCCTCGATGGTGAAGCCGACCACGGTCTGCTCGGGGTCAAGCGGCGAGGGGCCGGTCTTGTTGAGGGTCACGTCGAAGGTCTCCTCGTTGGTGACGCCCTTGATGGTGACGTCGCCGGTGACCTTGGCCTCGGTGTCCGAGATCATCTCGACGCCGGTCGAGACGAAGGTGATCTCGGGGTATTCCTCGACGTCGAGCATGTCGCCGCTCTTGATATGCGTGTCGCGGGCCTCCCAGCCGGTGTCGATCGAGCTGGTCTGCAGGGTGAAGCTGACGGTCGAGGCGGCCAGGTTCTCGGGATCGTAGTCGATGTCGGCCGAGAAGTCGTTGAAGCGGCCGTGGATCACCGAGAAGCCGATGTGGTCGACCGAGAAGATCACCGAGGCGTGGCTGCGGTCCATCGCGTAGGGCTCGGCCGCGGCGGGCAGGGCGGCGAGCAGGCCGGCGGCCAGGCCGAGGGCGGGGGCGAGAGCGGTGCGGGGGAGGCCCATGGTCGTGTCTCCGGGTTCAGGTTGCGTTGCGGCATATCTCGCATCGCCCCCGCTGGGAGAAAAGGCGCCCAGATCCGCACCAATTGTTTCCCGAATCCCCATTGACGATTTCGTGTGCGGGGCGCGGCCGCCTGCTGAAGATACATGCCGCCCCCTGGCGTTGCCGCAGCGCCCCGGCCCTTGCCGAACCCTGCGGGCGCGCAGGGCCCTGCAAAGCCGGCCCGCGGTGCGCCGGAGACGAAGCGCCCGAAGGGCGGCGCTGCGGCGCCGGGGCTTCGCATCTGCGCACCTGCCGGCGAGGCGGCCTCAGCGGGTGGGGACCGGCGCCTCGCCGCGATAGTCGTAGAAGCCGCGGCCCGCCTTGCGGCCCAGCCAGCCGGCCTCGACGTATTTCACCAGCAGCGGGCAGGGGCGGTACTTGGTGTCCGCCAGCCCGTCGTGGAGCACGTTCATGATCGCGAGGCACACGTCGAGCCCGATGAAGTCGGCCAGCTGCAGCGGGCCCATCGGGTGGTTGGCGCCGAGCCGCATGGCCTTGTCGATGCTCTCGACCGTGCCGACGCCCTCATAGAGGGTGTAGACCGCCTCGTTGATCATCGGCAGCAAGATGCGGTTGACGATGAAGGCGGGGAAATCCTCGGCGCTGGCGGCGGTCTTGCCCAGGCTCGCGACGACGGCCTTGAGCTCCTCGAACGTCGCCTGGTCGGTGGCGATGCCGCGGATCAGCTCCACCAGCTCCATCACCGGGACCGGGTTCATGAAGTGGAAGCCCATGAACCGCTCGGGCCGGTCGGTCAGCGAGGCGAGGCGCGTGATCGAGATCGAGGAGGTGTTCGAGGTCAGGATCGTGCGCTCGCCGAGATGGGGGGCGAGGGAGGCGAAGATCTGGTTCTTGATCTTCTCGTTCTCGGTGGCGGCCTCGATCACCAGGTCGGCCTGGGCGACGGGGACCAGGTCGGTGGTCTTGGCGATGCGGCCGAGCGCGTCGGCCTTCTCGGCCTCCGAGATCGCGCCGCGGCCGATCTGGCGGTCGAGGTTCTTCTCGATCTGGCCCAGCGCCTTGTCGATCCGCGCCTCGTCGATGTCGTTGAGGAAGACGTCGTAGCCCGCCAGCGCGAACACGTGGGCGATGCCGTTGCCCATCTGCCCTGCCCCGATGACGCCGACCGATTTGATCGCCATGCCGCGCACGCCTTTGCTGCCCCTGGATTTCGAGGCCGCACCCTATGCGCCGTGGGGGGCAGCGGCAAGAGCGGCCGCCCCGCGCCGGGTCAGTCGAGCGCGTCGCGCATCGGCCGCGCCTGGCCCCACAGCCGCAGGCGGGCGTCGCTGAGCGCGCCTCGGATGCGCACGCCGCCGGCGTCGGGGCCGCCCTCGAGGCCGTCGTCGGGCTCGATCGAGACGGCGCCCAGGCCTCGCAGCACGCCGCCGTCGAGCGTCACGCAGGGCCCCTTCGGCGCGTCGCCGGGGCGGGCGGCGTAGGCGATGACCACGGTGCGGGCCTCGCATTCCTCGCGCAGCCAGTCGGCGTCGACGAGGCCCCCCAGCATCACCACCGTCCAGCCGTTGCCCAGGCTGGCGGCGGCGCGGCGGGGCTGGCGGTCGATGCCGGGGCGGCCGGCGGCGAGGGTCTGGCCGACCGGGTCGCCGTCGTTGGCCAGCCAGGTGTCGATGACATAGCCGGCGCCGCGGGCGCGGTCGACGGCGCGGCCCTGCTCGCCCATCACCCCCAGGGCGGCGGCGCGCGGTGCGACCAGCAGGGCCGGCCGCTCGCCCCCCGGGATCCAGATCAGCGCGGCGGCAAGCATCGCCCCCAGGCCCAGATACCGCAGGCGCGAGGTCCAGATCACCAGCCACAGCCCCCCCAGCGCCAGCAGCGGCAGCGCGATCGGCGGCGGGCTGGCGACGGGGCGCACCGCGGCGGGAAGCCCGGCGAAGAGATGCGCGATGTCGAGGATCACGCCCACCCCCCAGCCCATCGCCGTCAGCGGCCACTGGTGCAGGCCCAGCGGCGCCAGCGCCGCCGACAGCGCCCCCATCGGCGCCACCCAGAAGGCCATCACCGGAGCCGCGAGCAGGTTGGCGGGCAGGCCCCAGGTGGTCATGCGGTTGAAATGCGCCGCCGCGAAGGGAGCCGTCGCCGCCCCCGCCACGACCGAGGTCAGCAACAGCCCCCCCGCCCACAACAGCAGCCGGCGCCCGCGCCCGGTCTGGTGGGCGGGGCGCAGCCAGCGGCGGTCGCGGGCCAGCTCCCACGCGCCCACCAGCGCGGCGGTGGCGGCGAAGGACATCTGGAAGCCCGCGTCCATCAGGCTCTCGGGCCGGATCAGCAGGATCGCCAGCGCCGCGGCGGCCAGCGCCCGCAGGCTGATCGCGGGCCGGTCGACCATGATCGCGATCAGCGCCGCGGCCGCCATCACAAACGCCCGCTGGGTGGCGACCGAGGCGCCCGAGACCGCCAGATACCCCGCCGCCGCCGCCAGCGCCGCGCCGGCCGCGGCCTTCTTGGTCGGCGCCCGCAGCGCCAGCCACGGCCAGCAGGCCAGCAGGAAGCGCGCGGTCCAGAAGGCGATCGCGGCCAGCAGCCCCATGTGCAGGCCCGAGATCGCCAGCAGATGCGCCAGGTTCGAATCGCGCAGCGCCTGCATGTCGGCGCCGCGCACCTCCTCGCGGCTGCCGGTCAGGATGGCGGCCGCGAAGGCCCCCTCGCGGTTCGGCAGGGCGGCGAGGATGCCGTCGGTCAGCCGGCCGCGGAATCGCTCCACCGCCAGGGCGACCTGCGCCAGGCTCCAGGGATCGGGGGCGGCGGCCTCTGCGACGTCGGGGTGGGCCGCGACCAGCGGGCCGCGGGCGAAGCCGATGCCGCCCAGCGACTCGAACCAGGCGTGGCGGCGGAAATCGAAGCCGCCGGGCTCGACCGGCCCCTCGGGCGGACCGATCTGGGCGAAGACGTCGATCCGCTCGCCCAGCGAGACCTTGCGCGCGAAGGCCCCCTCGAGCAGCGTCACCCGCACCCGCTCGGGCGTCTCGCCGGGCGAGAGGCCGTAGATCACCACGTCGCGCAGCTCGACCCGCCGCCGGTCGGTGCGCGAGCGGGTGATCTCGGACACCCGGCCCTGCACGGTGGCGTCGATCCGCTCGGCCAGCACCGGCGCCGCGGCCGAGTGAGCGCGCAGCGAGGCCGCCGCGAATCCCGCCGCCACCAGCGCCGCGGCGACCAGCACGGCCGCGCCCGCGGGCGGCAGCGCGGTTGTCCCGGGGATCCGTCGCCCCATCATCAGGATCGGCGCGATGGCCGCCGGCAGCGCCACGCAGGCGGCGACCGCCCAGGCGTCGGGCTCGGCCAGCAGGGAGAAATAGATCCAGATGCCCAGGCCCAGGAAGGCCGGCGCCCACAGCGGCGCGCGCCGGCGCTCGCGCTCGGCCAGGCGGGCCCACAGCTCCGCCGCCCGCGTTCGGAACGCGGGTCGCCATCGCGCGTGGGCGAGGGACGGGTTGTGCGGGACATCGGGCATTGCCATAACAGCGCCGCAGTTTAGCCGAATTCGCACCGCGCGCCAGCGGGACTCCCCACGGCGGACCCGGAATTCCTCCCGACCTGTGAAGGCCCATGACCTCTGACGCCACCAGCTCCAAGACCGCACGCCCCGTTGTGACGCGCTTTGCGCCGTCGCCCACGGGCTTCCTGCACATCGGCGGCGCGCGCACGGCGCTGTTCAACTGGCTCTACGCCCGCGGCCGCGACGGGACCTTCCTGTTGCGCATCGAGGACACCGACCGCGAGCGCTCGACCCCCGAGGCCACCCAGGCGATCATCGACGGCCTGCGCTGGCTCGGCCTAGACTGGGACGGCGACCCGATCAGCCAGTATGAGCGCGCCGACCGCCACCGCGACTGCGCGCTGCAGCTGCTCGAGGCCGGCGCCGCCTACCGCTGCTGGTCCACCAAGGAGGAGATCGACGCCGCGCGCGAGGCCGCCAAGGCCGAGGGCCGGCCGCCGCTGTTCGTCTCGCCCTGGCGCGACCGCGACGACGGCGACCTCGATCAGCCCCACGTGATCCGCCTGAAATCCCCGCGCGAGGGCGAGGTGAGCGTCGACGACGCGGTGCAGGGGCTGGTCACCTGGAAGGCGTCCCAGATGGACGACCTGATCCTGCTGCGCTCCGACGGCTCGCCCGTCTACATGCTGGCGGTGGTGGTCGACGACCACGACATGGGCGTCACCCATGTGATCCGCGGCGACGACCACCTGACCAACGCCGCCCGCCAGGCGCTGATCTACAAGGGCCTGGGCTGGGAGGTTCCGGTCTTCGCCCATATCCCGCTGATCCACGGGCCGGACGGCGCCAAGCTCTCCAAGCGCCACGGCGCCCTGGGCATCGAGGCCTATCGCGACATGGGCTACCTGCCCGAGGCGCTGCGCAACTACCTTTCGCGGCTCGGCTGGGCGCATGGCGACGACGAGTTCTTCACCTCCGAGCAGGCCATCGCCTGGTTCGACCTGCCGCAGATCAACAAGGCCGCGGCCCGCATCGACTTCGCCAAGATGGAGCACCTGAACGGGATGCACATCCGCGCGGCGTCGGATTCCCGGCTGGCGCAGGCGGCCGACGAGCTTATTGCAGCGCAGCACAAGTCGCGCCCCGGTCCCGAAAAGGCGGCCGCGTTTCTTGAGGCGATGCCCGGTCTGAAGGAGCGGGCGAAGACAATCAACGAACTGATCGACCTCGCCTATTACATATTCGCCGAACGCCCGCTCGAGTTCGATGAGAAGGCCGCCAAGCTCCTCTCGGAGGACGCGCGCGCGATGCTCGCGCGATTGACTTCGCATCTGCGGAACAATACCTCTTGGGACAGCGACGTCCTTCAGGACGTGGCAAGGAATTTCGCCGAGACAGAGGGCCTGAAGCTCGGAAAGGTGGCTCAGCCGTTGCGGGCCGCGCTCACCGGACGAGCCATTTCGCCGAGCGTTTTCGACGTGATGGAGACGCTTGGGCGCGATGAATGCCTCGCGCGACTGGAGGATGCCGCCGCCGGCTGATAGATCCGGGGGCGGTTAGCGACGGGCGGGCCGCGCCTTGGCCCGCCGCACTGGACGACGGGCGGAACCCTCCGCTCCGCCGATGGCCCAAGCGCCGCGCCGAATGCCGAGCGCGCGCCAGCGAAGGGAGAGCATCTTGCCCAAGGACACCGGAAAGAACGCCACGTTCACCATCGAGGGTCAGACCTACGAGTTCCCCGTCTACTCGGGCACCCTGGGGCCGGACGTGGTCGACATCGGCAAGCTCTACGCGAAGGCCGACGTGTTCACCTTCGACCCGGGCTACACCTCGACCGGGTCCTGCGAATCGAAGATCACCTTCATCGACGGCGAAAAGGGCGAGCTGCTGTATCGCGGCTACCCGATCGACCAGCTGGCCGAGAAGTCCCACTACCTCGAGGTCTGCTACCTCCTCCTCTACGGAGAGCTGCCCACCAAGGCGCAGATGGAGGACTTCGAGACCCGCGTCACGAAGCACACCATGCTTCATGAGCAGATGAAGAACTTCTACTCCGGCTTCCGCCGCGACGCCCACCCGATGGCGGTGGTCTGCGGCGTGGTCGGGGCTATGTCGGCCTTCTACCACGACTCGACCGACATCAACGATCCCTGGCAGCGCGAAGTGGCGACCATCCGCCTGATCGCCAAGCTGCCGACGATCGTGGCCTGGGCCTTCAAGTACGCCGCGGGTCAGCCGATGATCTATCCGCGCAACGACCTGACCTACGCCGAGAACTTCCTGCACATGTGCTTCTCGGTCCCGGCCGAGGAATACGAGGTGTCGCCGGTGCTGGCCAAGGCCATGGACCGGATCTTCACCCTGCACGCCGATCACGAGCAGAACGCCTCGACCTCGACGGTGCGTCTGGCGGGCTCCTCGGGGGCCAACCCCTTCGCCTGCATCGCCGCGGGCGTCGCCTGCCTGTGGGGTCCCGCCCACGGCGGCGCCAACCAGGCCTGCCTGGAGATGCTGCGCGAGATCGGGACGGTCGACCAGATCCCGACCTACATCAAGAAGGCCAAGGACAAGGACGATCCGTTCCGCCTGATGGGCTTCGGGCACCGCGTCTACAAGAACTTCGACCCTCGCGCGAAAGTGATGAAGGAGAGCGCCGACGAGGTGCTGGGCCTGCTGGGGATCGAGAACAACGAGACGCTGGCCGTCGCCAAGGAGCTCGAGAAGATCGCGCTCGAGGACGAGTACTTCGTCGAGAAGAAGCTCTACCCGAACGTCGACTTCTACTCGGGCATCATCCTCGAGGCGATGGGCTTCCCCACCTCGATGTTCACGCCGATCTTCGCGCTGTCGCGCACGGTCGGCTGGATCTCGCAGTGGAAGGAGATGATGGAGGAGAGCGGGCGCATCGGCCGGCCCCGCCAGCTCTACACCGGCGCGGGCTTCCGCGACTACACGGACGTCGAGACCCGCTGAACCGGCGGCTCCCGCCCGAGACCCGATCGAAAGGCCTCCCCCCACGGGGAGGCCTTTTTCGTGGGCGGAGGTGCCGCGTCGGGCGCGGCGCCGGTTTCGCGGTCGCGCGCGCGGCGCGTGGCGGGGGGAGGTGGGTGTGGCCAGGGGCCGGGCGGCGACGGCGCGCCGGAACGGGGAGGGCGCTTCGGGAGCTCACCAGAGAACAGGCCCCGCGCCTGTCCTCCGCAGCCGTCCGTCGCTGAAGATGCCTGAGCGACTCGTCCGGCCCGTTCAAGGACAAGCCGCGCAAGCGCGGTCGCTGCGCGATCCTTGACCGGGCCGGACGAGTCGCTCTTTACGGCATCAGCGACGGACGGCTCCGGAGAACAGGCGCTTTCGGGGGGGCTTAGGCGGGGGCGCCCGGAGGAAGGGGGGGGCTGGTCAGCGAAAAGGGGCCCCCAAGGGAGGCCCCGATCGAAGGGACGCGGGGTGCGCGTCGCGGTTCGGCCGGCCGGCTCGGCGAACCGGGCTCGGCCGGTCGCGGATCAGCTGATCCCCGTTCAGCTGATCACCGTGTAGCCGATGGCGATGACCACCATCGCGGCGACGGCCAGGCCGAGCGAATTGCGCAGCACCCGCCAGACGCCGGTGGCCTCGGCCTGAGCGCCGCCGACCTCGGTCGGGTCGCTGGGATCGTTCAGCTCGGGCTTGACCATATCGGGCACGTCCTCGCTGCGGGTCTCCGCGGCGGCGGGATCGTGAGTGCGGCTCATAGCGGCCTCCTTTCGTCTCCAGCTTCGTCGCTGTCCAGACGGGACGTAAGATGAAGCGGGGCGAGGGCAACTCACGCCTGCGTCAGAAACAATCCGTTGAAGCGGCGCGCGGCTGCGCGGACTTCCGGCGCGGCCCGCGGGGCTCAGCCGCGCCGCGGGCCGCGCGCGGCGGCCGCGATCACCGAGCGGGCGGCGCGCGTCGAGGGCGGCTCTCCGTCCCGCCCCAGCAACGCCAGCGCCCGGTCGGCGGCGGAGAGCTGGGCGTCGCGCGCCGGCCCCGGCCCGAGCAGCGGGTCGAGCGCGGCGGCCACCTTGGCGGGGACCAGAAAGTGCTGGATGAACTCGGGCACCGCGCGCTCTTTCAGCAGCAGGTTCAGAAGGTTGGCGGTGTCGATCTTCAGCAGACGGCGGGCGATGACGGCGGTCAGCGGGTTCACCCGGTAGCCGATCACCTGCGGCACCCGCATCGCCGCCAGCTCCAGCGTCACCGTGCCCGAGGCCGCCAGCGCCGCGTCCGAGGCCGCCATGGCCGCGAACTTGCGCCGCTCCGCCTCGGCGGGGTCGAGGCCGCGGGGGTCGAGGACATGGGCCTCCACCGGCCAGGCGGCGGCCAGCTCGCGCGCCGCGTCGGCCACGCCGGCTGCGGCGGGCAGCACCACGGCGAGGTCGGGGTGGCGCTGCGCCAGCAGACCCAGCGCCTCGCCGAAGGGGGCGGCGAGGCGCGCGACCTCGCCGCGCCGCGAGCCGGGCATGACGCAGAGGAGGGGGCGGCCGGCGGCGCCGATCTGCGCCCGCACCGCGGCCTGCGCCTCGGCCGAGGGGCGGGGCAGGCGGCTGGCGGGGTGGCCGACGAAATCGCAGGTCATCCCCTCGGCCGTCATGTAGGGGGGCTCGAAGGGCAGCAGGGCCAGCACATGGTCGGTGTAGCGGGCCATCTTGCGCGCCCGCCCCGGCCGCCAGGCCCAGACCGAGGGCGCGACGTAGTGCACCGTGGTCAGGCCGGGGCATGCCGCGCGGGCCCGGCGCGCCACCCGCAGGCCGAAGGCGGGGCTGTCGATGGTCAGCAGCACGTCGGGCGCCCAGGCCGCGACGTCGGCCGCCGTCTCGTCCATGCGGGCGAGGATCGCGCGCAGGCGGGGCAGCACCTCGAACAGGCCCATCACCGCCAGCTCGTCGGAGGGGAACAGGCTGTGGAGCCCCTCGGCCTGCATCAGCTCTCCGCCGACGCCGCGGATCTCGAGGCCGCGGTCGCCCAGCTCCTCGCGCAGGGCGCGGATCAGGGGGGCGCCGAGACGGTCGCCGGAGGCCTCGCCGGCGACGAGGCAGACGCGGAGGGGGCGCGCGCTCACGGGGCCTCGGGGGCGGTCTCTGGCGGGCGGGCCCAGAGGAACAGGCCGGCGGCGTCGGCGGCGGCGACGGTCTCCTCGCGGCCCAGCACCAGCACGCCGTCGGCGGCGAGGGCGATGCCGGCGAGCCCCGCCTCGGCGGCCCTGGCCACGGTGTCGGGGCCGATGGCGGGCAGGTCGAGGCGCCAGTCCTGGCCCGGCTTGGGCGCCTTGTAGAGCACGCCTTTCGCCTCCCCGGCCCGCAGCCGGGCGGGGACGCGGGCGACCTCGGAAAGGAGCGCGTCAGTGCCTGCGATCGCCTCGACGCCCAGGCACACGCCCGAGGCGACGACGGCGGCCTGGCCCACGTCGACGGCGCCCAGCGCCTCGACCACCGCGGCGGCGCGGGCGGCGTCCTCGCGGTCGGCCTCGCCGGGTTGCACGGCGCCCAGCACCCCGGCGGGCGCCAGCAGGTCCTGCAGCAGCTCATGCGCGCCGACCATGCGGTAGCCCTCGTCCTCGAAGATCGAGGCGAAGCCGCGCAGCATCCCGTCGTCGCCCTTGCGCAGCAGGGTCAGGGCCTTGGCGATCAGCGCCAGGCCCTTCAGGTCGAGCCGCAGGGGATCGAGCTTCGGGCGGGCCATCGCGCCGGCGAAGCAGATCCGGTCGCAGCCCTTCGCCTTCAGCGCCTTGAACAGGCGGCCGGGTTTCTCGAAGGGCAGGTCGAGCACGTCCATGCCCTCGGCCCAGGGGGCCTGCGTGCCCTCGAAGCGGACGATCAGCAGGGGCAGGCCGCGGCGGCGGCGATCCTCGGCGATCAGGCGGGGCAGGGCGCCGGTTCCGGCAACCAGGGCCAGCGCGCCCTCGGACCCGTCGGCCACGCCGTCAGCCCCGCGGGGTGACGAAGTGGCGGGAGCTTTCGGCCAGCATGAAGCGGCAGACGTCGGCGGCGAGCGGGGTGGTCCAGCGTTCGGCCGCCTCGGCCGCGCGGGCGGCGACGCTGCCGGCGCCCTCGGTGAAGATGAAGTCCACCGCGGCGCGCAGGTCCGCGATATGCGCCCGCTCGGCCTTGGCGCGGCGCAGGCCGACCAGGTTCAGCCCGGCGAGCTGCGCCCGGTCGCCGGTGACCGAGCCATAGGGGATCACGTCGCGCTCGACCCCGGTCAGGCCGCCGACCATCGCGCCCCGGCCGATGCGCGAGTGCTGGTGGACGGCCGCGTTGCCGCCGATGATGGCGCGGTCCTCGACGATCACGTGGCCGCCGAGCGGGGCGTTGTTGGCCAGGATCACCCCGTTGCCGACGATGCAGTCGTGGCCGACATGGGTCGAGGCCATGAACAGGCAGCCGTCGCCGATCCGGGTCACGAACCCGCCCCCCTCGGTTCCGAGGTTCATGGTCACGTGCTCGCGGATCATGTTTCGCGCGCCGATCTCGAGGCGGCTGTCCTCGCCGGCGTATTTCAGGTCCTGGGGCTGGGCGCCGAGCACGGCGAAGGGCCACACGCGGGTGCCCTCGCCGATGGTGGTGCGTCCCTCGACCACGACGTGGGAGCGCAGCTCGACCCCCGCGGCCAGCGAGACGCGGGCGCCGACCGTGCAGAACGGGCCGACCGTCGCGCCGGCGCCGATCTCGGCCCCGTCCTCGACGATCGCGGTGGGGTGGACGTTGGCCGAGGGATCCACGGCCATGCTCAACCCTGCCGCGATTTGTGGTCAGGCATCACGATCATCGCCGAGAAATCGGCCTCGGCGCAGATCTTGTCGTCCACCCAGGCCTCTCCCCAGAATTTCCAGATCCGGCCGCGGCCGCGCAGGATCTTCACCCGCAGCTCCATCCGGTCGCCGGGCACCACCCGGTTGCGGAAGCGGCACTTGTCGAGCGTCATGAAGTAGACCAGCAGATCCTGGCCCTCCATGCCCAGCGTGTCGACGACCAGCACGGCGGCGGTCTGGGCCATGGCCTCGACGATCAGCACGCCGGGCATGATCGGCTCGTCCGGGAAATGGCCGGTGAACTGCGGCTCGTTCATCGTGACCATCTTGATCCCGACGCAGCTGTCGCCCTTGACCATCTTCTCGACGCGGTCGACGAGGAGGAAGGGGTAGCGGTGGGGGATCATCCGCTGGATGCGGGAGATGTCGGCGGACCCGTATTCGGCCTGCGCGGGAGCGGTCGCGGCGTCGTCGATCGCCGGCGCGTCTGCGGAAGGGGTCTCGGTCATGTCCTGGCCCTGGCTGCGTCGTTCGGCGCTCCTGATTGCAGGACGGCCGCGTCAGGTCAAGTCGCGGGGGCCGTGAGGGGGCTGCGGGACGCTCCGAGGCCCGCGACGCAGCGATTTCCGGGCGTTGGAGAGGTTCAGGCCGCGCTCAGAAAGGTGGCGAGATTGCGGCTCGCCCGCCAGGCGGCGCCGGGGTCGGGCCGGCGCGGGGCGTCAGCGGGGCATCAGCGGGGCATCAGGTCGTCGGGCGGGTCGAAGCGGACCGCGCCCATCTCGGCGTCGTAGCGCTCGATCGCGAGGTTGGTGACGTCGAGCGCGGGGTCGGCCGCGGCCACGGCCGAGGCGTCGAGCAGGACCAGCGATCCTGTCTCCCGGCGCAGGGCTTCGAGCACGCGCGGCAGGGCCGACGCGAGGGCCTGGCGGGCCTCCTGCGTGAACTTCTGGAACAGGGCGCGGCGGTCCTGTCCGGCGGCGCGCTCGGCCTTCACCTTTCGGTCGAACTCGCGGGCGCGGGCGTCGAACTGGTCGGGGGGCAGGGTGGGCTTGAGGCGGGTGAGCTCCTGCTCCTCGACCTGCAGCTCGGTCTTCACGCGCTCCAGCTCGGCGGTGACCCGCTCGAGCGTCTCGCGCTCGGTCTCCTGCAGGGCGCGGGCGGCGGCGGAATTCTCGAGCACGGCCTGGCGGTTGACGATCAGGATCGGGCTTCGGGGAAGCGTGGCGCGCGGCCCCAGTGCGCCCGAGGGGGCCTGGGCGGCGCCGGGCCTGGTCTGGCCTTGCCCGGTCTGGCCTTGCGCGGTCTGGCCTTGCGCGGGACCCGGCGCGGTCTGGGACGGCGCGGCCTGGGGGGGCGCGGCCTGGTCGGACGGGGACGGGCTCGGGTCCGCCGGAGCCCGCGGCGCCGGGGCGGGCGTTTCGGGCGAGAGCGTCTCGGGCGAGGGGGCCAGGGGCGTGGACGTCGCCGCGGGCGCCTCCGCCGTCGGAGCGGCCTGGTCCTGCGCCGCGGCCGGTCCCGCCAGCAGGGCGCAGGCGAGGCCCAGCGCCGCGCCGGCGGCGGCCGCGCGCCGCGATGCCGGGCGCGCGGGCACGATCAGAACCGCGTGCCGACCGTGAAGCGGAAGAACTCGCGGTCGTCGCTGTCGTCATAGGCCAGCGGGTAGGCGAAGTTGAACCGCAGCGGGCCGAAGGCGCTGTCGATATAGAGCGCGGCGCCGACCGAGGCGCGCAGCGACATCGAATCGTCGATGGTCACCGGCGGGCGCTTGCCGCGGTCGGGGAAGGTGGTCTCGTCCAGTCCGAACAGCGTGCCGACGTCGGCGAAGACGCCGCCGTAGACGCCGAACTCCTCCGGCAGGCCGATCGGGAAGCTGAGGTCCGAGCGCAGCACCGCGTAGTAGTTGCCGCCCAGCGAGTCGTCGCGGGTGTAGTTGAACCGCCGCGGCGGCACGAAGGGCTTGCCGGTGGTCGGGTCGATCCGCGCGAAGGTGGTGGACGAATCGTCCCTCGGGCCGATGCCCGCGGTGCCGAAGCCGCGGAAGCTGTCGCCGCCCAGGAAGAACCGGTCGGTCACCCGCACGCCGTCGCCGGCCGAGAAGATCGCGCCGGCCTCGGCCTCGACGGAGGCGACCAGCTCGTCGTCGAAGAAGCCCTGGTAGGCCTTGGCCCGCGCCACCGTGCGGCTGAACACGGTCGAGCTGCCCATGGCGGTGACGTCCTCGCTCAGCTCCACGATGAAGCCGCCGGCGGGCTCCACGGGATCGTCGCGCTTGTCCAGCGTCCAGGTGGCGCCGACGCCCATGTAGAACTCGTCGCCCTCGTCCGCGACGATGGCCGGCGAGGCGAAGCGCTGCACGTCGCGGATCTCGTCCTGGGACAGGCGGATGCGGGTCTGCAGCCGCTGGTCCTCGCCCACCGGAAACTCGAGGTAGGGCAGGAACTGCAGCCGGGTTTCCTTGAACGAGGAGTAGTCGGTGCGGTCATCGCGCAGCCAGCCGATGTCGAAACCGCCCGTGAGGTCGCGGTCGAGCAGGCGCGGCTCCTCGAACACCAGGCGGACCTGCTGGGTCTCGCCGGAGATCGAGACCGAGGCCGACACGTACTGCCCGCGGCCGAGGAAGTTGCGCTCCGACACCGTGAGATCGCCGATCGGGCCGTCCGCCGAGGAGAAGCCGACGCCGAAGGAGATCGATCCGGTCAGCCGCTCCTCGACCGAGGTCTTGATGACCGCGCGGTCGTCGGCCGAGCCGCGCTCGGGGCGCACGTCGACCGTCTCGAAGAAGCCCAGCTCGCGCAGGCGGGCGCGGGCCTGCTGGACCTCCTGGGCGTTGTAGGCGTCGCCCTCGGCCATGTTGAACTCGCGCCGGATGACGCGGTCGAGCGTGCGGGTGTTGCCCTCGATGTCGATGCGCTCGACATAGACGCGCGGGCCTTCGGCCACCTCCAGCGTCACGCCGATGACGCGGTTCTCGGGGTCGGTGTCGGCGCGCGGGCGCACGTCCACGAAGGCGTAGCCCTGCTGGCCGAGCTGGAAGATCAGATTCTCGATCGCCTCGTCGACGTCCGAAATCGAGTAGATCTCCCCCGGCTCCATCGGGAAGATCGCGGTGAAGCTTTCGGGGTCGACGCCGGGGATGCGGATGTCGAGGCCGAGGTCGCCGAAGGTGTACTGCTCGCCTTCCTCCACCGTGAAGGTGATCAGGAAGTCCTCGCGGTCGGCCGCGAGCTCGGCGGTGGCCGACAGCACTTGGAAGTCGGCGTAGCCGTAGTCGAGGTAGTAGCGGCGCAGCAGCTCCTTGTCATACTCCAGCCGGTCCGGATCGTAGGTGCCGGTGGAGAAGATCCAGGCCAGCAGGCCGTTCTCGCGAGTCTGGATGGCGCCGCGCAGGCGGCTGTCGGAGAACTCGCGGTTGCCCACGAAGTCGATCGAGCGGATGCCGGTCGGCTCGCCCTCGTCGATCTCGAACACGAGGTCGACGCGGTTGTTCTCCCGCTCGATGATCACCGGCTCGACGGTGGCGCCGTAGCGGCCGGCGCGGCGGTAGAGGTCGAGCAGGGTCTGCGCGTCGCGATCGGCGGTGGCGCGCGAGAAGGCCGCGCGCGAGGCCGAGGTGACCGAGCCCATCAGCACGTCGTCGTCGAGCTCGTCGTTGCCCTCGAAGGTGACGAGGTTGATGTAGGGCGCCTCGCGCACCTGCACGAGCAGGCCGTCGGCCATCGGCGAGATGGTCACGTCCTGGAACAGGCCGGTGTCGAGCAGGCGGCGCAGGGATTCGTTGATCTGCGCGGCGGTCGCAGGCTCGCCGATCTGGACGGTCATGTAGGCCTGGATGGTCGAGTCGTCGACGCGCTGGGCGCCCTCGACCAGGATCCGCTGCACGTTCGAGACCACCGGCGCGTCCTGGGCCGCGGCCGGGGCTGCGGCCAGCAGGGCCAGCGCCGAGGCCGAGGCGGCCAGCGCCCCGGGGACGGCGGCAGGCAGGGCTGCGGCCAGCGTCGCGGCCAGCGCCTGCGCCCGCAGGGCAGGCGCCGGGTCGCGCAGGCGTCCGCAGGAAGTGCGTCCGCCGCGCCGCGCCGTCGTGGTCCGCTGTGCCGCCATGTCGATGCTCTCCGCCTCGTTCCGGCCCGGCCCGACCGTTCTGGTGGAGGGGTCCGGGTGGAACCCCTTTAGATCGGATTCTAGGGCGGGGTCAAAGGCGTCGCTGCAGCGCATCGACGTTGCCGCGCCGGGCGCCGCCACGGCGCCGCGCCCGGGGCGCGCCGGAGGGCCCGCGATCCGCCCGCCGTCTTCCCGTCCGGCCCCCGCTCCGCGCCGGCGCAGGCGGGCGCCGCGGTCACAGTCCCCGGGCGTGCAGGAAGTCGTCGATCGCCTGCCAGACAGGGCCGCCGACGGGGCCGTCGGGGTCCTCCATCAGCGTCTCGTGGCGGCCCTGATTGATCTCGACGAGGGTGACCTGCCCCCCTTGGCTCCCCCCGTGGCGCGCGGCGTGGGCGTGGATCGGGGCGGGGTCGACCACCGTCTCGTCCGAGCCCAGCAGAACCAGCCGCGGGACCTCGGGCCCGGGCGCGCGGGCGAGCGCCGCGGTCTCGGCGAAGGCCGCGTCCACCCAGCCGAAGGTCGGCGAGGCCAGCGTCAGCTCGGGGTGCGCCTGCGCCTGGGCGACGAACCGGTCCCAGAATCCGCGGTCGGTGGTCAGCACGTTGCCCTCGAAGCCCGCGTCGAGGACATAGGTCGACTCGGGCGGACCCGGCCGCGCCGCCCGCCGGGCGCCGCCCATCCGGGTGGCGACATGCACGACGGGCCGCGCGAAGGCCGCCGTGCCGCCCAGCCTGAGCCCCCACATCGGCGCCGAGAAGATCGCCGCCGCGGGGCGCGTCGCCTCGGCCGAGAGCGCCCCGTCGACCAGCGCGCGCAGGCCGATGCAGCCGCCCATCGAGTGGCACAGCAGCACCCGCGGCCCGGTGTGCGCGGCGACCTCGGCCCAGCCCAGCAGGGCCCGGATGTCGGCCTGGAACTCGGCGAAGCGCCCGACATGGCCGAGCCGCGGCGTCGCGCGGTCCGAAAGACCCTGGCCCCGCCAGTCCAGCGAGGCGACGTCGAAGCCCCGCGCCCGCAGCCGGGCGATCACGGGGGCGTATTTCTCGAGATACTCGGTGCGGCCCGGGAACAGCAGCGCCAGCCCCCGCGCGGCCCCGCCGCCGCCCCCGGCGCCGGGCGCGCGCCACAGCGCGGCGCGCAGCCGGGGCGCGCCGCCCGGCCCCCGGGGGACGCGCAGCCAGACGCAGGCGTCCGGCGCCGGGGGGCCGGCGGCCTCGCCATGCCAGGGCGCGGGGCCCTCGACCACGGTCGGCTCGACCTTCGACGGCGACTTGGCCTGCGCGCCCCGGGCCATGGCTCAGGCCAGCAGCGAGCTGAGCGCCATCGCCTTGGACATGTCCCCGTCCACCTTCAGACGCCCGGACATGAAGGCCGAAGTCGGGCTGAGGTCGCCAGAGACCAGCCCGCGGAAGGTGTCCTCGTCGGCCGAGATCGTGCAGTCGGCCTCGGAATCGTCCTGGGTGACCTTGTCGCCCTCGACCCGCAGGGCGCCGACGCCCTCGATGTCGAACTTGATCGAGCCGTCGATCGACTGGCCGTTCAGGCGGTTCTGCAGCTCTTCCGCAGCGGCGGCGATGGTCTCGCTCATCAGGTGTTCCCCCTTCGGGTGTCCATTCGGGTTGCCAGGTCGGTCGCCGCGCGATCACGTCACGGCGAGGATGTCCGTTTAGGGGGCGCCCTCGCCCCTCCCGCGCTTCGCATTTCGCACGCGGGCGGCTACACTGTCATGCATGACGCACAGGTCAAACCGTTCCCTTGCGGCCCCCCGCGCGCTGGCCTCGGCCCTCGTGCTGGGCGCCGTCGCGTCCACGGTCCCCTGGGGCCCGTGGGGCGCCCCGCAGCTTGCCGCCCAGCCGCTGGAGGAGGTCGTGCCCGCGCCCGGGTCGCGCCCCGAGCCGCAGCAGGCCCCGGCCCGCCCCCCCGATTCGCCCGCGACAGCGTCCGGGAGCGAGGAGGAGGCCGCGCGCCCCGACCTCTCGACCGTCGAGGGACGCCGCGCGCGCCTCGACCAGCTCTTCGCCCAGCTGCCGGAGGCGGACGAGGCCCAGGCCGCAAAGATCCAGTCCGAGATCCAGCGCCTGTGGGCGCGGTCGGACAGCGACACCATGGACCTGATCCTGCTGCGCGGCCGCAACGCGCTCGAGCGGCAGGAGCTGGTCAAGGCGCTGCACCACTTCACCGCCGCCACCGACCACGCCCCCGACTTCGCCGAGGCCTGGAACCTGCGCGCCACCGCCTTCTTCATGCATGGCGAGCTGGGCATGGCCCTGTCGGACATCGAGCATGTGCTGGCGCTCGAGCCGCGCCATTTCGGCGCGCTCTCGGGCCTGGGCGTGATCCTCGAGCAGCTGGGCCGCGAGGCCGACGCCCTGGCCGCCTTCCGCGAGGCGCAGCGGATCAATCCGCACCTCGAGAACGTCGATGAGGCGATCGAGCGTCTTGCCCATGAGGTCGACGGACGCAATATCTGAAGCGCCGGCCCCAGCCTCCCGCCGGCCCCGATCCGCCCCCCCCGTGCCGGGATCTCGCCCAGCGCCGGACGACCTCGCCCCTTGACGCGCGGCCTCCGCCGCGCCGAACGTCCCCCGGACGACATGCGAAACCGCCGCCGGCCCTGGCTTTCAGGGGCCGACGCGCCCCCCCCCGGAGACCCGACGCGTGCTCGACGCCTCCGCCTCGACCCCACGCACCGCCCATCCGCGCGACGGGACGGTGACCGCGGTCCTCGGCCCCACCAACACCGGCAAGACCCACTATGCGATCGAGCGGATGCTGGCGCATCGCACCGGCGTCATGGGCCTGCCGCTGCGCCTGCTGGCGCGCGAGGTCTACGACCGGATCGTGGCGCTCCGCGGCCCCTCGGTCGTAGCCCTGGTGACCGGCGAGGAGAAGATCGCCCCGCCCCGCGCCCAGTACTGGGTGTGCACGGTCGAGGCGATGCCGACCGAGATCGGCGCCGATTTCCTTGCGGTCGACGAGATCCAGCTCTGCGCCGACCCAGAGCGGGGGCACGTCTTCACCGACCGGTTGCTGAACGCCCGCGGCCTGCACGAGACGCTGTTCCTGGGGTCCGATTCCATGCGCGGCGCCATCGCGGCGCTGATCCCGCGGGCGCGGTTCATGAAGCGGGACCGGTTCTCGAGCCTGACCTACAGCGGCGGCAAGAAGCTCAGCCGGATGCCCGCGCGCTCGGTCGTGGTCAGCTTCTCGGTGGACAGCGTCTATGCCATCGCCGAGCTGATGCGCCGCCAGAAGGGCGGGGTGGCGGTGGTGATGGGCGCGCTGAGCCCGCGCACCCGCAACGCGCAGGTCGAGCTTTATCAGAACGGCGACGTCGAGCATCTGGTGGCCACCGACGCCATCGGCATGGGGCTGAACCTCGACGTCAACCACGTCTACTTCTCGGCCACGCGCAAGTTCGACGGCCGCGGCTTCCGGGAGCTTCGCCCCAACGAACTCGCCCAGATCGCCGGCCGGGCCGGGCGCTACAAGACCGACGGCGCCTTCGGGGTGACGGGCGAGGCCGAGGCGCTGGACGCCGAGGTGATCGAGGCGATCGAGGAGCACCGCTTCGCCCCCGTGCGCCGGCTGATGTGGCGCAACACGCGCCTGGCCTTCGGCTCGGTCGACGCGCTGATCGGCAGCCTCGAGGCGCCGCCGAGCGAGCCCGGATTGATGAAGGCGCGCGAGGCCGACGACCTCCTGACGCTGAAAGCGCTGGCCGAGGAGCCCGAGATTCGCGACATGGCCCGCGACGGCCCCGCGGTGCGCCGGTTGTGGGAGACCTGCCAGATCCCGGATTTCCGCAAGGTGTCGGAACGGGAGCACGCGACGCTGGTGTCGCGGATTTACCGGTTCCTCCGCTCGGAGCGCGGCGTTATACCCTCCGACTGGATGGCCGGCCGGATCCGCATGGTGGACCGGACCGACGGGGACATCGACGCGCTTTCGAAGCGGCTCGCGTTCATCCGCACCTGGACCTATGTGGCGCAGCGGCGCGACTGGGTGGAGGCGCCGGAGGAATGGCGGGCCAACGCGCGCGAAGTCGAGGACCGGCTGTCCGATGCGCTGCACGCGGCGCTGACCAAACGATTCGTCGACCGCCGCACATCCGTGCTGATGCGGCGGTTGAAGCAGAAGGAGAGGCTGGTGGCCGAGGTGAACGAACAGGGTGAGGTGACGGCGGAGGGCCATGTGCTGGGCCGTCTCGACGGCTTCCGGTTCACGCCCGACCCCTCGGCGGAGGGGGATGAGCTCAAGACCCTGCGCGCCGCCTCGACCCAGGCGCTGCAGACCGAGTTCTCGCGCCGGGCGGACCGCTTCTACAACGCGCCCGACACCGAGATCGACGTGACCGAGCAGGGCGGCCTGATGTGGGGCGAGCTTGCGGTGGGCCGCCTGAGCAAGGGCGCCGACCACCTGAGCCCCTCGGTCGTGCCCTTCGTGGACGAGATCGCGGGCGAGGACGCGCGCCAGAAGGTCGAGCGTCGGCTGACCCACTGGATCAACCGCCGCACCGCCGCGCTGTTCGAGCCGCTGGTGAAGATGCGCGACGACGAGACCATGCAGGGGCTGGCGCGCGGCGTCGCCTACCAGCTGGTCGAGTCGCTGGGGGTGATTCCGCGCTCGCAGATCGCCAAGGACGTGAAGGAGCTGGACCAGGACGGCCGCTCCCTGCTGCGCAAGCACGGGGTGCGCTTCGGCCAGCACACGATCTTCATGCCCGCGCTGCTCAAGCCCGCGCCGACGCGGCTGCGGCTGGTTCTGTGGGGGCTGTGGGACGAGCTCGAGGACATTCCCTCGCCGCCGCCTCCGGGGCTGGTGACGATCCCGGTGCAGAACGCGCCCGCCGGCTTCTGGCCGCGGGCGGGCTATCGCCTGGCCGGCGAGCGGGCGATCCGCATCGACATGCTCGAGCGGCTGGCGGACATGATCCGCAACCAGGACCAGCGCGGCGGCTTCGAGGCGACGGCGGACATGCTGTCGATCACCGGCTGCACGCTGGAGCAGTTCGCCGACCTGATGCAGGGCCTGGGCTACAAGGCCGACAAGGGCGAGCGTCCCAAGCCCGCCGCGGTCCCCGACGCCAAGCCCGCGACCGCTTCGGAGGCGGCCGCGACGACGGACGCGCCGGTCGCCGACGCGGCGCCCGCGGCCGAATCCGGCGATGCGCCGGTGGCGGACGCCGCCTCGCCCGAGGCCGCGCCCGAAGCGACGGCCGAGGCGCCGGAGACGCCCGTGGAGGCGCCCGCGACCGAGACGCCGTCCGAGGACGCGCCGGCCGCAGAGGCGCCCTCGGTCGAGGCGCAGGACGAGGAGGCCCCGGCCGCCGAAGCGCCCTCGGCGGAGACGCCTGCCGCGGAAGCGCCGGCCGAGGAGGCCCCCGCGGCCGAGACGGCGCCCGAGACGGCGGAGGCCCCCGCGGACGCCGCAGAGGCGCCTGCCGAGACCGCGGAAGCTGCGGCCGACACGCCCGAGACGGACGCCGAGCCCGCGGAGGCCTCGGCCGATGCGCCGGCCGACGGCGAGGCCGAGCTGCAGACCTACTACGTCTTCACCTGGGCGCCGCGTCCGCGCGGCGGCGGCGGTCCGCGTGGGCCGCGACGCCAGGGCGGCGGCGACCGGCAGGGGCAAGGCCAGGGTCCGGGCCAGAGCCAGGGCGGCGGTCCCCGCCAGGCCCGCGGCGACGGCGAGGCCAAGGGCGGCGGCCGCGGCAAGGGCGGCGGCGGCAAAGGCGGCGGCGGACGTGGCCGCGACGGCGACGACAAGCCCCGCGGCAAGGGTCCCAAGGGCAAGGGCGCCCCGCGCGAGGAACGCCCGCGGGAGTTCCAGGCCGGCCCGCCGCGCGATCGCCGCCGCAACGAGGTCGATCCCGACAACCCGTTTGCGGCGCTGATGGCGCTGAAGAACCGGGACGGATGACGGCGGCGCCGGCGGATCTCTCCGACAGCGACGGGGGCGGCGCGCCGCCCCCGCAGTCGGCGGGCTCGGCCGGACTGCGGCTCGACAAATGGCTGTGGCACGCGCGATTCGCGAAGTCGCGCGGGCTGGCCGCCAAGCTGATCACCGAGAAGGGCGTGCGGGTGAACGGAACCCGCGCCGCCAAACCCTCGGCGGCCGTGCGGCCCGGCGATGTGCTGACCTTCGTGCTGGGCGTGCACGTGCGCGTGATCCGGGTGCAGGCGCTGGGAACCCGCCGCGGCCCCGCCCCCGAGGCGCAGACGCTCTATGACGATCTCGATCCGCCGGCGGCCCGCGCCGCCGCGCCGGACCCCGAAACGCCCGCCCCCGCCGCCGCGCGCGAACGTGGCGCCGGGCGACCGACCAAGGCGCAGCGACGCGCCCTCGATCGCCTGCGCGATCCCGAGGGCTGAGCGCCGCGCGCGCCGCCGAGCTTTCCCAGCGCTGCCTGCTGCAATGCGGCGCCCGGCTATTTGGCGCCCGCGAAATGTTCAATCCGGCATTTCACCGGGGCGCCTTGCACCTTCGGGAATCGCGGTCTAACAGGGTCGCGAACCGGACCGGAGAGAGACCGCCGATGACCTACGTCGTGACCGACAACTGCATCCGCTGCAAATACACGGATTGCGTGGAGGTCTGCCCCGTGGATTGCTTCTACGAGGGCGAGAACATGCTCGTCATCCATCCGGACGAGTGCATCGACTGCGGCGTCTGCGAACCCGAGTGTCCGGCCGAGGCCATCAAGCCGGACACCGAGCCGGAGATGGAGACCTGGGTCGAGTTCAACCGGAAGTTCTCGGAAGCCTGGCCGAACATCACCACCCGGCGCGACCCGCCCGAAGACGCCGAGAAGTTCGACGGCGAGGGCGACAAGCTGGAGAAGTACTTCTCCGAGGCCCCCGGCGAGGGCGACTGATCCGGCTCCCCGAGCCGCCGCCAAGGCCCTCGGGGCAGGCATGACTGCGCGATTTCCAGGCGCCCATGACGCGAGCATGGGCGGCGCCTCTGGGAATCGGGCCGTTTCCATGCTATATAACGTTCACAAACGACACGGGATCGCCCGCGCGTGCCGGCCCGACGACGGGCCGCGAGCACTCTAGGCTTCAGCGTGACGACAGGCCCGAAGCGCCGCTCCATCCGGGACGGCGCCCCGGGTCGTCGTTTCCGCGGGAGCTCTGCGCGTCGCCCAAGAACAAGGATGGCCAAGGCTGATGACCAAGACCGGCGCGAAGAAATCGGAGTTCCGGCCCAACGATTACGTGGTCTACCCTGCGCACGGCGTCGGGCGGATCCTGCGGATCGAGGAGCAGGAGGTCGCCGGCATGAGGCTCGAGCTGTTCGTGATCTCGTTCGACAAGGACAAGATGACGCTGCGGGTGCCCACCGCCAAGGCGACCTCGGTCGGCATGCGCTCGCTGTCCTCGCCCGACATCATCGAGCAGGCGCTCAAGACCCTCAAGGGCCGCGCCCGCGTGAAGCGCGCCATGTGGTCCCGTCGCGCCCAGGAGTACGAGCAGAAGATCAACTCCGGCGATCTGATCTCGATCGCCGAGGTGGTCCGCGACCTGCACCGCGCCGACGACCAGCCCGAGCAGTCCTACTCCGAGCGTCAGCTCTACGAGGCCGCGCTCGAGCGTCTGACCCGTGAGCTCGCCGCCGTGGAGCGGATCGACGAGGATGCCGCCGCGGTGCGCATCGACCAGATGCTGGTGGCCCGCGCCGCCTGACCCGCCGGGGCCCCGGCCCCGCGACCGCGCGCCCAGACCCCACGCCCCGCCCTTCCCGGCGGGGCGTGTCGCGTTCCGGGCTGTGCGGATGGCCAGGTTCCGACACCTGGCAGCGCCTGAAACGAGAGGACAAGGATGAAACGCGACAAGGATTTCCGGCAGGACCGCGGCGCCTGGTTCGCCCGCGTGGACGGGTTCGAGGCCAAGCTCGGCGTGCACACCACCGACCGCTTCGACCCCAGGCGCAAGGCGGTGCGCCTGTTCTCGGACGACCCCGAGGACGACGCCGCGCTGCGCGAGCGCCAGATCGAGAGCGCCCGCGCCGAGGGCGCCATCGCCCTGCGCGACTACGACGCCCGCGCCAACTCAGTCGGCCGCAAGGTCGGCGTCTTCACGGGCGAGGTGCGCGAGGTCGAGGGCCACCCCTGGTTCTTCCTCCAGCGCCGGCTGACGGCCTGAGCGCCCCCGCGCCGGCTCAGCGGTCGTGCATTCCCTTGCCGGCGAGGATCCGCGGGGCGGCCTCTTCGATCCGCTTCAGCCGGGTCTCGGGGCGCTTCGCCCGCCCGACCTGAAGGATCCAGCCGCGCCGTCGTCCGGGCGTCAGGGCGGCGAAGGCCTCCGACAGGGCCGGGTCGATGTCGAGCCGGGCCTGCAGTTCCTCCGGGAGGTCAAGGTCGTCGGGCGGCAGGTCGACCTTCCGGCCGGCGCGCTCGTTCGCGGCCGCGGCCGCCACATGGTCGGCCAGCGCGGAGGCATGCGACTCGATCTCGGCGAGACTGCGGAACCGGGCCACGCGGCCCGAGCGTGTGGCCGGCCCCGGCGGCGCCAGCAGCCCCTGCGGGTCGCTCAGCAGCGCGCCCTTGAAGAACGAGAGGACGCAGGCGTCCTTCAGGCCCCAGACCGTCGCGACGTTGCCGCCATCGGCGACATAGACCGGGGCGCTCCACTTGAAGGTTTCCTCCAGCGGACCGGCGCGCAGGATCGCGCGAAGCGCCCGCAGCTCCGGCCGCCAGGGGCCGTCCGAGGCGAAGAAGGCTTCGATCCTGGGGTCAGGGTCCGGCATCGCGTCGATCCTTCGGCCCGCGCGGAAGCTCAGCCTTCCAGCGCCTTTCGTTTCACCTCTCGGCGCATGATCTTGCCGGTGGCCGTCATCGGCAGTTCGTCCACCACGTGCACCGCGCGGGGGGCGACATGGGGGCTGATCCGGGCGCGCACCCGGGCGGTGAGCTCGGCCGCGAGGTCCTCGCCAGCAGGTTCGCCGGGTTTCAGAACCACATAGGCGGTCACCGCCTCGGTGCGAACCGGGTCGGGCAGGCCGACCACTGCGGCCATGGCGACCTGCGGGTGACCGGTCAGGCAGTCCTCGATCTCGGAGGGGCCGATGCGGTAGCCCGAGGATGTGATCACATCGTCGGTGCGCGAGGCGAAAAAGAAGAAGCCGTCGGGCTCGCGCCGACCCTCGTCGCCGGTGCGCAGCCAGCGGGTCCCGTCAGGGCCGGTGACGAATTTCTCGGCCGTCTTCTCGGGGCGGTTCCAGTAGCCTAGGAACATCACCGGGTTGGGCGCGCGCACGGCGATCTCGCCGACCTCGCCGTCGGGCAGGACCGCGCCCTGCGCGTCGATCACCGCCACCTCGTAGCCCGGGGTCGCCTGGCCGGTGGAGCCGGGGCGCGGAGCGAAGACGGAAGCGCAGTTGCCCAGCACCAGGTTGCACTCGGTCTGGCCGTAGAACTCGTTGATCGTCAGCCCGAGGTTCTCGCGCCCCCATTCCAGCAGGCTCTCGCCGAGCGCCTCGCCGCCCGAGCCGACGGAGCGCAGCGAGAAGTCCCAACGCGCGCGAGGGCGGTCCACCTGGCGCATCAGCTTCAGGGCGGTGGGCGGGAAGAAGGCGTTGCGGACCTTGTGGCGGGCCAGCAGGTCGAAGGCGCGCTCGGGGTCGAACTTGGGCATGCGGTGGGCCAGCACCGGGATGCCGTGGAACAGCGAGGGCAGCATCGCGTCGCACAGCCCCCCCATCCACGCCCAGTCGGCGGGCGTCCAGAAGGCGTCGCCGGCCTGGGGGAGGAAGTCGTGATGCGTCTCGAACCCCGGCAGGTGGCCCAGCAGCACCCGATGGGCGTGCAGCGCGCCCTTTGGCGGGCCGGTGGTGCCGGAGGTGTAGCTGAGGAAGGCCGGATCCTCGGTGGTGGTCTCGGCATCGGCGAAGCTGTCGCGGCCCTTGGCGAGCTCCTGCCAAAAGCCCCAGGCGCCATGGGCGGGGCGGTCGACGCTCCACACCGTCTGCAACTCGCCCAGATCGTCGCGAATGGCGAGGATCTTGGGCAGGTTGGCCGCGTCCGTCACCACATGGGTGGCGCCCGAGTCGGCGAGTCTGAAGCGCAGGCCGTCCTCGCCGAACAGGGTGAACAGCGGCACCACCACCGCGCCGATCCGGTAGCAGGCGAGGTGGGTGAGCATCGCCTCCTGCGTCTGCGGCAGCAGCAGGCCGCAGCGATCGCCGCGCCTCAGCCCGCGGGCCGTGAAGGCGTTGGCGAGGCGGGCCGAGGCGCGGTCGAGCTCGGCATAGGTCCACTCCCGCCAGTCGCCGTCGTCGCGCAGGATCCGCAGGCCCACGCGGTCGGGGGCCCGCTTCGCCCACTTGCCGACGGTGGCGGCGTGGATGTTGAAGCGGGCCTCCGGGCGGACCGCCGCGTCGGGCCATTGGAAGGCCGCGCGGATCGCGCGCCAGTCGGCGCCGCGGGCCACGAGGCCGACGCCGGGCTCCGGCAGGGCGGTCACCGCGCGCGCCCTCAGGCGGCCGGCGCGGTGGCCGTGAAGGCCTCCACGTCCGCCGCCATGGCCGACATCGCCGCGAGCCGGGGGAACTTCCCTTCGACCAGGTAGGCGTTGGTCGCCTTGATGAAGTCATGGGCGATGACGAAGGCCACATCGGCCGCGTTGGGGCGGTCGCCGCCCAGCCAGCCCTCGGTCGGGGCCTTCGATTCCAGCACGCCGAGGGCGGCGGTGATCTGGCCCTCGAGCCGCTCGATCCACTCGGACCAGTGCAGTTCGGGCGGGCGGCGGTTCTTGTCGTAGACGAGGCTCACGCCCTTCTCGACGGTCGAGTTGGCGTAGGCCACGCCTTGGAGCACCTCGCGCCGGGCGGCGCCGGTGGCGGGGACGAGGCGCAGCGCCTCGGGAGCGGTGTCGTCGAGCCAGTCGGTGATCGCCGCGGTCTCGATCAGGGTGTCGCCGTCCTCGGTCACCAGGATGGGGACGCGGCCCAGCGGATTGATCTTCTTCAGTTCCTCGAAGTCCGGGCCGTTCACCATCAGGGGGCGGCTCTCATACGCGCGGTTCTGAAGCTGGCACCAGATCGCCACCCGGCGCGCGAAGGGCGAGAGCATCCGCCCGTAGAGAATCAGCGACATTGAAGCCTCCCATTTTCGGTCGCCGGACCATTGCGCCGCATCCGTGCGGCTGCAAGGGCCGGATTCCGCTGGCGCGAACAGGCGGCGCATCCGCGCGGCTGCACGCCTGTTCCGATACGGCGCGCTCGCCTTGAGGGGCGACGCGGGGACTCGCGCCGCGCGGGCTGCCATGCTTCCCTGCCGGGAAACCGGGAGGAGGACCAGATGAGCATTGCCCCGCGCACCCATCTCGCCACCCACGAGGTCTTCAACCAGCCGCTCCCGCGCGAGCGGCTCGACCTCTGGACCGCCGACGCCCCGCTGCAGGCCGCGATCGCGGCGGCGGCGCCAGGGGATGCGGCGCGGCTGGCCGCGTTCGCGGGCGACATCGGCTCTGCGCAGGCGCTGGAGGACGCCGAGCGCGCCCAGCGCTCGAAGCCCGAGCTGGTGGTCTTCGACCGCGGCGGCCGGCGGCTGGACGAGGTGCGCTTCCACCCCGGCTATCACGCGATGATGACGCGCGGGGCCGAGGCGGGATACTTCGCCCGCCCCTGGGCCGAGGGCGCCGCGCCGGGGGGCCACGCCGCCCACGCCGCCATGGTCTACCTGCTGAGCCAGGTCGAGCCCGGCGTCTGCTGCCCTCTGACCATGACCTACGCCGCCGTGCCCGCGCTGGCCGCGGGCTCGCCCGAACTGGCGGCGAGCTGGGGCGCCCGCGCCCGGGTTGCGGCCTATGACGGCGACTCGCGGCCGGGGCTGGAGAAGCCCGCGGTCACCATCGGCATGGCGATGACCGAGAAGCAGGGCGGCTCGGACGTGCGGGCCAACACCACGCGGGCCGAGCCGGACGGCGGCGACTTCCGCCTGTGGGGGCACAAGTGGTTCTGCTCGGCCCCGATGTCGGACGCCTTCCTGACGCTGGCCTGCCTGCCCGAGGCGCAGGGCGGCGGGCTGACCTGCTTCCTGGTCCCGCGCTGGACCAACGACGGCCAGCGCAACCCGATCCAGCTTCAGCGCCTGAAGGACAAGCTCGGCAACCACGCCAACGCCTCCTCGGAGATCGAGTACCACGGCGCCTGGGCGCAGATCGTGGGAGAGCCCGGCCGCGGCGTGAACGCCATCATCGAGATGGTCCACCACACCCGCCTGGACGCGGCCACCGCCCCGGTGGGCTTCATGCGCCGCGCGCTGGACGAGGCCGCCTGGTGGACCCGCAACCGCACCGCCTTCCAGCGCCGCCTCGCCGATCAGCCGCTGATGGAGGCGGTGCTGGGCGACCTGGCGCTGGACTGGATCGGCTCGCTGGCCCTCGTGATGCGGGTCTCGCGCGCCTTCGACGGGACCGGCCCGCAGGACCGCGCCTTCGCCCGGCTGGCCGTCGCCATCGCCAAGTACTGGACCAACAAGCGCTGCGTGGGCGTGGTCTACGAGGCGATGGAGTGCCTGGGCGGCGTCGGCTACGTCGAGGAGGCGCCCCTGGCGATGCTGTATCGCGAGGCGCCGCTGAACTCGATCTGGGAGGGGTCGGGCAACGTCATCTGCCTCGACGTCCTGCGCACCCTGGGCCGGGCCCCGGAGGCGGCCGAGGCGCTGAAGGCCGAGCTGACCGCCCGCCGGGGCGAGGACTCCCGCTACGACGCCGCGCTGACGGAGGTGGCGGCGGCGCTGGAGCGCCCCTCGGAGGCGAAGGCCCGCTGGCTGGTCGAGCGGCTGGCCCTGCTGATCCAGGCCTCCGAGCTGATGGCCATGGGCGACCCTGCGGCCGAGGCGTTCCTGGCCACCCGGCTCGCCGGCAACTGGGGGCGGACCGCCGGAACCTTGCCCGAGGGGATCGACGCCGGCGCCCTGGCCGCCCGGATCTGAGCGGCCCCCGCCGTCGCGGGCGGCGCCTTGTTTCGGACCGTCTTCGCCGCGGATCCCGGTCGAGCCTCGCCCGGCCGACCGGACGCCGCCCTTTGGCGCTGGTTTGAGGCCCCTGCAGGCCGCCTGTCGCCATGAAACCGAATATGTAGTTTAAAATCAGTCAATTGGCGCCTTCCGCAGGGCGCCGACGGTTTCCATCCGGCGAAACGATCAAGGCAGGCCCTGCGCGGTTTCCGCGCAGGCTCCGCCGCGGAAGGCCACGATCTGTAAGGCTGAATCCGCTCTCGGCGCCCTCGCCCGCAAATTGCCTTACACGCGGCGAAAGCGGAGTCATTTCAGGGACTCCATGGACGGCGGCCCGGGTCGCTCCAACCTCTCCCTCACGATACGACGACGGCCGCCGCGCTGCCCTGCGAGAGGGCGCGGACCGGAGATGAGCCGTCGGTTGGCAACGGAGGAGAAGCGATATGATGCGGCTCGTCACCACCACCGCCCTGGCCCTGGCTCTGGCCGCCCCCGGCTATGCCGTGCTGGCCCAGGAGACCAAGACCGACGCGACCCCTGACGCGACCGCCGGCTCCGCCGCCGCGGGCGGGGTCTACATGGCCAAGGCCGAGAAGACCGACGTGTTCGGCTCGGACTTCATCGGCAAGGAAGTCTACGTGAAGCAGTCCGCCGGCGCCGAGGCGCAGGGCGAGGCCGCCGAGGAGATGTCCGAGGCCCGCACCGAGGCGAACGCCGAGATGGCCGACGCCAAGGAAGAGGCCACCGACGAGATGGCCGACGCCAAGGACGAGGGCGCGGAAGAGCAGGCCGAAGCCCGGCAGGAAGCCTCCCAGGAGATGGCCGACGCGAAGGCTGACGCCCAGGAGGATCTCGCCGAGGGCAAGGAAGAGGCCTCCGACGAGATGGCCGACGCTGACGACGGCCCCGAGTGGGACTCGATCGGCGAGGTGTCCGACGTCGTGATGACCCGCGACGGCGACGTCAAGGCCGTGCTGGTCGATGTGGGCGGCTTCCTCGGGATGGGCGCCAAGACCGTGGCGATCACCATGGAGGAGCTGGCCTGGGAGACCGAGGAGGGCGACGACGAGCCGTTCCTCGTGCTGAAGTCCGACCGCGCCGCGCTGGAGAACGCGCCCGAGTTCGAGCGCAATCCTGACGCCGGCATGGACCGGGCCGCCGCGACCTCGACGCAGGCCGCCTCCGGGACGATGGCCACGGGCGCCGCGACCGGCGCCGGCGCCACGGGGGCTCTGCCCTCCGCCGAGCAGGCGACTCCGTCGACCGATCGGGCGATGACCGAGGCCGACGACGCGGCCGACGAGACCGAGCAGGCGATCGACGAGGCCGCGAGCGACACCGCCGAGGTGGCCGAGAACGCCGCCGAGGAGGTCGAGGAGACGACCGAGCAGGCCGGCGAGGCGATCGACGAGGCCGCCACCGACACGGCCCAGGCGACCGACCAAGCGACCGACAAGATGGCCGCCGGGACCGACGCGCAGACCAACCAGGCTGCGGCCCCCGAGGGCGCTGCCGGGAAGCTGACCAAGATGGACGCGGCCGGTTACCGCGAGGTTGAGGCCGCCGGCCTGACCGCCGAGACCGTCTCCGGCGCCACGGTCTACGACATGGGCAACGAGGACATCGGCGAGGTTGTCGACCTGGTGCTCAGCGACGATGGCGCGATGGACGAGGCGATCATCGACGTGGGCGGCTTCCTGGGGCTCGGCGAGCACCGCGTGGCGGTCCGGATGAGCGACCTGAAGATCATGCAGGCCGACGACGATCCCGACGACGTCCGTGTCTACGTCGCCAGCACCAAGGAAGAGCTGGAAGAGATGCCCGAGGTCGAGATCGACGGGTAACTGTCCCTCCAGACCCGCAGAACTCGAGGAAGGGGCCGCCGAAAGGCGGCCCCTTCTGCGTGTGCGGGGCGCCTGGCTGGCTCGAGGCTGGCCGCCACGTCCGGCCGCAAGGACAAAGCGCCCCTGTCCCGCTCCCGCGCGGCGCCTGACCCCCAGCGACCGCTGTCGCGGCCTCGTCCGCCGCGGCGAAGCGGACCGGCGCCGGGCCCGCCGGCGAGATGGGCGCCGTCTCCTGGGCCCCTGCGCCCGGCGCTTCTGACCGACTTCTCTGACAGGCTTCGGTCGGGTTTGCGTCGACGGCGGCGCGGGCCGGCCCTATCGTGGGGGCGGGCGAGGCGTGGGGAGACACCGGAGGACGGCGCATGCGCCAGGCTCTCCCGCTTGTCGCGGCCGCCGCTGCGGTCCTGACCGCGCTCGCCGGCTGCGCGGCGAATTTCGGCGAGGATGCGCTGGAGGCGGGCAGCGTCGAGCATCGCGTCTCGCGCCTGCCGCCCGGCCTCGCGCTGGCCTGCCTGCGCGAGGATCTCGACCGCGGCCCGGTCCCGCCCTCCCGCGAAAGCCGAGGCGAGGGCGAGCGGGTTCTGGTCGGCGTGCTGGCGATGGATCCCCGGGTCTGGCTCTATCGCGTGACCGTCTCTCCGGCGCCCGGCGGCGGCGCCCGCATCGAGGCCGAGGCCGCCGACCCCGGCTACCCCATGAGCGACTGGTGGCAGGGCGAACTGCACCTGTTCACCCAGGAGCGCATCGCCGCTCGCCTCGCCCGGGCCGCCGCCGCCTGCGCCGGCTGAAAGCAGGAGGCGCCCGCCGACGTCCTGGCGGCGGACAGCCGCCGCAAACGCGCCCGCAGCGGGGGCGGATGCCGCAACGCGGGCCCGGGCGCGCCCCGTCCGCAGACCAGCGCCGCCGGGGAGGCAGCGCCCCCGACACCCCCGAAACGCGCGTCGCCTAGGTCCCGCATGACCGCGTGTCCGGGCGATCCCTGCACCGCCGGGATCCGTGCGCGGCAAGCATCCCGGGCGCTCTGCGCCTGCCACCGGGCGCGACCGGTAGGCGGCGCGCCGTGGCCGGCAAGGGCGCGGGCCGGGCGCAGGCCCTGGCAATGCGCCGCGGGCCGGACGGTCGGGCCGGGCGCTTCAGTCGACGCGGCGCTTCCGGTCGCGATGCGGCGGGCCCTGCGGAGGGGGCGCGCGCATGACAAAGGGGCCGCGGCTTGCGCCGCGGCCCCCGGTCTGTCCCTCGCGATCTGTGTCGCGTGCCCGGGGAGGCGAACCTCCCCGGAAGGGGATCACATCATGCCGCCCATGCCGCCCATGTCGGGCATGCCGCCGCCCTGGCCCTTCGGCTCGGGCTTGTCGGCGACCATCGCCTCGGTGGTGATCAGCAGGGCCGCGACCGACGCCGCATCCTCGAGCGCGGTGCGGACGACCTTCGCAGGGTCGATCACGCCGAACTTGAACATGTCGCCGTACTCTTCGGTCTGGGCGTTGAAGCCGAAGTTCCGGTCCTCGGACTCCAGCACCTTGCCCGCGACCACGGCGCCGTCGATGCCGGCGTTGGTGGCGATCTGACGGATCGGGGCCTGCAGCGCGCGACGCACGATGGCGATGCCCGCGGTCTGGTCGGCGTTGTCGCCGGTCAGACCCTCGAGCGCCTTGGACGCCCACAGCAGCGACACGCCGCCGCCGGGAACCACGCCCTCCTGAACCGCGGCGCGGGTCGCGTTGAGCGCGTCGTCGACGCGGTCCTTGCGCTCCTTCACCTCGATCTCGGTGGCGCCGCCGACGCGGATCACCGCGACGCCGCCGGCCAGCTTCGCGAGACGCTCCTGGAGCTTCTCACGGTCGTAGTCGGAGGTGGTCTCCTCGACCTGCGTGCGGATCTGGGCGACGCGCGCCTCGATCTCGGACTTGTCGCCCGCGCCGTCGACGATGGTGGTCTCGTCCTTGGTGATGCGGATCTTCTTGGCGGTGCCGAGCATGTCGATGCCGACATTCTCGAGCTTCATGCCCAGATCCTCGGAGATCACCTGGCCGCCGGTCAGGATCGCGATGTCCTGCAGCATGGCCTTGCGGCGGTCGCCGAAGCCCGGCGCCTTCACCGCGGCGATCTTCAGGCCGCCGCGCAGCTTGTTGACCACCAGGGTCGCCAGGGCCTCGCCCTCGACGTCCTCGGCGATGATCAGCAGGGGCTTGCCCGACTGGATCACGGTCTCGAGCAGGGGGACCATCGGTTGCAGCGACGACAGCTTCTTCTCGTGCAGGAGGATGTAGCAGTCCTCCAGCTCGGCGATCATCTTGTCGGGGTTGGTGATGAAGTAGGGCGAGAGGTAGCCGCGGTCGAACTGCATGCCCTCCACGACTTCGGTCTCCGTCTCGAGGCCCTTGTTCTCCTCGACGGTGATCACGCCCTCGTTGCCGACCTTCTGCATCGCGTCGGCGATCTGCCGGCCGATCTCGGTCTCGCCGTTGGCGGAGATCGAGCCGACCTGCGCCACCTCGGCGGTGTCGTTGACGGGACGCGACGCCGACTTGATCGACTCGACGGCCGTCGCGACGGCCTTGTCGATGCCGCGCTTCAGATCCATCGGGTTCATGCCGGCGGCAACCGACTTCAGGCCTTCCTTGATGATGGCCTGGGCGAGAACGGTCGCGGTGGTGGTGCCGTCGCCGGCCTCATCGTTGGTGCGGGAGGCGACCTCCTTCACCATCTGCGCGCCCATGTTCTCGAACTTGTCCTCGAGCTCGATCTCCTTGGCGACGGTGACGCCGTCCTTGGTGATGCGCGGCGCGCCGAACGACTTGTCGAGAACGACGTTGCGGCCTTTGGGGCCGAGGGTCACCTTCACCGCGTCGGCGAGGATGTTGACGCCGCGCAGCATGCGGTCGCGGGCGTCGGTGTTGAAGCGGACGTCTTTGGCCATCTGTCGTTGGCTCCTGTCAGAACTTCAGCGTGTAGGGTTCAGGCCGGGCGCGAAAGCGCTCAGGCGGCCTTCGCGGCGGCGTCGTCGCCGAGGATGCCGAGGATGTCGGATTCCTTCATGATCAGAAGGTCCTTGCCGTCGAGCTTGACCTCGGTGCCCGACCACTTGCCGAACAGGACGCGGTCGCCGGCTTTCACGGCGGGGGCGATCAGCTCGCCATTGTCTTTGCGCGCGCCCTCGCCCACGGCGATGATCTCGCCTTCCTGGGGCTTCTCCTTGGCGGCGTCGGGAATGATCAGACCGCCGGCGGTCTTCTCATCGCCTTCGATACGACGAACCAGCACGCGATCGTGCAGCGGGGTGAAGTTCATGACGTGGCTCCCTTGCAATGTGGCTTCCACGATGCTCCGAACGGTGGGCCTGGACCCGTCTCACCGAGACCGGGACCGGCTGTTAGCACTCGGAGCGGGGGAGTGCTAACGAGCGCGGAGTTAGGAGATCGGCGCCATGCTGTCAAGATTCGCGAAACGCATTGCCGCGGCCTTCGAGGTCGGGACCGCGCCGATGGAGCGCTCCGCGAGGGGCGCCGCCCGGCTCGCGTTCCCGGGGGAGGTGGCCGTCGGGTCCTCGGGGCGCAAGGCGAAGGCGGCCGGGCGTCTCGCCGCAGGGACCGTGTCGCTGCTCCTGGGGGCGTCGGGCGCGCTTCTGGGGGCCGGGGCTGCGGCGGCCGACTGCGGGGGCGGGCGCGACCTGCTGGCCGAGCTCGCCCGGGCCGATCCGCAGGCGCATGACGGGATCATGGCGGCCGCGGCGGCCGAGCCCAACGCCGAGGGGGTGTTCTGGACCGTGCGGCGGCCGGGGGGCGCGACCTCCTGGCTGATGGGCAGCTACCACGTCCCGCATCCGATGATCGACCCGGCCCCGCCCGGCGCGGTGGCCGCACTGGGCGCGGCGCGGGTGATGCTGATGGAGATGTCGCCCGAGGAGATGGGCCGCATGGGCCGGCTGATGGCCGAGGATCCCACGCTCGTCGCCAATCTCGAGCGCCCGCCGCTGGACCAGGCCCTGGGCGCCGAGGACTTCCAGGCGGTGGCCGGGGCCATGCAGGCGCTCGGCGTCCCGCCCGAGCGCACCGCCGTCATGCGCCCCTGGATCGTGCACCTGTCGCTGGCCACCCCGCCCTGCGCGATGTCCGCGCTGGCCGACGGCGCGGGCACGATGGACGCGGGCCTGGCCGCCCGCGCCGCCGCGCTGGGCCTCGAGGTGAAGGGCATGGAAACCTGGGAGACGCTGCTCCCGGTGCTGCAGAAGGACGAGTGGAGCGCCGAGTCCCTCGACTCCCTGGTCCTCTCGGCGCGCGAGGCGGACGCCGGGCGCGACATGCAGTCGACCTCCGCCCGGCTTTACCGCGAGGAGCGGGTCTGGCCGATCTGGACCTACGGCCTGTGGCGGGCCGAGCAGTCAGGCCGCGACGCCGGCGCCGCGGAGCTGCGGGCCGAGCTGTTCGACGCCCGCAACCGCCGCTTTGTCGAGGCGGCCCTGCCGGAGCTGGAGCGCGGCGGCGCCTTCGTGCTCGCCGGCGCCCTGCACCTGGGCGGCGAGCAGGGGATGGTCCGCCTGCTGCGCGAGCGCGGCTTCACGGTGGAGCGCGCGCCTCTGCGCTGAGCCCTCCCCCCTGCGCCGAGCCCTCCCGCGGCGCCGCCATCGGTCGACCGCGCCGGGGCGCAGCGGGGGCGCAGCGGGGGCGGGCCCCGATCCGCGCCCGCCCAGCGTCAGGCTTTCAGGTCATCGCGCCGATCATCGTGCAGGCGGTGCAGATCGCCAGGAGCGGCAGGATCAGGCCCGGCCACCAGTCGGGCGTGCCGCCCGCGCGGGCCAGCGAGACGTCGGCCGCGAAGACCGCCACGAAGGCCGGCGCCTCGATCCACAGCATCGCGCGTCCGCCGATCCCCAGCGCCAGGAAGCCCACCAGCGCGGGCACCACGCCGACGCCGAGCGTCCACCAGGTCGCGCCCTCGCCCAGGCCCGCGCCGGCGAAGCCCCAGCGGCAGCCGCCGTGGAAGGCCAGCAGCATCGCCCCCCAGGCGCCCATCAGGTAGCGGGCGCGGTCGGCCGTTCCGATCTCGGTGGTCAGGGCGATCAGCAGCAGGGCCACGAAGGGCGCCACCGCGACCACGCCCACGGTCAGCGCGGGAAGGGGGGCCTGGAGCGGCCGGAAGGACAGCTCGGAACTCGGCATCTGGGACGCTCTCTCGAAGGGGGCACGCAGCGACCGGGCCAAGCAAACCAGCCTTGCGCTCCGCTGACAAGCGCCGCGCCCGCCCGCCCGGGGCCCGTCCCGCCCGCTCCCGGCGCCCGTTCCGCCTTCCGCCCGGCGCCCGTTCCGGCGCTGGCGCCCGCCCCCGCGGCGCCTTGCCGGTTGCCACGGCGGGCGTCGCGGGGCAGGGGTCGGGGCGACCCCCGACGCGCCCGCGGGCGCAGGCTGCCGGAGCCCTCGCCATGACCCCGATCCTCGGCTCGCTGTCCGATCTCGACGGCCGCTACGACGTCCTTTTCTGCGACCTGTGGGGCTGCCTGCACGACGGACGCCGCGTCTATCCCGCCGCCGTCGAGGCGCTGCGCCGGTTCCGCGCCGGCGGCGGCCTGGTGATCCTGATGACCAACGCGCCGCGGCCCGCCGTCTCGGTCGAGCGGCATCTCGAGCGGCTGGGCTGTCCGCCCGACGTGCGCGACGGGGTGGTCAGTTCGGGCGACGCGGCGGTGGCCTCGGTCAACGCCGGCGACTGGGGACGGCGGGTGTTCCACATCGGCGCCGCAAAGGACGAGGCCTTCTTCGAGGCCGCGCAGGTCGAGCGGGTGGGCCTCGACGAGGCCGAGTCGGTGCTGGTCACCGGCCTGGTCGACGACCTGACCGAGACCCCAGACGACTACGCCGAGATTCTGGCCGCCGCCCGCGCCCGCGGCCTGCGGATGCTCTCGGCCAACCCCGACGTGCATGTCGACGTGGGCGAGCGCCGGATCTGGTGCGCCGGCGGCATCGCGGCCGCCTACGAGGCCCTGGGCGGCGAGACCGCCAGCTACGGCAAGCCCCACCCGCCGATCTACGCGCTGGGGCGGGCGATGGTCGAAGCGCGGCTCGGGCGGCCGGTATCCGATGATCGGGTGCTGTGCGTGGGCGACGGCATTCACACCGATGTCGCCGGCGGCGTGGCGCAGGGCCTGGACACGTTGTTCGTCACCGGCGGGCTCGCCGCCCCGCAAATGGGCGCAGACGTTGAACATCCTGAGGCCGAGCGGCTGGAGTCCTACCTTGCCGCGCACGCGCTGACCCCGACCGCGGCCATCGGCCGCCTGCGTTGAAGTCGGCGAAGCTGTTCATATTCAAGGTGATTTTGGAGCGGCGCTTCTCTGCTGCAATGCGGCATGCTAGATCTTCAGTCGACGAGGGGCCCACACCGCCACACCGGAGTTCGACATGAATATCGCCAGGACCGCCCTTGCCGCCGTCGCCGCCGCGGCGTTCGCGACGACGTTCGGCCTCTCCCCGGCTCTCGCCGGCCCCGAGGTCTCCGCGCCGAGCGACCTGCAGGATCCGCGCGCCGTGCAGTCCGCGGGCGTCGCGCAGCAGACCGCGGCGGGCCAGGCGCCGATCTTCGGCCTGCCGTCGGTCGTGCCGGCGGTTGCGGCCGTTGCGGCCACGTTCGGCCTCGCCATCGCGGCCAGCAATAGCGGCGGCGACAACGCGACGAGCACGCCGTCGACCCCCAACTGATCGACGCCGGTCGGGCCGGGGATCTTCGGGTCTCCGGCGAGGCGTAAGGGATTTGTTCACGCTCTGCCGGTATTCGGCGGGGGTGGGAGGCATCTTCGGGGCGGGGGACGACTTCTGACAGGAGCGTTCCATGCGAACCATGCTCATCGCCCTTTGCATCCAGGGGCTGGCCCTCGGTCCGGCCCTTGCGGATGCCGCGTCCCCTGCGCCCTCGCCTCAGGCGGCCTCCCTTCCGGCGGCGCTGGATCAGACGCCTGAGCCCAAGGGCGTGTCCCGACAGCTCGCGCAGGCCCCGGTGGTCGGCGTCCCGCTCCTCGTGGTGGGCGGCGCGGTGGCCGCGGTGACCGTCGTCGCGGTGACCGTGGCGGCGAGCAAGGACGACAACAAGTCGACGAACTCGACGACCTCGACCAAGTAGGCCGCAGCGGCGAAGTCGATCCGCTGCGAAGCGGCAGAGGCGGCGCAAGCCGCCTCACCCTGGCTGGCGGCGCAAGCCGCCTCACCTTGGCCGAGGGGGCCGCGGGGGCGATTCGGGCCTGCCCCGAGGCGCCCCGCCGCCTCTCGACTCAAGGTGAGGGCCCAGTGTGTGGCAGGTCGGTCACGGCCCTCGCCGCGGTCGCGCGTCGCCGGCGCGCATCTTCCGGGGCGCGCGGAGATGTTCGGGCGCGCGGAGGTGTTCGACCTTCTCGCTGCGAACCTAACCTTCTCGCCGCGAACCGTCGCGCGCGAGAGAGCGGTTGGTTGAAGCGTGTGCGGAAACCGTTTCCGCCAAGTCCGAGGCATTGATTTCAAGGCGCCGACGACCGCGGGACGCGGCGCCTGCCGCAAGGGCGCCGCAAGAGCGTTGCGAGGGACCGGCCACGGGGGCCGAGCCCGGGTTCGCCGGTCCGGCTGGGAGCGATCTGGGCGAGGGCGGGCGGTGTCCGTCGACAGAGCGAAAGCTCAACCTGTTCAAGCCGTTCCATTATTGGGAACGGGACCGCGACGGAAGGTCGGGGCGCGAACTGCGCCGCGGCTTGACGTCGTTGTTGCTTTGCGGCGCCGAGTCGGGTAACGCTTCTTCAAGTGGATGTATTGGAGGGTGTAATGAAACTCATCGCCACCGCTATCGCTGCGTTCGGCCTGATGGCCGCGCCGCTTGCCGCCCAGGATGCCTCTTCCCAGGTTCCTGAGGTTCAGACCGCCGGTGTTGCGCAGCAGGCGCAGATCGGTCAGGCCCCGCTGCTGGGCATTCCCCCGCTCGTGCTCGGCGTCGTCGGCGCCGCTGTCATCATCGGCGGTGCGGTTGCCCTGTCGAACACGGGCGACGACAACAACTCGACGCCCAACACCCGCTGACTTTCCGCCTTTCCCTTTGGGGGAAGGGAGACGGACAAGCCAACAGGTCGTCGAGCGATCGACCGAAATTCAACGCGACGCCGGAGACGGCGTCGCGTTATTTGTTTGCCGGTCGCAGGTCGCGGCGCCGGCGCGGGCCGCCCGGGCCGATCTCTGCCGGAAAAGACGCGCTCGCTCGCGCGAGCGGGAGAGCATCGAATTGCGGGAAGAGGCGCGCGACGCGTCGCGCGGCGGACGCGAATGAGCGCTCATGGAAGGGCGCAAGGCGCCGACCCTTCGGCTCCGGACAAGGGGGAACGCGCGAGACGCCGCCTGTCGGCGGCCGCCGTCAGCCAACCCGGACCGCGACCAACCTGAGGGCGGCCGTCCGAGAACGCCGCGTCAGGGCGCGAAGGGGGTCAGGATCGAGATCTCGAGCGAGCCGCGCTCGGGGCCGTACCACTGCAGGGAGCGCCACACGAACCCCGTCTCCTCGTCCGCCCAGTAGCGGTTGACGATGGTGCGGTAGGGGCTGCGGCAGGTCTCCTCGACCTCGATGACGTCGAAGGTCACCTCGGCGACGAGGATCCGAGTGGGGCCAATCGCGCGCGGGGCGCACAGGAAGGTGCGCGCGAACGGACGCCCCTCGGCGTCGATGAAGCGCATCACCCGCGTCACCTGACCCGGCCACTCGCGCACCGGGCGCTGCGCCACCAGGAAGTCCTCGGCGGGGTCGGAACGATAGCCGATCCGCTCGTCGCCCAGCCCGTGACCCGACAGCAGCGCGCCGCCCTGCATCGTCAGGCTCTGCTTGGTGGGGTTGTAGTAGGTGACTTTCCCGTCGGGCTTGGCGGCGAAGGCGATGAAGTAGGCCATCGGCGAGTCGCTGATCGAGGCGCCGATCAGCGCGCCGTCGATCTGGTTGATCTCGGCGCGGGTCAGCTGGCGGGGCGGCTCGGCCGGCTCGGACTCGAGGCCGACGGCGCCGGCCAGCGAGTCGAGCGCAAGCCCGCCCAGCTCGCGCACAAGTTCGGTCGAGCTGCCCTGCGGCCCGCAGCCGGCCAGCAGCGCGGCCCCCGCCAGCAGCGCCGCGCCCAGGGACGGCGCCCTTCCCCTCGATCCGCTCGCCCGCGTGCTCATCGCCAGAAATGTCCCCAGTCGGCGCGCAGGTCGCCGCGATCGACCTCCTGCACGATGGGATAGAGCCGGTTGGCCACGTTCAGCCGCGCGCCGCCGTCGCGGGTCAGCGGCCGGATGTTCATGTCGAGGCGCGAACGCGTCTCGTAGGGCAGGCCCCAGGCGAACGGGATGGTCAGGCGGATGCCCTTGTCGAAGCTGCCCTCGCCATACTCGTCGAAGGGCACGTCGGTCAGGGTGAAATAGCCGCCGATCTCCCAGCCGTTGGCGAAGCGCCGGCTCAGCCCGAAGGTGGCGCCCCAGTCGCCGGCCAGATAGCGGCCCGCGTCGACCTGGATCTCCATCCCGTGCCAGCCGGTGTCCCAGTAGACCGAGGCGTGGCCGGTGGCGACGTCGTAGTCCTGGAAGCCGAACAGCATGTCGAAGTCGCGCTGGGCGACGTAGTTCAGCTCGAGCCCCAGGCCCCAGCTCTGCTCGGAGGGCTTCCACAGCACCTCGCCCGAGACGCCGCCGAACATCCGCTCGAGGTAGCCGGCCGAGAGGCGGCCGTAGGTCTCGGGGGTGATCTTGAACAGGTAGTCGCCGGTCAGCCGGTCGATGCCCGGATCGCCCTGCTGGAGATACTTGGCGAAGTTCGAGCGGACCCTGGGAAGCTGCGAGTCGGACTGGCGGGTGATGTCGTCGAAGCCGTTGAGCAGCGACTTGGTGACCGAGCCGCTCAGCGACAGGCCGCGGGCGACGGTCAGCTCGCCCCCCGCGACGATCTGCAGGTCGGCGCGCAGGGGGTTGTCGGGGTCGAACAGGTTCAGCGGCAGAGCCGGCGCCAGGAACCAGCTGAAGGTCGGGTGACGGTCCGCCTCGTACTGGGGCAGGAACGAATTCTCGACCGGCATCGCGCTCAGCACCTCGGCGTCGGCCCAGGAGGTGCGCGCGGCGTCGGGCTCCTCGACCGCGGCCTCGAGGCGGGCGCGGCGCAGCAGCACGGTGGTGGTGGGCAGGTCGTTCTCGACCAGCGTGATCTCGAAGTCCTCGACCGAGGGGGGCAGGGTGTTGGCCATCGCCCGGGCCGTGCGCCCGATCGCCTGCGGGGCGGCGTTGAAATAGGGGTTCTCGACCTCGACCCGGGCGCGGGTCGCCTCGATGTCGGCCGAGCGCAGGTTCACCCGCTCGCCGTCCATCGCCTGGCCCAGCGCCTCGGCCAGCGCCACGCGGTTGGCCGGCTGGTCGGCCCAGGTGGTGTCGTAGCGCCCGACCAGCATGCGCTTGCCGTCCAGATAGCGCCGCCCCGTCTCGCGCAGCAGCACCGAGCACAGCGGCGCGCCGGAGCGGTCGAGGAAGGTCACCCCGTCGACCACGCCCAGTTCGGCGTCGACGTCGAGCGAGTCCTCGACCGGGCAGGTCGCGCCGGGGGGGAGGTCGGTGGGCGCCTGCGCCCAGCGCGCGCCCTCGGTGGCGCCCGAAAGCAGGCTCGCCTCTAGCCCCGCGTCCGAGCCGAGCGCCGGGCCGGGGCCGACGCGCTCGACCACCGGGCCGAGCTCGGCCGAGACGGCGCCGTCGATCGGGGGACGCACGCTCATCGGCACGGGGCCGGGGTCGAGGTCGCGCGGGCCGTTGATCCGCGTGGGGTTCACGCCGATCGAGGCGCGGATGCCGAACTCGGACCCGTACATGGCGTAGGCGCCCAGCGTGAACCAGTCGTTGACGCGATACTCGGCGCCGAAGTTGAAAGGGATCTTTGGATCGAAGTCGCCGTTCACCTGCTCCTGGAAGTAGGCGTCAGTCGAGTATTCGGCCTTCAGGCTGAGTCCGTCGACGAAATCGGGCCGCCATTCGACGCCGGCGAAGGCGCCCATGTCGGGGCCGCGGAAGAACTGGCCGACGTTGACGTTGCCGGTGCCCAGGTCGCGGGTGTCGCGGGTCTTGAAGCGGTCCGAGACGTAGCCGAACGGGTTGTCGAAGTTGCCGGTGCCCGACAGACGGCCCCACCCCAGGCCGCCGGTGACCTGCAGGCCGGGCGCGATCTCCTTGGTGCCGACGAGATATTCGGAGGAGTAGACGCCGGTGCCGAGAAAGTCGCGCAGGCCGATCGCCACCGCGGGGAAGTAGCGGCTTTCGTCCGAGAGCAGGATCTTGATGTCGAAGCTGCGGTCGAACAGGTCGTCGGCGACGAAGAAGTCCTCGATGATCGAGTAGCGGAACGAGGCTTCGACCCGCGGCAGCACCTGGAAGCTCAGGGTGTTGCGCATGAAGCCGCCGAAATAGCTTGTGGTCACGCCCAGTTCGGCGTCGGGCTGCATCCGCGCGCTGGGCATGTCGATCAGGCCGGTCATGCCGTAGAGGTTGCGGGACTCGAGACGCGGGGGCGGAGGCTCCTGCGACAGGGCGAGCCCCGCGGGCGCAACGGCCGCGGCGATCACCACGCAGAACGAGATACGTCTGCGGCATGCAGCCGACGCTGAGATCATCCTGTCGCCCGTTCCAGAGGCCTGGTTGGAAGGCTTCGTCGCCCTTTTTCCAACACCTTGTTGGCACGGGCCCGCCCCGCTGTCGACCGTCCCGCGCAGGGGGACGGTCGGCGTAGGCGCGGCCTGTTGTGCGCGCGCTACGGCGCAGGCCCCCGCAGGGCGAGATCCGGCGCTCCGGTCTGAACGGAGGTTCAGCGGAGCGCGTTCAGCGCCCGCGACGCGAGGCCGCGCCAGGCCTCGCGCGCGCGGCCCCGCGGGGTCTTCACGAAATCCCGCTCGGCGTGCAGCCACTCGAGCACCTTCTCGGGCGGCGCGGGCAGGCGGGAGACGGGGTCCACATAGCGCGGATAGAGGATCAGGGCGCAGGCGGCGAGCGCGTCGATGCTCAGCGTGCGGCCGCGCGACCAGGCGGGATCGAGCGGCGTCTCGGTCAGGCCCCAGCCGGCGTAGAAGGGGCGGCCGAAGGTGGTGACGGGCAGGTCGCGCAGCAGCGCCTCGAACCCCATCAGGGAGGTCATGCACTCGAGCCGGTCGGCCCACTCGAGGCAGGCCTCGGCGGCGCTGTCGACGGCGACCGCGTCGGCGCAGGCGGCAAGCGTCGCCGCGTCCACCGCGCCGGGGCGCAGGCCGGTCAGCACGTCGGGATGGGGCTTGTAGAGGATGAAGGCCTCGGGATGCCGGGCGCGGACCCGGCGCAGCAGCTCGGCGTTTTCCTGCACCTGCGGGGAGCCGAAGCGCAGAGACTGGTCGCCCTCGACCTGGCCGGGCACGAGGATGCGCTGGCGCGGCGTCTCCGGCAGGGGCGCTGAGCGGGCGAGGTTGTACTTGGTGATCCCCAGCTCGATCAGCCGCCGGCGCAGGGCCGAGGCGCGGGCGAGCAGGGCGTCGGGGATCTCGGCCTCACGGGCCAGGGCCTCGAGGTCGGTGGGTCGGGTGGCGTCAAAATACAGGCCCTGGCGGTCGACGGCCAGCGAGCAGGGCGGCGCGTGGCGCAGGCCGAGGCCGACCGAGCGGACGAAGCCGTCCTCGAGGCGGATGACCTCGAGGCCCGCGGCCTCGGCCTCGGTCGCCTCGCGCATCCCCCAGACGGCGAGGCGGGCGCGGGTGGCCGCGGCGACCTGCACGGCGTTGCGCAGGCCGGCGACATGGGCAGGGGGGCCCTCGGGGCCGGTCAGGAACGGGTCGGCGTTGCGGCGTTTCCAGCGCGAGAAGCCCAGCGTGACGGTGCGCCGGTCGTTGCGCTGGGCGGCCGCGCGCAGCAGCGCCAGCGCGTCGAGCGCCTCGACCGCCGGCGCCGACTGGCCGCGCCAGGGGTCGACGAAGCGGACGCGCGACAGCCACGGGTCGGGGTCGGCGGCGCCGGCCAGCGTCAGCCCCAGGCGTCCGCCCAGCGCCGCGCGATGGGCGAGCGCGCCGTGGGAGGCGATGACGCGGTCCAGACGCTCGGGGCAGATCTCGGCGACGCGGCGGACCACGGGCAGGCCGCGGCGGCGGGCGGCGGCCTCGCCCTCGCCGCCGTGGGCGAGGACCACCGCGGCGGCGCCGGGGGCCTCGGAGTCGGCGAGCGAAAGCAGGGTCTCGGCCTGCGCGGCGGAGGCGTCGCGCAGGTCGACCAGCGTCTCGGGGCGCGCGGCGGCGGCGACGGTGGCGGGCCACCAGGTCAGGTCGGCGGCGATGCGCGCGGCAAGCTCGGCGGTCGCAGCGGGCGAGCGGGGGGGCGCCTCGCCCAGTCCCAGCGCCACGGGGGGGTGGCCGGGCAGGGCCGCGGGCAGCAGCCAGGGCAGCGCGGCGCCGGAGACGGGCGCGTCGGACCAGTGCACGAGGCGCGGCGCGCCGCGGCCGCCGGTCAGCGTGCGCAGCGCCCGTCGCAGGCGCACGCGCCCGGAGGCCGAGCCGCGGCCGCCGCCGGCGTGGTCGTCATGCCCCGAAGGGGCGCCGCCGGCGCGGCGGGGACCGGGAGGAGAGGTCCTGGCCATGGCAGGGGCGCCGGTCGCGCTCAGGCGCCGGCCCCGAAGGGCAGCTTGCGGGCGCGAACCCGGGCGAGCGCCTCGGCGCAGATCTCCACGGCGCGGTCGATCTGGGGCTCAGTATGCTCCGAGGTCAGGAAGAAGCGCAGGCGGGCCTGCTTCTCGGGCACTGCGGGGAAGGTGATCGGCAGGGCGTTGAGCCCGGCCCGGAAACAGGCGTCCGACAGCATCGCCGCCCGCGCGCTGTCGCCCACGATCACCGGCATCACCGCCGAGCCCTTGGCCTCTCCGGTGTCGAGGCCGGCGGCCTTGGCCCGCTCCAGCAGGCGGCGGCCGTTGGCCTGCAGGCGGGCCACGCGCTCCGGCTCGGCCTGCAGCACCTCCAGCGAGGCGAGCGCGGCCGCGGCCAGGGGCGCGGCGAGCCCGACCGAGAACACGAAGCCCGCGGCGTTGGCCTTGAGGAACTCGATCAGCGCCGCCGAGCCGCAGATGTAGCCGCCGCAGGAGGAGAAGGTCTTCGAGAGCGTCCCCATCCAGATCTCGACCGAGGCCGGGTCCACCCCCTGCATCTCGGCGATGCCGCGGCCAGTCTCGCCCAGCACGCCGACGGCATGGGCCTCGTCGACCATCAGCCAGGCCTCGTGGCGGTGCTTGAGCTCGACCAGCCGGGGCAGGTCGGGCCAGTCGCCGTCCATGGAATACAGCCCCTCGACCACGATCAGCGCGCGCTCGTAGCGGCCGCGGTTGCGCGAGAGGAAATCGTCGAGCCAGTCGAGGTCATTGTGGGGGAATGTCACCCGGGCGGCGCCGGACAGGCGGGCGCCCTCGGTGATCGAATTGTGGATCCAGGTGTCGGTCAGGATCACGTCCTTGGGCCCCATCAGCGCGCCGATGGTGGTCATGTTGGTGGCGTGGCCCGAGACCATCGTCACGCAATCCTCGGTCCCGTAGAAGGCCGCGAGCCCCTTCTCGAGCTTGGCGTGCAGGTCCCGCTCCCCCGCCACCACGCGGCTGGCCGAGACCGAGACGCCGTAGCGGTCGATCGCGTCCTTGGCCGCGGCGTGGACCCTGGGGTGCCCGTTCAGACCGAGGTAATTGTAGGAGGAGAAGTTCAGCACCTCCCGCCCCTCGATCATGCAGGTGGGGCCGGCGTAGCCTTCCTGTTCGCGGAAGTAGGGCACGCCGATGTCGAGCATCTCGGCCGCCGACTTCTGCAGGCGGATCTGCTTGTGGCCGGGCAGGGCGCCGAAGTCGAAGGCCTTGGGCTGCGGCTTGGGGCCCGGCCGTGCGGCCGGTCGGTCGGAGGGGGTGCGGCGCGAACGGGTCTGGCGCAGCTCCTCGAGCAATGCGGAGCGCCGTGCGGCGCCGAACCGGCCTTCGCCTTCGGACCCGGACATGGATGTCGTTCCTTTCATGGGCCGCCCCGCGCCGCGGCGCAGGGGGGCGGCCGGCGCCTCAGTTCAGGGCGCCGGCCGGGCCGCCTGCGCGGCGCTTCAGCTCTGCGATCGCTTCGGGATCGAGCTCGTCGCCCGTGCCCACATGCCGCTCCAGCAGGCCGTCGAGCACCGCGTCCTCGGGGGCGCCGGCGGCGGCGGCCTCCGCCGGATCGAGGCGCTTGAGCACGCGGGCGGCGATGTCGATCAAGGTGGCGCCGCCGGCGAGGCTCATCAAGGGGATGTCGATGCCCAGTTTCTCCTCGGCGGCCATGCGCAGGTCGACGGCCATCAGGCTGTCGAAGCCCAGCTCGGTCAGCGGCTGGCGGGGATCGATCTCCTCGGCCGGCAGGCGGAGGATGCGCGAGGTCTCGCCGGCCAGCAGCTCGGCGATCTTCTTGAGCGCCTCGGCCTCGGTCATCCCGGCGACCAGGGCGGCGAGGTCGAGGGCGGCCTCGCCCGCCGCGGAGGCGTCGGGCATCTCCATGCGCGCGAACAGCGGCGTGCGGGTGATCGCGAGCTCCCGGGACGCGGAGGCCCAGTCGATCTGGGCGTAGCTCACCGCCGAGGCGTCCTGCGGGTCGGCGGCGGCGAGCGCCATCTCCAGCCCCTGGAACGCCTCGCGCGCGGTGATCGCCGAGGCGCCGAGGCGGTCGGAGAGGATCGCGCCGGTCTTGGCGTCGCGGGTCAGATACCCCGCGTCGGAGATCGCGCCCCAGGCCACCGCAAGGCCGGGGTGGCCCGCGCGCCGACGCTCGGCCATCAGCGCCTCGAGGTAGCAGTTGGCGGCGACATAGGCGGTCTGGCCCGGGTTGCCGACCAGCGTGGTCGCCGAGGAATAGACCACGAAGAGGTCGAGCTTGAGGTCCCGCGTCAGGCGGTCCAGCGTCTCGGCCCCCGCGATCTTGGGGCGCAGGACGGTGCGGATCCGCTCGCCGTCGAGATTGGCGAACAGCGCGTCGTCGAGGGTCATGGCGGTGTGCAGCACGCCGCGCAGGCGGGCGGGGCCGGCCTCGATCTCGTCGATCAGCTCTTTCTGGGCGGTCTCGTCGGCGGCGTCGCAGGCGCGGGTCACGACCTTGGCGCCCATCGCCTCCATCCGGCGGATGGCGGTCTTGGCGGCCTCGGTCACACGGCCGGAGCGGGAGGTGAGCCAGATGTGGCGGGCGCCCCGCTCTACCAGCCAGGCGGCGGTTTCGGCGCCGAAACCGCCCAGCCCGCCAACCACCAGATAGGCGCCCTTGCCGGTGATCCTGGGCGCGCGGGTGCGCGGCGCCTCGACCTTCGGGGGGGCCTTCACCAGGATCTTGCCGATATGGCCGGACTTCTGCATCAGGCGGAAGGCGTCGACCACCTCGGCGCTGTCGAAGACGATGTGCGGCAGCGGGATCAGGTCGCCCCGCTCGAACCCTTCGCCGAGTTGCTCGAACACGCGCACGGCGAGCTCGGGACGGTAGACCAGCAGCTGGTCCGCATCCACGCCGAAGTAGGTCAGATTGCGCCGGAACGGGCGCAGGCCGATCTGGGAGTTGGCGTAGTAGTCGCGCTTGCCCAGTTCGACGAAGCGGCCGAAGGGCTTCAGGCACTCGATCGAGCGCTCCATCGCCTCGCCGAACAGCGAGTTCAGGACCACGTCGACGCCCTCGCCGTCGGTCACGCGCATCACGTCGTCGGCGAAGGTCAGGGAGCGGCTGTCGAAGACATGCGCGGCGCCGAGCTGGCGCAGCAGCTCGCGCTTGGCCGGAGAGCCGGCGGTGGCGATGACCTGCGCGCCGCGGGCGGCGGCGATCTGCAGGGCCGCGAGGCCGACGCCGCCGGCGCCGCCGTGGATCAGCACGGTCTCGCCGCTCGACAGGTTCGACAGTTCCACCAGCCCGTACCAGGCGGTCAGGAAGGTGGTGGGGATGGTCGCGGCCGCCGTCAGGTCGACGCCCTCGGGCAGCGGGGCGACGGCGTTCTCGTGCACGCAGACATGGGTGGCGAAGCAGCTGGGCGCGAAGGCGATCACGCGATCGCCCTCCCGGAAGCGGGCGCAGGCGGGGCCGGTGCGCACCACCACGCCCGAGCATTCCATGCCCAGCGTGGGGCCGGCGAAACCGTCCTCGAGCGCCTCTTCGGGCAGCAGGCCCTGGGCCCACATGATGTCGCGGAAGTTCAGGCCGGCGGCGACCACCTCGATCTCGATCTCGCCCTCGGCGGGGGCGCCGCGGTCCTCGACCCGCCACTCGAGGCTGTCGATCGAGCCCTGCTGGCCCAGCGCCAGGCGGCGCACGCCCATCGCGGGGTTCGCCAGGGTGGCGGCGCGGGCGCGGTCGGCGAGGTCGGAGACGCGCTCGGCCCGCACGCCGGCGCGGCCGGCGAGGTCGTGGACCGTTTCGCGGTCCTCGGCCGGCGAGAGGATCTCGGCGGCGAGGCGGGCGGGCAGGTCGGCGGCCAGGATCTCGGGCGCGAAGTCGCACAGGCGCACGTCGATGTCGGGAAACTCGTTGGCCAGCACGCGGCCGAGGCCCCAGGCGGCGGCCTCGGTCGGGTTCAGCGGACGCAGCGGGCCGGCGGCGACGCCGCCGCGGGTGACCGTCCACAGGCGGGCGACGCGGCCGGGCAGGGCCAGCGCGGTCTTGGCCGACAGCATCCGGGCGTGGGCGGCGGCCAGCGCAGGACCCTCGGCCGCGAGATGGGCGAGCAGCACGATCTCGGCCGCCTCGGACGCCTCCAGCGCGGCCGAGAGCTTGGCCTCGGTCACGGCGGCGGTCTCGCGGCCGGCCTCGGCGAGGCGGGCGACGAGGGCTTCGGCCAGGGCCTTCTCGGCGGCGGCGTGGACCACCAGGATCGGGCCGTCGGCGGTCTCGGCCTCGGCCGGAAGGCGGGCGGGGGCGGTGGCCAGCACCAGGGCCGCCTGCGCCTCCGCGCTCGCCAGGGGGCGGGCGGAGACGTCGAGGAAGCCGGCCTGGGCCAGGGTCTCGGACCACTCGGGCGCCTCGCGCAGGCGTCCGACGGGCAGGGTGGGATCGAGCGTGTCGGACCACCAGGCGGTCTCGTCGCCCTCGATCAGGTCGGCGATCAGGCTGGGCGCCTCCTCGACGGCGACGAGGGCGGCGCCCTCGGCCATCAGGGCCTTGAGATCGGCGAGCGCGGGCGCGCCCAGGCGGCACAGCGCGTCGCCGGCCAGCACCAGGTCGAAGCTGCGGCCGGGCAGGATCTCGTCGAGGGGCAGGTAGTCGATCTTGGCCCGGTCCGGGTCGCCCACCTTGAGCGAGCGGACGTGGCGCGGATCGGGGTCGGTCACCACGCAGGCCGAGACCACGGCGGCGGCCTGCAGCCGGTCGAGCAGGGCCGCGGGCGCCGCGCCGACCACCAGCACGTCGAGGCGACGGTCGGGGCGGGCGTTGGCGACCGTGATCGCGGCCGCCTCCGACAGGGCCGACCAGCGCGCCTCGCCGGCGGGGCCGGAGGCGGCCATGCGCAGCTGGGCCGCGGTGACGGGTCCGTCGGCGCCCTCGGAGGGACCGGCGGCCAGCAGCCGGGGCAGCGCGTCGGGCAGGGCCATCAGGCGCGCGATCTCGACGATGCGGCGGGGCGCCTCGGCGAACAGCGCCTCGACCAGGGCCGAGAGGGGCGGATAGGGCGGGTTGGGATCGAGCAGCGCGCGCCCGTCCTCGGTCCGGCCGACGGCCTCGTCCTCCTCCAGCGCCATCAGCAGACGCTCGAACAGGGGGCGGGCGGTTTCGGCAAGGCGGCCCTCGGCGATCAGCGCCTCGGCGTCGAGCACGGTGGATTCGGTCGCGAGATGGGCCAGCGCGTCGCGGGCGACCCGGCGCGCGGTGGTGTCCAGCAGCAGCGCGCCGGCCGAGAGCTCGGGCGCCTCGTCCACCGCGATCTCGCGCAGCAGGCCGGGGGCGAGCGCGCCCAGGTCCGACTTCGCGCCGCCGGCCGGGGCGATGCGGGCCAGCGCATTGCGATAGGTCAGCTCGGCCGCCGGCTTCACGCGCGAGATCCGCACGCCCTTGAACCGGGCGCCGGTCAGCGTGGCGATGGGCGCGCCGGTGGCGTCGCAGAGCCGGAAGGTGGCCTCGAGCGAGCGCTCCGAGGCGCGGTCGATCTCCACCCAGGCGCCGACGGGGGCGGCGTGGGGCGCGTGCAGGATCAACGAGCCCAGGCGCACCGGCAGGTAGGACATCGAGCCGTCGGCGGACTTCGCCCGCTCTGCGATCAGGGCGAACAGGCCGTGGAAGGCGGCGTCCAGCAGCGCGGGGTGCAGCGCGTGGCGCGTGCAGTCGAGCGCGGGGTGCGCCGCGTCCAGCGTCACGAAGGCGGAGCGGTCGTCCACGATCCGCGCCGAGACGGCGCGGCGGAACACCTCGCCATAGCCGAGCCCGAAGCGGCGGGTCAGCTCATAGAGGCGCTCGGCCCCCACGGTGCGCTCGGCGTCGGGCGCGGGCGGGGCCTTGGGGGCGGGCACGGGGCCGGCGGGCCGGCGTAGGCGGCCGCGGGCGTGCAGGCCGAACTCCTCGCCAGACAGGCGGCGGCGGCTTTCCACGTCCACCACCATGCGGTCGCCCTGGACGGTGGTGCGGAGCTCGTAGCCGGTCCCCTCCTCCATCGCCAGCGGGCGCAGGATGTCGAGGTCGACAAGCTCGATCGGGCCGTCGTCGCGGCCGTCGCCGGCCAGCGCCTCGATCCCGGCGGCGAGCGCCATGTCCACGTAGCCGGCCGCGGGGAACACCACCGCGTCCTCGACCCGGTGATCGCCGAGCCAGGCGGGGGAGCCGGGATCGACCGTGGCGCGCCAGTCGCGGCCGCCGGCGCGCAGGGCCGTGCCCAGCAGCGGATCGCCGCCCACGGCGTCGAGCTGGCGGACCGCCTCGTCGGAGGGGGGCAGGAAGTAGGTCTGCAGCCGCCAGGGATACAGCGGCAGGTCCTGGTCGGGACGGGCGTCGCGGCCGAAGAAGCGGTTCTCGACCAGTTGCGCGCCCTGGGCCACGGCCAGCGCCACCACGCGGCGCATGTCGGCGCGCGGGTCCTTCTCCTCGAGCGTGGTCAGCACGGCGGAGGGGCGCGAGCGGTCGGCGGCGGTGTCGCGGACATAGGTCGACAGGACCGGGCGGGGCCCGATCTCGACGAAGGTCACGCAGTCGGCCTCGAGCAGGGCTTCGAGGCCCTGTCGGAACAGGACCGGCTGGCGGATGTTGGACCACCAGTAGTGCGGGCCCAGCGCCTCGCCGTCGGCGGGGGCGCCGAAGGTGGCCGAGACGAAGTCGCAGCGGGTCTCGGCCGGGCGCAGCCAGTCGAGGTCGCCCAGCAGATCGTCCTTCAGCGCCTCGGCGATGGGGGAGTGGAACGGATACTCCAGCCCCAGCGCCTTGCAGGCGATCTTCTTGCGGCGCGCGAACTTCGCGAAGGCGGCGATCTGGTCCGAGGGGCCCGAGATGGTCACCGAGCGGGGGGAGTTGTCGGCCGCCACCGCGATCTGGTCGAAGCCGCCTTCCTCGATCGCGGCGCGCGTGGCGTCCTCGCCCGCCAGCACGGCGGCCATGGTGCCGCGGTCGCGGATCTTCTCCTGGTTGCGGGAGCGCACGTGGATCAGGCGCACCGCGTCGGGCAGGTCGAAGGCGCCGGCGGCCCAGGCCGCGGCGACCTCGCCGACCGAATGGCCGAGCACGGCGTCGGGCTTCAGGCCCTTCTCGGCCAGGCTCTCGACCGTGGCCACCTGGGTGGCGAAGATCAGCGGCTGGGCGAGGGAGGTGTAGGGCAGACGCTCCTCGAGGTCGTCGGCATGCATCGCCTCGACCAGCGACACGTCGGCGAGCTTCTCGAAGATGGTCGAGACCGCGTCGAAGGTGGCGCGGAAGATCGGGTCGTTGGCATAGGCCGCCCGGCCCATGCCGACATGCTGGGCGCCGTTGCCCGAGAAGACGAAGGCCGTGCGGCCCTCCTTCGACTGGGCGCGGCCGGTGGCGAGCATCGGGGACTTCTCGCCCGCCAGATGCGCGTCGAGCGCGGCGATCTGCTCGTTCCGGTCGCCAGACAGGGCGATCAGGCGATGGGGCAGCCGCTCGCGCTGGTAGGCGGCGGCGTTGGACACGCGCGCGGCCTCGGCCGCCGAGGCGCCGTCGAGGCGGGCGCGGTAGGCGCGGGCGAGCGCGGTCAGCGATTCCTCGGAGCGGGCCGAGAGGATCAGGGGCGCGGGCTCGATCTTGCCGGGCTCGGGGCGGCGCTCCTCGGCCTTGGGCTGGCGCAGGACCACGTGGGCGTTGGCGCCGCCGAAGCCGAAGGAGTTGACGCCGGCGTAAAGCGGCGCGCCCTGCGTCACCAGCGGCATGGCCGAGGCCGCGACCGACAGGTTCCAGTCTTCGAACTTGATGTCGGGGTTGGGCTCGTTGAAGTGCAGCGAGGCGGGGAGCATCCCGTGCTCGAGCGCCAGCTGCGCCTTGAGCAGGCCGACGAGGCCGGAGCCCGCTTCGAGATGGCCGACGTTGGTCTTGGCCGAGCCGATGGGCAACGGATCGGCGCGGCGCTGGCCCAGCGCCTGGCCCAGCGCCCAGGTCTCGATCGGGTCGCCGGCGCGTGTGCCGGTGCCATGCGCCTCGATGAAGGCGAGCTTGGCGGGATTGATGTTGAAGCGCTGGTAGACGTCGTCGAGCAGCGCGCGCTGCTGATCGCCCGAGGGCAGCGACACGCCGGTCGTTCGCCCGTCGGAGTTGATCCCCGCGCCCGAGATCACGCCCAGAACGCGGTCGTTGTTGGCGATCGCGGACTCCAGCGTGCGCAGCACGAAGACCACCGCCCCCTCGGAGCGGACGTAGCCGTCGCCGTTGGCGTCGAACGCCTGGCAGAGGCCGACCTTCGAGAGCATCGTCGCGGCCGAGAAGCCCACGAAGGGGAACGGCGACAGCAGCATGTTCACCGCACCGACGATGGCGGTGTCCACGAGCCCCGCCTGCATGGCGACGAACGCCTCGTGCAGCGCGTAGAGGCCCGAGGAGCAGGCGGTGTCGACGGTGTAGCTGGGCCCGTTGAGGTCGAGGATGTAGCTGACCCGGTTCGAGATCAGCGACAGGGTGTTCCCGGTCATGAACTGGGAATCGATCCCCGCCGGATCGTAGTAGAAGCGGTTGGCGTAGTCGGACGAGGACGCGCCGACGAACACGCCGGTCGTCGCCTTGGGCAGGTCCGAGGCGCGCAGGCCGGATTTCTCCAACGCCTCCCACGTCACCTGAAGCATCAGGCGCTGCTGGGGGTCCATCTGCTCGGCTTCGCGCGGCGAAATGCCGAAGAAGCCCGCATCGAAGTCGAAGGGGGCGTCGAGCTGGCCAGCGGCAAAGGTGTAGCTGCGGCCCGGGCCGCCCGCCGGATTGCGCCAGCGGTCGGTCGCCCAACGGGACGGATCGACCTGTCCGACGGAACAGCGTCCGTCCTTGAGGAGCGACCAGAACCCGTCTGCGTCCGAAGCGCCGGGGAGCCGGCAGCCGTACCCGACGATGGCGATCTCGCCCGGCTTGGTTGATTTAAGCACAGCCTGCCCTCTGCGACCTTAGCGGCGCGCCGGGTGCCTTTTGCCCGGCGTTCTCGATTTTCGGTCCCACTCCCCCCACGTCGTTGCGTGTCGGGACCGTGCCTCGTATCTCGCCGTAGCGGAATTCTCGTTCCGCGGCAACTTGGCCCAACCGCCGCACCGTCCCGTAACGGCTCGGCGATCCTCGGCTTCGATTAACAACCGGTTAAGCATAACTTCCCGAACGTGTCGAAACAACGCTTTGCAACGGAATGTTGCAGGGCTCGGTTAACGCAGCGGCGCGATCCGGCGCAGAACCCAGCCCGCCAGATAGAGCGATCCGCAGATCAGCACCCGCGGCGGAGCGGCCTGGCCCCCCGCCTGCGCATCCGCGCGTGAGGCGGCGCGGGACAGGGCGGCGTCAAAGCCCTCGGCCGGCGCTGCGTCAAGTCCGGCGGCGCGGCCGGCCTGGGCCAGCACCTCGGCCGGCAGGCTGGCGCCCGCGTCGGGAATCGCCAGCGTCTCGACCGAGGCGGCGAGCCCCCGGAAATGCGCCAGGAAGCCGGTGGGATCCTTGGTCTCGAGCATCCCCACGACCAGGCGCAGCGGCGCGGGGCGACGCTCGTTCAGGGCGGCCATGTGCGCGGCCAGCGCCTCGCCGGCCGCGACGTTGTGGCCGCCGTCCAGCCAGATCTCCGAGTCGGGGGGAAGGCCCGGAAGCTGCGCCGGGTCTAGGCGTTGCAGCCGCGCGGGCCACTGCACCCGCTCCAGCGCCGCGGCGCAGGCGGCGTCGGCGACGCCCAGCCGGCGCAGGGCGGCCAGCGCGGCGCCGGCGTTCTCGATCTGGTGGGCGCCGGGCAGCGCGGGCAGGTCGAGGTCGAGCAGCCCGTCCCCGTCCTGATAGACCAGCCGCCCGCGCTCGGACCACGCCTGCCAGTCGCGGTTGGCCACGATCAGGGGGGCGCCGATGGCCTCGGCCCGCGCCTCGATGACCGAGAGCGCGGCGTCGGGCTGGGGGCCGACCACGCAGGGCGCGCCGGGCTTGAGGATGCCGGCCTTCTCGCCTGCGATCTCGGCGATGGTCTCGCCGAGGTATTGCTGGTGGTCGATCGAGATCGGGGTGATCACGGTCAGCGCCGGCCGATCGACCACGTTGGTGGCGTCCAGACGCCCGCCGAGCCCGGTTTCCAGCAGCGTGTGGTCGGCCGGGCGCCGCGCGAAGGCCAGCAGCGCCGCGCAGGTGGTGATCTCGAAGAAGGTGATCGAGGTCCCGCCATTCACCCGCTCGCATTCGTCCAGCAGCGCGGCGAAGTCGGGCTCGGCGATCAGCTCGCCATGCAGGCGGATCCGCTCATGGAAGCGGGCGAGGTGGGGGGAGGTGTAGACGTTGGTGGTCTTCCCCGCCGCCTCCAGCCCCGCGCGGATCATCGCCAGCGTCGAGCCCTTGCCGTTGGTTCCGGCGATGTGCACCACGCCGGGCAGCGACCGCTCGGGGTGGCCGAGCTCATCCAGCAGGCGGTGCATGCGGTCGAGCGTCAGGTCGATGATCTTGGGATGCAGCGTCATCAGACGCTCGAGGATCATGTCCGAGGGCGCGCTTCCGGCCTGGCCGCGGATCGAATCCGCGGTGACGCCGCCCACGCCCGGGGCGACCGGCGCGCCCGGTGGGACGGGACCGTCGATCTCGGCGGGCTGGCGGCTCAAGCTTCGGGGGACCCTGACTTCGCGGCTTCGACGACCTCGGCCGCTTCCTGGGCGGCGGGGGAGGGGGCGGGCAGGTCGCCGTGGACCCGCGGCGTCTCGTTCATCAGCAGGCGGAGCAGGCGGGCGAGCTCGTCGCGCATCTCCCGGCGGTGGATGACGCGGTCGAGCATGCCGTGGTCGAGGAGGTATTCCGCGCGCTGGAAGCCCTCGGGCAGGGTCTCGCGGATGGTCTGCTCGATGACCCGGGGGCCGGCGAAGCAGATCAGGGCGTTGGGCTCGGCGATCTGGATGTCGCCCAGCATGGCGTAGGAGGCGGTGACGCCCCCGGTGGTGGGGTTGGTCAGGACGACGACGTAGGGAAGCCCGGCCTCCTTGACCATCTGCACGGCGACGGTGGTGCGCGGCATCTGCATCAGGGACAGGATCCCCTCCTGCATGCGCGCGCCGCCGGCGGCCGAGAACACCACGAAGGGCGCGCGGCGCTTCACCGCGCGCTCGGCCCCGGCGATCATGGCGTTGCCCACGGCCATGCCCATCGAGCCGCCCATGAACGAGAAGTCCTGCGCCAGCGCCACCACCGGAAGACGGCCGAGGTCGCCCTCGGCCAGCAGCACGGCCTCATGCTCGCCGGTCTTGCGGCGGGCGTCGCGCATCCGGTCGGGATAGCGTTTCTCGTCGCGGAACTGGAGCGGGTCGGCCAGCGGCTCGGGGATGGCGATCTCGTGATAGGTCCCGCCGTCGAACAGCGCCGTGAAGCGGTCGCGCGGGCTGATCAGCATGTGATGCTGGCAGGAGGGACAGACGTAGAGCGCCTCGGCCAGCTCGCGGTGGAACAGCATCGTCCCGCACTCGTCGCACTTGCGCCAGAGGTTGTCCGGCATCTCGCGCTTCGAGGTGAAGAGCGTGTTCAGCGAGTTGATCCGCGGGCGGACGTAGTCGTTGATCCAGTTCATGGCCCGATCCCGTTCTGCATCCGCCCGCCATGCGCGCAGGGGCTGAGCGCATGGGCGGCCGGTCTGGCGGCGAGGTAGCGGCGCAGGGCCCGGATTGCAAGCGGCGCCGGGGCGGGAAGGGCAATCCGGTTGCGCGGGGAAACCGCGCGGGAGCTGGTCGGGGGAGCTGGTTGGGGGGGCTGGTCGGGCGCCTGCGCGAGGGACGACGCGAGCGCGCGATCGGGGAATCGGGGCATCTCACCCGATCGTGGGCGGAATGCGACGCGCGATGTCGTATTCCGCGATGCGGCGGGTTGAATGCTGCGCTGCGGCGGCTCATGCTGACGGGGTTCGGAACAATCGGAGGGCCGGCGGATGCCGATGGGCGCGGGCGAGATCTGGACCTGGAGCGATGGGTCCTGGCACCAGGGCGACGTGCGGGTGGCGGGCGCCGCCGATCACGGCCTGTGGCAGGGCGTGTCGGTGTTCGACGGCGCCCGGGGCTTCGAGGGCGTGGCCCCCGACCTCGACCTGCACTGCGCGCGGGTGAACGCCTCGGCCGAGGCGATGGGGCTGGAGGCCACGATCCCCGCCGGCCAGATGATCGAGCTCGCCACCGAGGGTCTGGAGAGGTTCATCTCCGACATCCCGGTCTATGTGCGGCCGATGTACTGGTCGCGCTCGGGCGACGCCTCGCTGATCTGCGCCGATCCCGACAGCACCGCCTTCGCGCTGTGCCTCGAGGCGCTGCCGATGGCCGATCCCGACGCGATGCCCAACGGCGGCATGTCGGTGACCACGACGCAGTTTCGCCGGCCGATCCAGTCGGTGGCGGTGATGGACGCCAAGGCCGGGTGTCTCTATCCCAACAACGCCCGGATGATGCGCGAGGCCAAGTCGAAGGGGTTCGACAACGCCCTGGTGCAGGACCTGGCGGGGAATGTCGCCGAGCTCTCGACCTCGAACGTGTTCATGGTTCGCGACGGGGTCGTGGCCACCCCGATCCCCAACGGCACCTTCCTCAACGGCATCACCCGCCAGCGGGTCATCAAGCTGCTGCGCGAGGCGGGAACGGAGGTGGTCGAGACCACCCTGACGCTGGACGATTTCCGCGAGGCCGACGAGGTGTTTTCCACCGGCAACGCCTCGAAGGTGGTGCCGGTCTGGAAGTTCGACGAGGTCGAGTACGGCCCCGGGCCGGTCGCGAAGCGTGCGCGCGAGCTCTACTGGCAGTTCGCCCACGCCTGAGGGCGGCCGGCGCCGCGCCTCCTGCCGCGCCGGGCGCCCGGGACCGGGCGTTGCGCGGGAGGCCCCGGGTCAGGCCCGGGGCGCCCGTCTGGCGGGCGGATCCCCCGGAAATTCGAGGGCGGGAGAGGGGACGCGCGGGGGCCGGTTGCGGCGCCTTCCGTCTCCCGAGCCGGGTGCGGGGCGTCCGGGCGCGCAATCCGGCCCTGCGCGGCGCCTCAGATCCGGCGCAGGAAGCGGCGCAGGCGGCTGGGGTTTAGGCTGCCGAGCGCCAGGTGGCCCAGCGCTTCGCGCGAGGTCAGCGTGTCCCAGAACTCCCGCCGGCGGTCGGCCTCGCGCCAGCGCTCGGCCCGGGCGGGGTCGGCGAGGGCGGCGAGGACCTCCTCGGCCCAGGCGGCGTGGCGGGCCTCCCATGCCGGGGGGACCGGCGTCTCCCAGATCCGCGACATCAGCACGGCGAAGCTCTGGAAGGCCTTGCGGGGGCGACCGGAGGAGAACCGCTCGGCCGCGGCCTCGATGTCGGCGGGGCCGCCGGGGGCGGGGGTCTCGGTCCGGGTCAGCAGCCGCCAGTCGAGCGCGTCGCGCAGGCGCAGCGAGCGGCGCTGGCGGCGGCGGTCGGCGATCTGGGCGTGCTGGACCAGGTGCACGAGGCGATCCTCGGCCGTGGGGATGCGCAGGCCGGGCAGGGCGCCGGGCAGGGCGCGGGCGCCGATCTCGCGCAGGGGGCCGCGGCGGGCCCAGCCGGTGCGGGTGTGCAGCTCGACCGTCGCCACGCCGGCGCCGGGCGGGGGGTAGAGCGCGGGGAAATGGTAGTCGGTCGCCACATAGGCCTCGGCGTCGCCGGTGTAGCCGGCGCCGCGCAGGGCGTCGACGGCGCGGGGCAGGTCGGCGGGGGCCACCAGCAGGTCTAGGTCCACCATCTCCCGCCAGGGCGCGGGCTCTCCGCCCGCGGCGGCGATGGCGGCGGCGCCTTTCAGGGCCGCGGCCTCGAGCCCCGCGGCGTGGAGCAGGGCCGCCAGATCGCGAAGCTGGGCGGCGAGGCGATCGGCATGCGCCTCGCGCCCCTCAATCGCCGGGCGCAACAGCAGGGCGGCGACAGGGGCGGGCAGCGCGCGCGACAGGGCCTGGCAGACCGGCCAGGCGACCCCCTGGGCGGCGGCGAATCCCACCAGGTCGAGCGTCCGCGCGCTCGGCGCGGCCGGCGTCGCGCCCGATTCCCAGGCGCGCAGCAGGGCCAGCGTCTGCGCCACCACCGCGGGAGCGGCCCTGGCTTGCGGGGGGCGGGGGGCAGGCTCGGGGGCGCTCATCGGAGGCGCGGCCCGGCCAGGGGGGGCGTCGGCGCGCGCGTCCGGGGGCGCCCCGGCGCGCATGTCCGGGGGCCCATCGCCGGGCGCGTCGCCGGGCGCGTCCGGGGCCTCGGCGCCGGGCAACGGGGGGGCCGGGGATCGCGGGGAGGGGTCAAGATCGTCGTCGGCTCCTTGCTCTCCGGCCCGGTTTGGCCCATCCCCGCCCCCTCGTCCAGCGCCTCGGGGACGCGGGGGCGGGGCGGTGCGGGCTCACGCGCCGGGGTTGGCGCCGCGCCCCCGCGCCGTCAAGGTGGCGCCGGCGGGCGCGCAGCGCTACACGCCCCGAGACATGCCGACCGGGAGACAGCATGACCCTCGCCCTGATCCAGCACGAATCGAGCCTCGGCCACGTCGAGCCGCCGGGCCACCCCGAGCGCGTCGACCGCATCAAGGCCGTCGCCGCGGCGCTGGAGGACGAGCGGTTCGCCCACCTGACGCGGATCGAGGCGCGCCCGGCAGAGGACGCCCTGCTGCGGCTGGCCCATCCCCAGAGCCACATCGACCGGATCCGCGCGGCGATCCCGGCCGAGGGCGGGGCGATGCTGGATTCCGACACCTACCTCTCGGCGGGCTCGCTGGACGCGGCCCTGCACGGCGCGGGCGCCGCCGCCCAGGGCGTGGACATGGTGCTGGACGGCGAGGCGCGGGGCGCATTCGTGGCCATGCGCCCCCCCGGCCACCATGCCGAGCCCGACCGCGCGATGGGCTTCTGCCTGTTCTCGAACGCCGCCATCGCCGCGCGCCACGCGCTCGAGGTTCGCGGCCTGAGCCGGGTCGCGGTGGTCGATTTCGACGTGCACCACGGCAACGGCACCCAGGCGGTGCTGTGGGACGAGGGGCGGGCGACCTTCTGCTCGTCGCACCAGTGGCCGCTCTATCCCGGCACCGGGGCGGAATCGGAGACCGGCGGCTCGGGCAACGTGCACAACGCCGGCCTGCGCCCGGGCTCGGGCGGCCCGCAGTTCCGCGCGGTGTGGGAGAACCGGCTGCTGCCCGCGGTCGCGGCCGCGGCGCCCGAGCTGATCATCGTCTCGGCCGGGTTCGACGCCCACCACCGCGACCCGCTGGCCGAGCTGAACCTGGTGGAGGCGGATTTCGCCTGGATCACCCACCGCATCTGCGACCTGGCCGAGACCTGCGCGGAAGGCCGCGTCGTCTCGGTCCTGGAAGGCGGCTACGACCTGGTGGGGCTGGCGGTGTCGACCGCGGCCCATGTGCAGGCGCTGATGGAGCGGAGCCTATGAGCGAGACCCGACCCGACCCCAAGCCCGACCCCAAACCCGTGGACGCCCTCTCGTTCGAGGACGCCATGCGCGAGCTGGAGCAGGTGGTCGACCGGCTGGAGAGCGGGGACGCCCCGCTCGACGCCTCGATCGCGCTTTACGAGCGGGGGGCGAAGCTGAAGGCCCATTGCGAGGCCAAGCTCAAGGCCGCCGAGCTGAAGGTGGCCCAGATCGCCGAGGCGCCCGACGGGACGGTCTCGGCCAGGGCGACGCAGGTCGAGTGACCGTGACTCTCGCGCAAGCGCCCGACTGGACGCCGGAATTCGCCGAGCGTCTGGCCACCGACGTCGCCCTCGTCGAGGGCGCGCTCGAGGCGCTGCTGCCCCCCGCCCTGCTGCTGGGCGAGCGGCCGGGCCTTGCGCCGGCGATGCGCTACGCCTCGCTTGGCGGCGGCAAGCGCCTGCGCGCCTATCTGACGCTGGAGACGGCCGAGCTGTTCGGCGCCCCCTCCGAGGGGGCCGAGCGGGTCGCCGCGGCGGTCGAGTGCCTGCACGCCTACTCCCTGGTCCACGACGACATGCCCTGCATGGACGACGACGACCTGCGCCGGGGCCGCCCGACGGTGCATCGCCGCTGGGACGAGGCCACCGCCGTGCTGGCCGGCGACGCGCTGCAGACGCTGGCCTTCGAGATTCTGGCCGACCCGCTCACCCACCCCGAGGGCGCGGTGCGCGCCGAGCTGTGCCTGGGCCTCGCCCGGGCCGCCGGAGCCGCGGGGATGGTCGGAGGTCAGGCCCTCGACATCGCCGCCGAGACCGCCGAGGCCCCCCTGAAGCTCGCCGAGATCGAGCGTCTGCAGGCCCTCAAGACCGGCGCGCTGATCGTCTTCGCCGCCGAGGCGGGCGCCATGCTGGGCCGCGCCGACCCCGCCGCGCGCGTCGCGATCCGCGGCTATGCCGAGGCGCTGGGCCGGGCCTTCCAGATCCAGGACGACGTGCTCGACGTCTCGGGCGACGTCGTGGCGGCGGGCAAGGCCCTGCGCAAGGACGCGGCGGCCGGCAAGGCCACCTTCGTCTCGCTGCTGGGCCTCGAGGGCGCCCGCGCCCGCGCCGCCGAACTCGCCGCCGAGGCCGAGGCCAGGCTCGCCCCCTTCGGCCCCCGCGCCCGTCCGCTGGCGCTCGCCGCCCGCTTCACGGTGGCGCGGGAGAGCTGAGCACGGTCCTGACCCGGGGCGCCCGCTGCTGCGGGGCCCAGTTCACCGAGCGACCGGATGTCCCCCCGCCCGATCCCGCGCCCGACCTGTCGTCGAGCGCCCGGTCTCGCCGCGGCCGGGGCGGGCGGGTGGGGCTCGCGGCGGGTCCGGGCGCCGGGCGGCGGGCCTGCTGTCGCCGGGCCTCTGCGACCCGTCCCGCATTGCCCCGTGGCCTGGGTTCCCCTAAGTGTCCCCGATCGCCGAGCCCGCCGCCGAGCCAGGGACAAGCATGACCGAGCAGACCCAGCCCCAGGACCGCCCGCGCACCCCGCTGCTGGACCGGGTGACCAGTCCCGCGGACATGCGCGGCTTCTCGGACGCGGAGCTCGAGCGGCTCGCCCATGAGTTGCGGGCCGAGACGATCTCGGCGGTGTCCGAGACCGGCGGGCATCTCGGCGCGGGTCTGGGGGTGGTCGAGCTGACCGTGGGCATCCACGCCGTCTTCGACACGCCGCGCGACAAGCTGATCTGGGACGTCGGCCACCAGGCCTATCCCCACAAGATTCTCACCGGCCGGCGCGAGCGGATCCGCACGCTGCGCCAGGGGGGCGGGCTCTCGGGCTTCACCAAGCGCTCGGAAAGCCCCTACGACCCGTTCGGAGCGGCGCATTCCTCGACCTCGATCTCGGCGGCGCTGGGCTTTGCGGCGGCCCGCGACCTGGGTTTCGGCGAGGGCGGCCACGCCATCGCGGTGATCGGCGACGGGGCGATGTCGGCGGGCATGGCCTATGAGGCGATGAACAACGCCGGCGCGCTGGGCTCGAAGCTGGTGGTGATCCTCAACGACAACGAGATGTCGATCGCCCCGCCCGTGGGCGCGATGTCGCGCTACCTGACCAGCCTCTGGGCCGGCGAGCCCTTCCAGGACTTTGCAGCCGTGGCCAAGGGCGCGGCCAACTTCCTGCCGGGACCGTTCCGCGAAGGCGCGCGGCGCGCCAAGCACCTGCTCAAGGAGCTCGCGGTCGGGGGCACGCTGTTCGAGGCGCTGGGCTTCTCCTATGTCGGGCCGATCGACGGGCACGACCTGAGCCAGATCCTGCCGGTGCTGCGCACCGTCAAGGCGCGGGCCGACGGGCCGGTGCTGATCCACGCGATCACCCAGAAGGGCAAGGGCTACAAGCCCGCCGAGACCAGCGCCGACCGCTATCACGGCGTCTCCAAGTTCGACGTGGCGACGGGGGCGCAGAAGAAGGCGCCTTCGAACGCGCCGGCCTACACCAAGGTCTTCGCCAACGCCCTGGTGGCCGAGGCCGAGCGGGACGACCGCATCGTGGGGATCACCGCCGCAATGCCCGACGGCACCGGCATGGACATCTTCGGCAAGCGCTTCCCCAACCGCATGTTCGACGTCGGCATCGCCGAGCAGCACGCGGTGACCTTCGCCGCCGGACTGGCGGCCTCGGGGATGAAGCCGTTCTGCGCGATCTACTCGACCTTCCTGCAGCGGGCCTACGATCAGGTGGTCCACGACGTCGCCCTGCAGGGGCTGCCGGTGCGCTTCGCCATCGACCGGGCGGGGCTGGTGGGCGCGGACGGCGCCACCCACGCCGGGGCCTTTGACGTGGGCTACCTCGCCAGTCTGCCGGGGTTCACGGTGATGGCCGCGGCCGACGAGGCCGAGCTCGCCCGCATGGTCGCCACCGCCGTCGCCCACGACTCCGGCCCCATCGCCTTCCGCTATCCCCGCGGCGAGGGCGTCGGCGTCGAGATCCCCGAGCGGCCCGAGCCGCTGGAGATCGGCCGCGGCCGGGTGCTGCGCGAGGGGAGCTCGGTCGCGATCCTGTCCTTCGGGGCGCGGCTCGCCGAGGCGATGAAGGCGGCCGAGGACCTGGAGGCGAAGGGCGTCTCTGCCACGGTTGCGGACGCGCGCTTCGCCAAGCCCCTGGACCGCGAGCTGATCCTGCGCCTGGCGCGCGAGCATGCGGCGCTGATCACGGTCGAGGAGGGCGCCTCGGGCGGCTTCGGCTCCCAGGTGCTGCACATGCTGGCCTGCGAGGGCGCGCTGGACCGGGGGCTGGCGGTGCGGCCGATGACGCTGCCCGACCTGTTCCAGGACCATGACTCGCCCACGGCGATGTACACCCAGGCCGGGCTGGACGCGGAGCACATCGTGGCGACCGCGCTTTCGGCGCTGGGCGTGACGCAGATCGGCAAGGCCGGCCGGGGCTGAGGCGCGCGCGCGGCCAGGACCCAGGGGGCTCGGTCGCGCGCCGGGGGCGGGGCGCGGCCCGCCCGGGCATGGATCCAGGGCCCGGCGCGACTGCCCGGCGAGACCGGCGTCGGGCCTGCCCTGCGTGAGTCGGCGGCGCGGATCCGCGGCTCGCGGGCTTGACCTTCAGGGGCGTGCGCGCCGAAATCGCCGGGCCGTCCTCCCACCGACCGGAGCGCCCATGCCCGACGCCTCTTCCGACCTCTCCGCCCTGCCTCAAGCCGCGCCCGGCGTGCCGATCCGGGTGGACCGCTCGGATCCGGCGGTGGCGCGGGTGATCCTCGACCGGGCCGGGCGGAAGAACGCGCTGACGCTGGCGATGTGGACCGCGCTCGGCGACGTGTTCGAGGCCCTGGCCGAGGCCCCGGAGGTGCGCGCCGTGATCCTTTCGGGCGCGGGCGGGGTGTTCTGCGCGGGCGCCGATATCTCGGAGTTCGGGCAGGCGCGTTCGGACGCGGCCTCGGGCAAGGTCTATTCGGCCGCGGTCGAGCGGGCGAACCTCGCGATCCGCGACTGTCCCAAGGCGACCTATGCCGCGATCTCCGGTCCGGCGATGGGCGGGGGCTGCGGGCTGGCGCTGTGCTGCGACTTCCGGTTCGCCGATGCGACGGCGGTGTTCTCGATCCCGGCGGCGCGGCTGGGCGTGGTTTATGCCGCGACCGAGACCGCGGCGCTGGTGGCGACCGTGGGGGCGGAGGCGGCCAAGGACATCCTGTTCACCGGTCGCCGGCTGGACGCGGACGAGGCGCAGGCCCGCGGGCTGGTGACCGCCCTGGCGCAGGACGCGATGGCCGCGGCGCTCGCCCATGCCGCCCTGCTCCGCGAGAACGCGCCGATGACGATCGCCGGCGCCAAGGCGACGCTGCGCGCGCTCGCCGGCGCGCCGGAGCCCGGCGCGATGGCCGAGGCGCTGGACTGGCAGCGCCGCGCCCTGCTCTCGGAGGACTACCGCAACGCGGTCGAGGCCTTCGCCGGCAAGCGCCGCCCGGAGTTCCACGGCCGATGAGCGCCGCGGGGAACCGCGCGGAGATCGTCCGCGCCCATTTCCGACGCCAGGCCGCAAGCTGCGCCCAGCTCGGCTCTCCCTTCACCGCCGCGCTGCTGGAGGGGCTGGCCGAGCGGATGCGCCCGCTGGGGCGGATCGAGACCCGTCTGTTGTCCTGGCCCGGCGATCCCGGCGACGACGCGCTGGCCCTGCGCGCGGCCGGCGCCTTGCATGCGCTGGCGCGCGAGGGGCGCGACGCCGGGGTCTCGGCCGCCTGGCCGCCGGGGGCCGAGGGCGATCCGGTCGCCGCGGCGCTGGCCGCCTTCGAGCGCCATGCCGACTGGCTGGACCCGTGGCTGGACGGGCCCCCGCAGACCAACGAGACCGGGCGCTCGGGCGCGCTGCTGGGCGGGCTGCTGGCGCTGGCCGAGCGCACCGGGGGGATGCCGGTGGACCTGCTCGAGATCGGCGCCTCGGCCGGGCTGAACCAGAACCTCGACGGCTTCCGCTACGACTTCGGCGAGGAGCGGGGCTGGGGCGAGGCGGACTCGCCCGTGCGGGTGAGGCATGCGTGGCGCGGGGCGGCTTCGGTGCTCGACGCGCGGCTCGGCGCGCGGCTCGAGATCGCGGCGCGGGCCGGCTGCGACCAGAGCCCGCTGGACCCCGCCGACCCGGCGGCGCGGGCGCGGCTCGCCGCCTATGTCTGGCCCGACCAGGCCGAGCGTCTGGCCCGGGCCGAGGCCGCCATGGCGCTGGCCGTGGCGCGTCCGCGGCCGGTCGAGAAGGCGGATGCGGCCGGCTGGATCGAGGCGCGGCTGGCCGCTCCGCAGGCCGAGGGCGTGGCGCGCGTCGTGATGCACTCGATCATGTGGCAGTACATGCCGGGCGCGACGCAGGACCGGATCGCGACGGCGCTGGCGGGGGCCGCCTCGCGCGCCTCCGAGCGGCGGCCGCTGGCCTGGCTGCGGATGGAGCCAGACGGGCGCGAGGGCTCGGCTGCGCTGACCCTGACCCTGGCGCCCGCGGGCGGGGAGCAGACGCTGGCGCGCACCGACTACCACGGGCGCTGGACCGACTGGGCGCGGTAGGGCGCGCGGTCAGGGACGCGGGGGGGCTGCGCCGGCAACACTTAGAAATGAAGGCGATATCGGCCGTCGCGCCGGGGCAGACGCCTTGCGCCAGGGGGGCCGCGTCGCGATATTGCCGCCTCCGCCCGCTCTCTTGCCCGAGGTGCGAATGCTGCGTTTCCTGGTCTGGCTGCTGATCCTGGGGAGTCTCGCGGCGCCGGTGGCGCTGGCGATCGAGCGGACGCCGCGGCTGGCGGCGGCGCCCGCGCCCGACTCCGCGACCTCGCGCGCCTCGACCGACCTCGCGATGCGGATCTACGGCGCCGCAAGCGGCGACGAGGCGGTCGAGGTCGAGATGACGGCCGCCCAGATCGACGGCCTGTTCGCCACCGCCGCGCGGGCCTTTCCCGGGCTGCGCGGACGCGCCGAGATCGAGGCGGAGGCGATGCGCCTGACGGTCTCGCTCAGCCCTCCGGCGCTGGAGGGGATCGCCTGGCTGAACCTTGTGGCAGACGTGGCGCCCTCGAGCGACGGGCTCGATGTGCGGCGGCTGCGCCTCGGCCGGCTGCCGCTGCCGCCGGCGCTGACGCTGGGCCTGGCGCGGCGGCTGGCGGACATGAGCGCGAGCGAGCCGGTGGGCAGCCTGCTTCTGGGAATGGTCCGCGGCGTCGAAACCGCGCCGGGGCGGGTGCATGTGACGTTGGACCCGCGGCTGGGCGTCGACGGCCAGGAGGGCGATCCGCGGGTGGCGGACTCGCTGCGCCGGCTGGCCGGGACCGGCGATGTCGAGCGGATCGGCGCCCACTACGAGGCGCTGGACGCGGCCTCGCGCCGGGGCGACCTCGCGACTGACGGGTCGACGGCGGCCTGGTTCGGCTATGCGCTGAAAAGCGCCGCGGCCGCGGTGGCCGAGGGGCGCGATCCGCAGGCGGAGACCAGCGCCGCGATCCTGGCGATGGCGGCGCATTGCGGCCGGCGCTGGGCGGTGGAGGCCGCGGTGGGCGAGATCCCGGCGACGAAGCGGGACTCGCTGTGTCGTCGCACCCGGCTCGCAGGGCGCGGCGACCTGCGGATGCATTTCGCGCTGTCGGCGGCGTTCGAGGCGGCGGGGAACGCGACCATCTCGTTCGGCATGGGCGAGGTGAAGGAACTGGTCGACGCCTCGGGCGACGGCTCGGGCTTCAGTTTCGACGATATGGCGGCCGACCGGGCGGGCATCCGCTGGGCGGAGGCCGCGCGCGAGGCCGCGGCGGCCGGCCCCGAGGCGCTGGCCCTTGTGGCCCGGCTGTCGGCGGAGGAAGCGGCGGTGATGCCCGCGATCGCGGACCTGCCGTCGTTCATGCAGGAGGCCGCGTTCCGCGACCGGTTCGGCAAGGTCGACAGCCCGGCATACGTGGCCCAGATCGAGGCCATCGACCGGCGCATCGACGGCCTGCCGCTGCACGCCCGCTGAACGGGCGCCGCGCGACGCGAGCGCCCGGACCCGCCGCTCCGCGCGCGGCGCGCTTGAGCCGGGCGCGCCGCGCGCGACGTCGCCTCCCCGCGCCCGGGGCGAGCGGGGCGGCCGTGACGCCCGCGCATCCCCACCGGCCGAAAGACCTCGGCGAGCGGCGCCGCGCCCGCCCCGCGCCGCGGGCCGAACGCCCCCACAGACGCGCCCCCCGACGCGGCGCTTCGCCGCCGAAGCCGCCCGCGAGACCGTCTCCGATCCGCCTCACCTTTACGCAAAGGGCGCCCCCTGCGCCGCATCGCGGTCTTGCCGCGCCGCGTCATTTCGGTCATGGAGCCCGCGACCGATGGCGCCCGCGCAGTCTTAGCGGGGGGGCGCCCGCCCCCCGATTCCGACCGACGGACCCAACACGATGCAGCTTCGCAACATCGCCATCATCGCCCATGTCGACCATGGCAAGACCACGCTGGTCGACGCGCTCCTGCGCCAGTCCGGCGCCTTCCGCGAGAACCAGGCCGTCGCCGAGCGCGCCATGGACTCCAACGATCTCGAGCGCGAGCGCGGCATCACCATCCTCGCCAAGGCCACCTCGGTCGAGTTCGAGGGCGCGCGCATCAACATCGTCGACACCCCCGGCCACGCCGACTTCGGCGGCGAGGTCGAGCGGATCCTGTCGATGGTCGACGGCGCCATCCTGCTGGTCGACGCGGCCGAGGGCCCGATGCCCCAGACCAAGTTCGTCACCCAGAAGGCCCTGCGCCTGGGCCTGCGCCCGATCGTGGTGCTGAACAAGGTCGACAAGCCCGACGCCGATCCCGACCGCGCGCTGGACGAGGTCTTCGACATGTTCGCGGCGCTTGACGCCGACGAGCATCAGCTGGACTTCCCCGTGCTCTACGCCTCCGGCCGCGCCGGCTGGGCGGACGATGAGCTCGAGGGGCCGCGCGAGAACCTTTCGGCCCTGTTCCACAAGGTGATGGAGCATGTGCCCGAGCCCAAGCAGGTCGCCAACGTCGACCAGCCCTTCACCATGCTGGCCACCACGCTGGAGGCCGATCCCTTCATCGGCCGCCTGCTGACCGGCCGGGTCGAGACCGGCAAGATCGTCTCCGGCGCCACGATCAAGGCCCTGCGCCCCGGCACCGGCGAGATCGAGCGGTTCCGCGTCTCCAAGATCCTGGCCTTCCGCGGCCTCGGCCGTCAGCCGGTCGAGAGCGCCGAGGCCGGCGACATCGTGGCGCTGGCCGGGCTGACCAAGTCGACGGTCGCCGACACCCTGTGCGACCCCTCGATCTCCGAGCCGCTGAACGCCCAGCCGATCGATCCGCCGACCATCGCGGTGACCTTCTCGATCAACGACAGCCCGCTGGCCGGCCGCGACGGCGAAAAGGTGCAGAGCCGGGTGATCCGCGACCGGTTGATGCGCGAGGCCGAAGGCAACGTCGCCATCCGCATCACCGACACCGCCGAGAAGGACGCTTTCGAGGTCGCCGGCCGCGGCGAGCTGCAGATCGGCGTGCTGATCGAGAACATGCGCCGCGAGGGCTTCGAGCTGAGCGTCTCGCGCCCGCGCGTGATGATGCGCGACGAGGGCGGCAAGCGCCTCGAGCCGATCGAGGAAGTCACCGTCGACGTCGACGAGGAGTTCTCGGGCGCGGTGGTCGACAAGCTCAGCCAGCGCAAGGCGGAAATGACCGAGATGCGCCCCTCGGGCGGCGGCAAGAATCGCATCGTGTTCCTGGCCCCGGCCCGCGGGTTGATCGGCTATCATGGCGAGTTCCTGACCGACACCCGCGGCACCGGCATCATGAACCGCGTGTTCCACAGCTGGGCCGAGTGGAAGGGCCCGATCCCCGGCCGACGCCACGGGGTGCTGATCTCGATGGAGCAGGGGGACTCTGTCGCCTATGCGCTTTTCAACCTGGAGGAGAGGGGGCGTCTGATCATCGGGTCGGGCGAGCCGGTCTACCAGGGCATGATCATCGGCGAGAACGCGCGTCCCGGCGACCTGGACGTGAACCCGCTGAAGGGCAAGAAGCTGACCAACGTCCGCGCCTCGGGCAAGGACGACGCGGTGACGCTGACCACGCCGCGCCGCTTCGGTCTGGAGGAGGCGATCGCCTTTATCGAGCCGGACGAACTGGTTGAGGTCACGCCGAAGGCGATTCGTCTGCGTAAGCGCTTCCTGGACCCGCATGAGCGCAAGCGCGACGCGCGGGCCTCGCAGGCCGGGGCCGCTTGACGCTGCTTCCGATTGTCCCGATTCCATACGAATTCACGGTTTCTCCTGTCATCGGACTGGAACCCTGAGTTGTGTGCGCGCCCTAGTTGTGCGTAGAATTCCACGTGGCGTGACCGTGTCCGGGCGGGCCGCGTGATTTTCTGGCTTGTGCAGCCGCGAGTTGGTGCGGCCGCCTGAGATGCTCGGACCCGACAAGTGAGTTCGAGTGAAGTCAGGAGCACGAAGAACATGAAGCATCCCGTAGACGCGCACGTCGGGAAACGTGTGCGCCACCGTCGCTGGATGATGGGCATGACCCAGCAACAGCTCGGCGACATGGTGGGAATCAAGTTTCAGCAGATCCAGAAATATGAGACCGGCATGAACCGCATCAGCGCCTCGCGCCTGTGGGACATCGCCAAGGCGCTGGAAGTGCCGATCAATTATTTCTTCGAAGGGCTGGAGTCTGAATCGCTGACCGACGCCGCCGAGACCGAGTCCGCCTCGGCTTCGCGGGGCGACCTGCTGGCGGACAAGGAGGCGCTGGAACTGGTGCGCTCCTACTACGCCATACCCGAGAACCAGCGCCGTCGGTTGTTCGACCTGGCGCGGGTTTTGTCAGAAGCGGCCTGAGGCCGCGGGCCGCAGCCGGAAAGCAGACGGCAGACGCGACGCGACGCCGGGGCGAGGGACCCGGTGCAGCGCGGAGACGCGGCGCCTGGGGAGCCATCCGGCAGGCCATGAGGAACAGGGGACCGGAAGCGTAGGGGTACGCTTCCGGTCCTTTCGTTTGAGAGAGCGCGGACCGTTTCAGGGCGCAAGCCCCCGCTCCTCGACCCTCCACCGTTCCGCGCAACCTGTCGTTTCGCTCCCGAATTTTCGACGGTCGCGCATGGCCCGAACGGCCTGATCCGCCGGATCCGGCTCAACGGATCCCGATCGTCCGCCCCCTTCGCCCGACCTCGTCCTGCCGAGCCCGGCTGTGCGATCCCGTCCGCGGCGCCTGAGCGGCCGGGAGCGGGGCGCGGGGGCGGGACGTGTCCGGCGATCCGTGCTATGCGGCGAGCCTCGCCCCCCGGCCTTGCCGCCGCCTATTCTCCTCGTCCGGACGACCTTCGCCGATGACCGACGCCGCCGCTTCCTCGCCCTCTCCCGCGCTTCGCCCCCAGGTCGCCGCGGCGCTGGCCGCCGCCCTGCGCGCGGCCGACGCCGCCCGCCCGGCGGCGCTGGCGCATTTCCGGACCGAGGGGCTCTCGGCCGAGAACAAGGACGTCGGCGGAGGGTTCGACCCCGTCACCGCCGCCGACCGCGGGGTCGAGGCGGCGATCCGCGAGGTGCTGGCGCGCGAGCGCCCCGGCGACGGCGTGCTGGGCGAGGAACAGGCGGCGACGCCCTCGACCTCGGGTCTGACCTGGGTCGTGGATCCGATCGACGGGACCCGCGCCTACCTGATCGGGGCGCCCACCTGGGGCGTGCTGATCGGCCTGAACGACGGGACCCGCCCGGTGCTGGGCCTGATGGACCAGCCCCATGTCGGCGAGCGCTTCTGGGGCGACGGCGACAGCGCCTGGTGGGCCAGGGACGGCCAGCCGCCCCGCCGGATGCGCGCCCGCCGCGGCGTGCCGCTGGCCGAGGCGCGTCTGTGCTCGACCTTCCCCGAAGTCGGGACGCAGGCCGAGCGCCTGGCCTTCGAGCGGGTCCGCGACCGGGCGCGCCTGACCCGCTACGGGCTCGACTGCACCGGCTACGCGCTGCTGGCGGCCGGGGGCGTGGACCTGGTGGTGGAGGCGGGGCTCTACGCCTACGACGTGCAGGCGCTGATCCCGATCGTCGAGGGCGCGGGCGGAGTGATCACCACGTGGGAGGGGGGCGACCCCCAGGACGGCGGCCGGGTGCTGGCCGCAGGTTCCCCCGAGTTGCACGCCGAGGCGATGGCGCTGCTGGCAGGGGCCTGAGCCGGGGCCATCCTTCGCCGGATGGCCGAATGGAGGGGCGCCGGCCTAGCGCCGGCGGCGCGGCCTCGCGCGTCCACGGGACGCGCGCGCAGGCTGGGCCTGCGCGCCCGCGCTGCCGCGCGGGCGAGGCCGCTGGCGCCCGGTTGCGGGCGGCGCGCGCGGGTCCCGGCCCCGGCCCCCGGGCTCGACGGGCGCCAGGGCGCGGACCGGCGGGGGCGGTTCGGCCGGGGCATGCCCCTGGCGCGCCGGGGCGCGGCGGCCCTGCGGCGCCCGCCGTGGCGGAGGTCGGCGCCCTCGGCGCGGATTGACCGATGCGGCGCGCCGCGTCAGAGAGCGCGCATGTCCGCACCCGATCCCACTGCGCGCGCGCCCCGGCAGCGACTCGACCAGGCCCTGGTCGCGCGGGGCCTTGTCGAAAGCCGCGCCCGCGCCCAGGCGCTGATCGCGGCAGGCGCGGTGACGCTCGACGGCGCGCCGGCGACGCGGGCGTCGGCGAAGGTGGCCCCGGGCGTCGCCATCGAACTGGTTGCCGATCCGCTGCCCTGGGTCTCGCGCGCCGCGCTGAAGCTCGCCCATGCGCTGGACGCGTTCGGCCTGGCGCCGGAGGGCGAGGCGCTGGACCTCGGCGCCTCGACCGGCGGTTTCACCGAGGTGCTGCTGGCCCGCGGCGCGGCGCGGGTTCATGCCGTCGACGCGGGCCGCGGCCAGCTTCACGCGAAGCTGCGCGAGAACCCGCGGGTGGTCAGCCTCGAGGGGCTGAACGCCCGCGATCTCGTCCCCGGCGCGGTTCCCGCGCCCGACTGGATCGTCGCGGACCTGTCCTTCATCGGCCTCGCCAAGGCGCTGCCCCCCGCGCTGGCGATGGCCAGACCCGGCGCCTGTCTGGTGGCCCTGGTCAAGCCGCAGTTCGAGGCCGGCCCCGCTGACGTCGGCCGCGGCGGCCTGGTGCGTGACCCGGCCGTGCACGCGCGCGTCCGGGCCGAGGTGCGCGCCTTCCTCGAAACCTCCGGCTGGACCGTGACCCACGAGGGCGTCAGCCCGATCGAGGGCGGCGACGGCAACCGGGAATTCCTCATTTCAGCGGAGAAGCCACGATGACCGAAGCCGTCTCCGAACTCGAGATCGCCCGCCTGGGTCGCCATGGCGACGGGGTCGACGCGACCGGCGAGATCTTTGCCGCGCTGACCCTGCCCGGAGAGCGCGTCCGCGGCGCGATCGAAGCCGGGCGGATGGAGGCGCCCGAGATCCTGGCCGCCTCGCCCGACCGCGCCGCGCCGCCCTGCCGCCACTTCGGGACCTGCGGGGGCTGCGCGCTGCAGCATGCCTCGGACGGGTTCGTGGCCGACTGGAAACGCGAGCGGGTGATCGAGGCGCTGGCCTCCCGCGGGCTGGAGGCGGAGGTGCGCGCCACCGCCACCTCGCCCGCCGGGACGCGGCGGCGGGCGACGTTCTCGGCCCGGCGCACGCGCAACTCGGCCATCGTGGGCTTCCATGAGCGGCGCGAGGCCCGGCTGGCCGAGGTTCCCGACTGCCAGGTTCTGGACCCCGCCATCCTCGCCGGGATCGAAGGTCTGCGGGCCATCGTCGTGGCCGGCGCCGGGCGGCGGGGCGAGATGAAGCTGGCCGTCACCGCCGCCGAGGCGGGGCTGGACGTGGACGCCCGCGGGGGGCGCGCGCTCGACGCGGGCCTGCGGGTGGAACTGGCGCGGCTGGCGGGCGAGGCCGGGCTGGCGCGCCTGTCGTGGGAGGGCGAGCCGGTGGCCGCCCCCCATCCCCCGGTCGTCGCGATGGGCATCGCGCGCCCGGTGCTGCCGCCCGCCTCGTTCCTGCAGGCGACGCCGGAGGGCGAGGCGGCGCTGGCCGCGGCGGTGGACGAGGCCGTGGGGCCCAGGACGGCCCGGGCCGCCGACCTGTTCTGCGGCGTCGGCGCCTTCGCCCTGCGGCTGGCCGAGCGGATGGAGGTCCGCGCCTGGGACAGCGACCGGGCGATGGTGGCGGCGCTGGCCGGCGCCTGGCGCGGCTCCGGCGGGCGCCTGCGCCGGATCGAGGCCGAGGCGCGCGACCTGTTCAAGCGCCCCCTTCTGGGACCGGAGCTGAAGGGCCTCGGCGCGGTGGTCATCGACCCGCCGCGCGCCGGCGCCAGAGCGCAGTCCGAGGCGCTGGCGACCTCGGCGATCCCTCGCATCGCCGCCGTCTCCTGCAACCCCGAGACCTTCGCCCGCGACGCCCGCATCCTCGTCGACGGCGGCTATCGGCTGGACTGGGTGCTGCCGGTGGACCAGTTCCGCTGGTCGGCCCACGTGGAGCTGGCGGCGGCCTTCTCGAAGCGCTGAGCCCGCGGGGCCCCGCGGCGCCCCCGCTCCCGCTCCCGCCGCCCCGGGCTTGCCCCGAGGCTTGCCGCCGCCGACTGGGGGGGCTGGGGCGCGGGCTCCGGGCCCCGGTCAGTCCACCAGCCGGTCGGCGAGCTCTCCGAAATCGTCCACGATCAGGTCCCATTGCTGGCTGATCGCCTCGGGCTGGCCGGTTCCGTACTCGTCGGGTCGGGGCACGAAGGCGGTCTGCAGGCCGGCGGCCCGCGCGGCGGTCAGGTCGCCGTCGTGGGCCGCGACCATCATCACCTCTCCCGGCGCCAGCCTCAGCGCGGCGGCCGAAGCCAGATAGACCCCCGCCTTGGGTTTGTAGTCCCGCGCCACGTCCGCCCCCAGGATGCAGTCCCAGCCGAGCCCCGCAAACCGCGCCAGCCGCACCATCAGCGCGGTCGAGCCGTTGGAGCAGGGCGCCAGCAGGACCCGCTCGCGCAGCCGCGCCAGGCCGGGAAGCACATCCGGCCAGGTCGGCAGCGCCTCCCACGCAGGGTTGAGCGCGTCGCGGGCGGGGGCGTCGAAGGCCTCGGCGAGGCCGAGCGCCGCCAGCGCATGGTCGAGGTTCTCCCGGTGCAGGTCGTCGAGGGGGACATAGCCCCGCCCGCCCTCGCGGATGCGCTGCATGGCGGGCTGGTACTCGGCCCGCCAGGCGTCGGCGAGCGCCTCGGGCGGCGTCTCCAGCCCTCGCGCCGCCAGCGCCGGCGCGACAAAGGCCGCGACGCCCGAGCGCCAGTCGACCACCGTTCCGAACACGTCGAAGATCAAGGCCTTCGGCGGCATCCGCGTCTCCTCCTGCCATTGGTTTTCTTGCCGAGAAGATCGCAGCGCCCCGGGGCGGTGTCGAGCGTCCTCGCCGCCCGGAGGCGCCAGAGCGCGAGGCCATCCCGAAGCGCCAGGCGTCCGCGGCGCGACCCTCTCGACCGTGGAAGACGAAACCAGCCGCGACCCAAGGCTCGCGGGGAAGCCCCGGTCGGGTTCTGGCCCGGTGGGGCGCCCGCCCTCTCGCAGGCGCGCGCCGGAGGCCGGCCCCGCCGGCCGGTTCGGCCGGGCGCCGACGCCGGCCGCCGGGCGCTGCGCCCGGGGCGCCTTGCGCGCTCGCCCCCGGAGACGGCGCCTCCGGGCGCAGCGTCCGCCCCGCGCCGCGCGCGCAACCGGCCGGCCGGGCGCCCCGCCTGCCGCGGCGCCTCCTCCGGCTTGACCCGATGCGCGGCCGGGGCTACGCCGCTCCGCGGCCCGATCGGCCCACGATCCAGAGGAGCGCCCGCGACATGCCCGACAAACTCCTGATCCTCCCCGGCGACGGCATCGGCCCGGAAGTGATGACCGAGGTCCGCAAGGTCATCGACTGGTTCGCCGAGAACAAGGGCCTCGCCTTCGAGGTCGAGGAGGACCTGGTCGGCGGCGCCGCCTACGACGTCCACGGAAAGCCGCTGGCCGACGAGACCATGGAGAAGGCGCAGAACGCCGACGCCGTGCTGCTCGGCGCCGTGGGCGGGCCGAAATACGACGTCCTCGATTTCTCGGTGAAGCCCGAGCGCGGCCTGCTGCGCCTGCGCAAGGAGATGGACCTTTTCGCCAACCTGCGCCCCGCGGTCTGCTTCGACGCGCTGGCCGATTTCTCGTCCCTGAAGAAGGACGTGATCGGCGGGCTCGACATCATGATCGTGCGCGAGCTGACGAGCGGCGTCTATTTCGGCGAGCCCCGCGGCGTCTTCAAGGAAGGCAACGAGCGGGTGGGGATCAACACCCAGCGCTACACCGAGGGCGAGATCGCCCGCGTCGCCCGCTCGGCCTTCGAGCTGGCGCGCGCCCGCAGCAACAAGGTCTGCTCGATGGAGAAGGCCAACGTGATGGAGTCCGGCATCCTGTGGCGCGACGTCGTCCAGGAGGTCCATGACGCCGAATACCCCGACGTCGAGCTGAGCCACATGTACGCCGACGCCGGCGGCATGCAGCTGGTGCGCTGGCCCAAGCAGTTCGACGTGATCGTCACCGACAACCTGTTCGGCGACATGCTCTCGGACGTCGCCGCCATGCTGACCGGCTCGCTGGGGATGCTGCCCTCGGCCAGCCTCGGCCTGCCGATGGCCAACGGGCGGCCCAAGGCGCTCTACGAGCCGGTGCACGGCTCCGCGCCCGACATCATGGGCACCGGCAAGGCCAACCCGATCGCCTGTGTGCTGAGCTTCGGGATGGCGCTGCGCTACTCCTTCGGCAAGCTGGACGAGGCGGCGCTGCTTGAGCGCGCGATCGACGCGGTGCTGGCCGATGGGCTGCGCACCGCCGACCTGATGCAGGCGGGCGACAAGCAGCCGGTGACCACCGCGCAGATGGGCGACGCCATCGTCGGCAAGCTGGGCGAGATGGGCTGAGGGCGCCTCGCCACGGCGAGAGGGGAAAGGGCGGCCTTCGAGGGCCGCCCTTTGCGTTGAGGAGGCGCCCTGCGGGCGGGCTTGGCATGCGCGCCTGCGGCGCGGGCGGGCCGGGGGCCCGCGCAAGGCCGCTTCCGAACTCACCAGAGAACAGGGCCCCGCGCCTGTCCTCCGGACCCGCCCGTCGCTGAAGATGCCTGAGCGACTCGCCCGGAGCGGTCAAGGACAAGCCCCCTGCGGGGGTCGCTTCGCGATCCTGGACCGCTCCGGGCGAGTCGCTCTGATCGGCATCAGCGACGGACGGCTCCGGAGAACAGGCGCTCGCGCGGGGCTGTGGGCCGCGCGGGGCGCGCCGCTCCGCCGTCTGGACCCAGGGCGCGGGTTTCCGTATGAGGCGCGCGGCGACGGCGGCATGGCGGGAGAGCGCGCATGAACATCCTGATCCTCGGCGGCGGCGGGCGGGAGCACGCGCTCGCCTGGAAGATCGCGCAGAGCCCGCTGTGCGAGCGGCTGTTCTGCGCCCCCGGCAACGCCGGCATCGCCGAGCTGGCCGAGTGCGTGGCCCTGACCCCCGAGAACGGGCGCGAGGTCGCCGCCTGGGCCGAAGCGAACGGCATCGGCCTGGTGGTGGTGGGCCCCGAGGCGCCGCTCGCCGCCGGCACGGCCGACGCGGTGCGCGCCGCCGGCATCCCCTGCTTTGGCCCCTCGGCCGAGGCGGCGCGGCTGGAAGCCTCGAAAGCCTTCACCAAGGAGATCGCGGACGCGGTGGGCGCGCCGACCGCCGCCTGGGGCCGCTTCACCGACGCCGAGGCCGCCAAGGCCTATGTGCGCGCCCAGGGCGCGCCGATCGTGATCAAGGCCGACGGGCTGGCCGCCGGCAAGGGCGTGGTCGTGGCGATGCGCCTCGACGAGGCGCTGGACGCGCTCGACGAGATGTTCGGCGGCGCCTTCGGCGAGGCCGGCGCCGAGGTGGTCGTCGAGGAGTTCATGGAGGGGGAGGAGGCGAGCCTCTTCGTCCTCTCGGACGGCGAGGCCTCGGTGGCGCTGGCCCCCGCGCAGGACCACAAGCGGGCCCATGACGGCGATGAGGGACCCAACACCGGGGGCATGGGCGCCTACTCGCCCGCGCCGGTGCTGACAGAGGCGCTGCAGGAACAGGCGATGGCCGAGATCTGCCGCCCCGTCATCGCCGAGATGGCGCGGCGGGGGATGCCGTTTCGCGGCGTGCTCTACGCCGGGCTGATGCTGACCGCCACCGGCCCGCGGCTGGTCGAGTTCAACGTCCGTTTCGGCGATCCCGAGTGCCAGGTGGTGATGCTGCGCATGGACAGCGACCTGGTCCCGGCGCTGCTGGCCTGCGCCCGCGGCGAGGGGCTGGCCGAGGTTCCGGTGACCTGGCACGACGACGCCGCGGCGACCGTGGTGATGGCCGCGAAGGGCTATCCCGGCGCCTATGCCAAGGGCGAGGCGATCGGCGGGATCGCGGCGGCCGAAGCCTCGGATCCGCAGGCGGTGGTGTTCCACGCCGGCACGCGGGCGCAGGGCGGCCGGATCCTGTCGAATGGCGGCCGGGTGCTGAACGTCACGGCGCGGGGCGACACGCTCGAGGAAGCCGTGGCGCGCGCCTACCGCGCGGTCGCGCGGATCGACTGGCCGGGGGGCTTCAACCGCTCGGACATCGGGGCGCGGGCGCTGAAACGGGACTGAGGGTCACGGGCGGCAGTCCCCCGGCGGCTCGGCGCAGGGCTCGCTCCGGGGTCAGCTGGTGGGGTCGACGCCGCAGGTCAGGGGGGTCGAGTCGATCCGGTCGATCGACTGCGGCTCGCCAGAGCGGGACAGGGCCCAGAGGGTTTCCGCGTGGCGGATGTGGCGGAAGCAGTGGGGCGGGCCGCCGCCCAGCGCCTCGCCGAAGTCGAAGCAGAACCACGGCTCGACGTAGCTCCAGCTGGCTTCGAGGCACTCGCCGTCGGGGAACTGGAAGGTCACTCGGCCGGGCTCGGCGCGGTAGCTCTCGCGGCCCCAGACCTCTCCGGAGATGCGATACCAGACGGTGCGGCCGCCCACCAGCGCCTGCCATTCCTCGGGGCTGAGGTCGCGGCCCTCCGAGGCGAGCTGCTCGCGGGTGGGCGCGTCCGCGGCCCCGGCGAAGGCCGGCGCGGCGCAGGCTGCGGCCAGCAGCGCGCAGAGCGCGCGAGCGAGGCGGGCGCCGGGCGCGGAGCGCGGGGCGGGGCGGAAGGCTGGGCTCGGCATCGTCATGGCCGAAGACTTAACCGCGCTTAACGAGTCGTTGAAGACGTCGCGGGGCCGCAAAGGCCCCGCGGGCGCTGAAATCGTCGTTAACGCGCCGCTGCGCGCTCCGGCTCGCCCGGAGGCGGCGGCCTAGCGCTCGGCGTCCAGTTTCAGGCGGGTCTCGTAGGCGCGGGAGATGTGCAGGCGGGCGGCCGCGTCGGCGGCGTCCTCGTCGCGGGCCTCGACGGCCCTGGCGATGGCGTCGTGCTCGTCCACCGTCTCGACGCCGCGGGTCGGATCGGCGAGCGACGTCAGGGTCAGCAGCGCCATCGAGCGGCGGATGCCGTCCAGCATCGTATTCAGATAGCGGTTGTGCGAGGCGAGGTGCAGCTGCCGGTGGAAGCGGCGGTTGTTGTCGCGCAGCGCCTCGGCGTCGTGGGTCATGCGGCGGCTGTCCTCGACCAGGCGGCGCAGCAGGGCCTGCTCCTCGGGGGCGGCGTGGCGGGCGGCGAGACGGGCGGCGAGGCCCTCGACCACCGCGCGCACTTCATAGAGCTCGCCCAGCTGGTTGTGGTCGAGCGAGGCCACCACCAGCCCGCGGCGGCCGTCGTGGGCGACGACGCCCTGGGTCTCGAGCCGTCCCAGCGCCTCGCGGATCGGGGTGCGGGAGACGCCGAAACGCTCCGCCAGCTCGGTCTCGACCAGGCGGGCGCCGGGGGGGTAGCGGCCCCGGTCGATCGCGTCGAGGATCAGGGCGTAGGCGTCGGGCGGGCCGTCGCGCGTCATCTCGGGCCTCCGAATCTCGAGCCTCCAGCTTCAGGGGCCGGCGACGCGGAGCGCGCGCGGCGAATGCGGTAGAGCGCCATGCGGCGCAGCGGCGACCCTAGCGGCAGGGCGGGGTGATCGAAATCGTCCTCTGGGTCGCGGGTCATGCCCAGCCGCTCCATCACTGCGCGGGAGGGGGCGTTGCCCAGGGGGGCGAAGGCCACGAGCTGATCGCGGTCGAGCCCGCCCTCTGCCGCCGGCGCGAAGGCGGTGGCGAGGCGGGCGCGGGCGGCCTCGGTGGCGTAGCCCCGGCCCCAGGCCGCGCGGACCAGACGCCAGCCGAGTTCCACGCAGGGCATGAAGGGCGCCTCGAACTCGGGGGCGTTGAGGCCGACCATGCCGAGGAAGGCGCCGGTGGCCTTCTCCTCGACCGCCTCGAAGGCGAAGCCGTTGGCGGCGCGGGCGGTTTCGATGCGCGCGACCAGGGCCTCGGTCTCCTCCGCGGTCAGGGGGCGGGGGAAGTGGCGCATGATCTCGGCGTCCGCGTTCAGCGCGGCAAACGGGGCGAGGTCGGCCTCGCGGAACGGGCGCAGGATCAGCCGCTCGGTCTCGATCGCGGGCAGCGGCGTCATGCGAGGCGGGCGAGCAGCGCCTCGGCCAGCGCCTGCGCCTCGCGCGCGGCGAGGGAGCGGGGGGAGAGCTCGGAGGCGGCGCGCCCCTCGAGGAAGGCGGTCGAGAAGGCCACGCGGTTGCCCAGGGTGACGGGCAGGATCTCGGCCCCCGCCTCGATCAGGGCGGCCTCGACGGCGGGGCCGGCGCCGCCGCGGGGGGGCACGCGGTTGAGGATGACCACGGCGGGCGTCTTCTCGCGCGCGGCCATCTCGAGGATCGGCTGCGTGGCCCAGGCGTCCATCGGGCTCGGCTGGCAGGGGATCGCCACCAGGTCTGCGGCGCGCAGGGCGGCGCGCAGCAGCACGTCGGCGTTGCCCGGGCAGTCGGCGAGCACGATCTCGCCGGCCTTCGCCGCCCGGCGCAGAGCGGTCGAGGCCTGCCACTCGGACGCGCTCTCGATCGGCAGGGCGTCGGCGCCGCGTAGCTCATTCCAGCGGGTCAGGCTGCGCTGGGGGTCGAGGTCGACCAGTGAGGGCGCGCGCCCCATCGCCGCCAGCGCGGCCGCCGTCTGCACCAGCAGCGTGGTCTTGCCGGCGCCTCCCTTCTGCTGGGCAAAGACAAGGGTGCGGGTCATCGGCGGGCTCTCCGGTGGGGGGGCGGGCGGTTCACGCAGCGAAAACGCTTTGCGCCCGGATGGCAAGCGGTTGCGCGGCGGCTCGGCTGCGGCGAGGATGCGCCCCACGTCACTCTGAGGGGAGATCTGGGGATGAGATCACGACTGGCAATGGCCGCGACGCTGTGCGCGGCGGCGCTGGCCGCGGGGGGCGCGCTGGCCGACCCGGTGAAGCTGAAGCGCGCCGAGCCGCAGCCCGAGGGGCTGACGCAGGGTCTGGCGGTCAAATACGGCTATCCGGCCGAGGTGCGCGAGCTGAAGATCGCCAAGGACTACCGCTCGGGCGCGCGGGCGGGGACGCCGCTGGTGGGCTTCGATTACATGGACAGCGCGCCGGGGCAGAACGCGCTGACCTCGGACCGGGCCGAGCGGGTGGTGGCGATCATCAACGGCTACCTGCATTTCGACCAGCCGGGGATCTGGCGGATGCGCTGGCATTCCAACGACGGGCTGGAGGTGATCGTGGGCGGCGAGGAGGTCTATCGCCACGACGGCCGGCACGCCTGCGACACGATCGGCTGGCAGGACGACTATCTGGTCGAGGAGCCCGGCTGGTACGAGGTCGAGGCGGTGTGGTTCCAGCGGCTGAACACCTCCTGCCTGATGATGGAGTGGCAGCCCCCCGGCGGCGCCTGGGAGTGGACGCCCAACGAGGCGACCGGCTTCAACTGAGCGATTGCGGCGGGCCGGCGACGGTCCGCCGCGCCGGCGCCGGGAACGGCGTGCGCAGGGCGCGGCTCCGCCTCCGGTCGCGGCTCTCGTTGGTCACGCCGGCCGCAGGGGGCGCAGGCGGGTGAGGCTGGCGCGGGCGAACTCGCTCGGGCGCCAGGCGTCGTGGCGGGCGATGGCGGGGGCCAGGCGTCGGGCCCACACCTCGGCGGCCGCCGGAATGTCGAGGTGATGGTCGGCCGGGTCGGCGTTGCGGAACCGCTCGGCCACCAGGCCCGTGGCGGGGTCCAGCAGGTCGGAGGTCGCGTCCGCCCAGTCGACCCCAAGCCGGGCCGCGAGCGATTCGAGCCGGTCGTTGTAGTCGAGGGTCAGGGCCGTGCGCTGGGCCTGGGTGGCGGTCACCTCGCGCCGGGCGTCGGCCACCTCGCCGACGGCGGCGCAATCGCGCAGCGTGGGCGGGGTCGCGGCGGTGATCACGATGCGGCGGCGGCCCAGCGCCTGCGCCTCGCGCACGAACGCGGCGTAGGCCTCGAGCGAGGCGTCGAGCTGCGCCCCCACCCCCTCGCCGTGGCGGCGGGCGCGCAGCCAGATCACGAAGCCGCAGTCGACCTCGCCCAGCTGGATCACGTGCAGCGTGCGCGGCCCCGTCCAGGCCAGCGAGGCGCGAAACCGGCTCAGCGCGTCGGTCATCGAGTTGGGATTGCGCATCCCCGCGGCGGTGGCGCCCGGCACGATACAGTAGCTGGCGCGCCGGCGGCCAAGCCGCCCGGCCTCGGCCGCGGCCTTGAAATAGACCGCGTGACTGTCGCCCAGGATGTGGATCGGCATGTTGCCCATCGCGATCTCCCCTTCAGGCGCTCAGGATCGGAAGGCTGCATTGCCATATGGTTAACGCTGGAGGCGCAGCGACGCAGGCGCGCGGCTGGCGCCTGTGCGCGGCGCGGGGGCGATGCTAGGCTCGTCCTGCGAGTCATTTCTGCGCCGACCGCCCGCTTGATCGCCCGCTTCGGAGGCCTCCCCGGTGAGCCGCATCATGAGATTCCATCTGCCGGCCGGCCGCGGACCCCAGGCCGTGGGCGTGACCGCGCCCACCCGCGCCGGCCTGCTGGCGGAGATCGAGGCGCGGCTTCGGGCCGGCGCGGGCTTTTCCGTGGCCACCATCAACCTCGATCACCTGGTCAAGCTGCAGGTCTCGGAGCCATTTCGCCGCGCCTATGCGGCCCAGGACCTGATCTGCGCCGACGGCAACCCGGTGGTCTGGCTGTCGTGGCTCGCGGCCCGGCCGGTGGAGCTGGTGCCCGGCTCGGAGCTGGTGCTGCCGCTGGCGGGGATGGCCGCGCGGCTGGGGCTGCCGATCGGCCTGCTGGGCGCCGACCAGCGCACGCTCGACGCCGCCGCCGCCCGGCTCGAGGCCGAGTTCCCGGGCCTGCGGGTGGTCGCGCGAATCGCCCCGCCCTACGGGCTCGACCCCGAAGGCCCGGTCGCGGCCGAGTGTCTGCGGGAGCTGTCGGCCTCGGGCGCGCGGCTGTGCCTGCTGGCGCTGGGCGCGCCCAAGCAGGAGGTGCTGGCGGTGCGCGGCAAGCAACTGGCGCCGGGGGTGGGCTTCGTCTCGGTCGGCGCGGGGGTGGAGTTCGTGGCCGGCGTGCAGGCCCGCGCCCCCGCCTGGGTGCGGCGGCTCGCGCTGGAGTGGCTGTGGCGCATGGCGCGAGAGCCGCGGCGGCTGTCCCGGCGATATCTGTCGTGTTTCGCGATCCTGCCGGCGCTGGCCCGCGACGCCTGTCGTCTGCGCGGCGAAGAGCAGGCCTGAGGTGACGTCGCCCGAGATCGGCCTGGTCGCCATCGGCCGCAACGAGGGCGAGCGTCTGCGCCGTTGCCTGGCCGCCGCGCGGAGGCTGATGGGGCCGGGGGCGCCGCTGGTCTACGTCGACAGCGGTTCGACCGACGCCAGCCTCGAGATCGCGGCCGGGGCGGGGGCGCGGATCGTGACGATCGACCCCGCCGTCGGCTTCACCGCTGCGCGCGCCCGCAACCTGGGCGCCGCGGCGCTAGCCGAGGGGCCCGGCGGCGGCCCGGACCTGGTGCAGTTCGTCGATGGCGACTGCGAACTGGTCGCGGGCTGGCTCGAGACCGCGCGCGACCGCCTGCTGGCGGACCCCGAGCTTGCCGTCGTCGCCGGGCGGCGGCGGGAGCGGGCGCCCGGCGCCTCGATCTTCAACCGGTTGTGCGACATGGAGTGGAACACCCCCACCGGCCCTGCGGCCGCAATCGGGGGCGACGCGATGTTCCGGCGCAAGGCCTTCGATTCGGTGGGCGGGTTCGACCCCGACTTCATCTGCGGCGAGGAGCCGGAGTTGTGCCTGCGCCTCGCCCGCGCCGGCTGGCGGATCGAGCGGCTGGACGCAGAGATGACCCTGCACGACGCCGACATGCATCGCTGGTCGCAATGGCGCCGGCGGGCCGAGCGCACCGGCTGGGCCTTCGCCGAGGGCGCCGCCGTCCATGGCGCGGGCCCCGAGCGCTACAACCGGCGCGAGGCGCGGCGCAGCCTGCTGTGGGGCCTCGGCCTGCCGGTTGCGCTGCTGGCGGCCGCTCTGCTGGCGGCGCTGGACGCGGGGCTTGCGGGCGGCGTTCTGGCGCTGGGGACGCTGGGGCTGGCCGGCCTCGTCGCGCTGCGCGCGGCGCGCTGGCGGCGGCGGGCTTTCGGCGATCCCTGGCGGGATGCGCTGCTCTATGGCGGGCTGGTGATGGCGGGCAAACCGTTCGAGGCGCTGGGCGCCCTGCGCTATCGCCTGGCCCGCGCGAGGGGCGAGCGGGGGCGGATCATCGAATACAAGGGCGCCCCCGAGAGCCGGCGCGCCTGAGCGCGGGCAGGGGGGCAAGGCCATGCGGATCGCGTTCGTCGCCCAGTCCTGGCCCGGAGACGACAGCCCCAACGGCGTGGTCACCGCCGTGCGCCACCTGCGCGAGGGCTTCCGCGAGATCGGCTGCGAGGTGCGGGTCATCCCGCTCGACAAGGACGCCGCCGCCGCGCCGGAGACGATTCGGTTGCCGCCGCGCGCGCGGCCGGGTCCGCTGGCGCGGGCAAAAGGCTGGCTGGGGCTGGACGAGCCCTGGGTCGAGGGGATCGGCGCCCAGATCGCCGGCGCCGCCCGCCAGGCCGAGGCCGAGGGAGTCGAGCTGCTGGTGATGCCCGAGACCCAGGGCTGGGCCGCGCTGGCGCAGGCCGCCGTCTCGATCCCGGTGGTGGTGACGCTGCATGGGCCGTGGTTCCTCCACCAGGCCTTTCACGGGCGGGCGCCCGGGGCCGCCGACGCCCGCCGGGTGCGGCGCGAGGGGCGGGGCCTGGCCGCCTGCGCCGGGATCACCGCCCCCTCGCGCGACGTGCTCGACCGGGCGCGGGCGCGCTACGGATTCCCTGAAGGCCGCCCGGCCGCCTGGATCCCCAACCCGATCCCGCTCGGCCCTGCGCTGCGGCGCGAGGCGCTCGACCCCGAGGCGGCGCGCAGCCTGTTGTTCGTGGGCCGCTTCGACCGCCACAAGGGCGGCGACGTGATGCTCGAGGCTTTCGCCCGGCTGATCGCCGGGGGCGCCGACGCGCGGCTGACCTTCGTGGGCCCCGACCGCGGGATCGAGGGAGCGGACGGCCGCCTCACCCACCTTCCCGAAGCGCTGGCGGCCCTGCCCGAGGCGGTGCGCGCGCGCATCGACGTGCGGGGCCAGCTGCCGCGGGACGAGGTCGCCCGCCTTCGCGCCCGGCGGCCGGTGGCGGTGATCGCCTCGCGCTACGAGAACCTCAACTACACCTTGCTCGAGACGCTGTCGGTAGGCGCCGCCACGGTCTGCACGGCGGTGGGCGGGCCGGCGGAACTGGTGCGCCATGGCGAGACCGGCCTGCTGGTTCCCCCCGAGGACCCCGCCGCGCTGGCCGAGGCCTGCGCGCGCCTGCTGGCCGAGCCGGCGCTGGCTGCGCGCCTTGGCGCCGCCGCCCGCGCCCGGATCGAGGCCGGCTTCGCCCCCGCCCCCGTCGCCCGCGAGATGCTGGCCTTCTTCGAGCAGGTGATCTCCGCCCACGGCCGCGGTCCGGTCGGACGCGCCTGAGCGCGCGATCAGGCGCTGCGGGCGAGGAGATCCGGCAGGGGGCTGCCTTCGAGGACCCGAGCCATCGCCCGCTCGCACAGCGCGGGGTCGAGCGTGGCGCCGTGGCGGGCGCCGAAAAGGGTGTTCTGCATCGCTCCGACCCGCTCGAGCACCGAGGTCGGCGCGTCGAGACCGCACAGCTTCAGCACCTCCGCCGTCTCGGCGGCAGGGTCGCGGTCGAAGGCCTCGTAGGTCACCAGCCGGTAGCGGGGCGAGTCGCGCAGCGCGAGGTGCAGCGTCTCGTTGAGGTGACGCCAGAGCCAGAGCTCGCTCTCGATCAGGGTTTCTTCGCTGTAGCGGTCGAAGCGGGCGGGATCCTCGCCGAAGTCGGCCAGGATCGCGGGCAGCACGCGCAGGGTGGCGCGGTAGACCGTTTCTGCGCCGCCGCCGTCCCTCGCGACCCAGCGGTTGTGCCAGGAGTTGAGGAAGGCGCGGGGCTCGCGGATCTGATGCACGACGATCTGGTCGGGATCGCCGAAATGCGTGCGCAGCAGCCAGCTCGACGGGCGGATCTTGAGGACCAGCAGCGCGGCGTCGAGGGCGTCCGCGTTCGTGCACAGCATCGGCCGGTCCCACTCCTGCCCCCGCAGGCCGGGCGCGAGCCGGCCCAGCAGGTCCTGGCGCAGCCGGCGCCGGGCCAGCAGCTTCAGCACCGGTCGGGCCAGCGGGCGGCCGGCGTAGTAGGTCTTGTCCAGCGCGTCGATGCGGTCGCGGTCGCTCTGCCGGCGGCGGGCGCGGGCGACGGCGCGCGCCCAGCGGGCCTCGAAATCCTCGCCCAGCGGCGGTTCGGGCGGGTGGGCGCCGGGCAGGGCCTCGAAGTCGCCGCCGATCATTTCCTCGGGCTCGGAGCGGCAGACCGTGACGGGATGCAGGTCGAACGCGTCCAGCAGCCGGTTGGTGCCCGAGCGGCCGGAGCCGGCGATGACGACATAGGGGCGGGGCTGGGGCATGTCACCTCGAGGTCTCGGCCGGGTCGGGGCCGCGCAGGGACGGGCCGGCAGGATCATAGGCAGGCCGGGCGCACGGCGCGAGGGCGCGTTGCGACGCAAGCGGGGGCGCGGTCGGCCCCCCGATCGGGGAGGGTGGACGACGCGGACGCTTGCATGGCGCGGGCCAGCGGGTCATGCGTCCTTATGCGCGTGGCTCCGTCGGGGGGCTTCCCCGAGGGTGCGGCCGCGCGCGGCAGGCGCGAGGGGCAGGGGGACGGCGTGCGGCGGATCGCGATCATCGGGCTGGGTTTCGTGGCCGACCTCTACCTGAGCTCGCTGGCCGCGCATCCCGACGTCAGCGTCTTCGCCGTCCACGACCGCGACGCCGAACGTCAGCGGCGCTTCGTCGATCACTGGCGCGCCCAGGGGCATGCCGCGGTGGGCGCGCAGATGCTGGCCGCCGACGATCTGGCGGGGTTCCTCGACGCCCTCTCGCCCGGCGACGTCGCGCTGAACCTGACCAACCCCGGATCGCACTACGAGGTCTCGCGCGCCCTGCTGGAACGCGGCGTGCACGTGTGGTCCGAAAAGCCGCTCGCCACCACCATGGAACATGCGCGCGCGCTGCACGCGCTGGCCGCCGAAAGGGGCGTGATGCTGGCCTCGGCCCCCGCCTCGGTGCTGGGCGAGGCGGCGCAGACCCTGTGGGCGGCGGTGCGCGAGGGGGTCGCGGGCTCGCCCCGGCTGATCTACGCCGAGCTTGACGACGGTTTCATTCCCCAGGCGCCGACCGAGGCCTGGATCTCGGCCTCGGGCGCCCCCTGGCCGCGGGAGGACGAGTTCCGCACCGGCTGCACGCTGGAGCATGCGGGCTACTACCTGACCTGGCTGATCGCGATGTTCGGGCCGATCCGCACGGTGGCCGCGGCCTCGGCCGAGCTGGTTCCGGACAAGCTGCCCGAAGGCGCGCGCGCGGCGCCCGATTTCTCGACCGGCACGCTGTTCTTCGAAAGCGGGCCGGTGGCGCGACTGACCTGCTCGATCATCGCCCCCCATGACCACCGCATCCGGGTGATCTGCGACGGCGGCGCGCTGGAGCTGGACGCGGCCTGGGACAACGCCGCCCCGGTGCGCTTCCGCCGCCGCTTCCGGGTGCGCCGGCGGCTGGTGGAGCATCCGTTCCCCCGCCGCCTGAAACTGGCCGGCGACAGCCATCCGAAGGTCAAGCGCACCGGCGCGGCGGCGATGAATTTCGCGCTGGGCCCGGTGGAAATGCTGGATGCGCGGGACGAGGGGCGGGACTGCCGGATCTCGGCCGACTTCTCGCTGCATCTCAACGAGGCGACGCTGGCCCTGCAGTCGGCGGGCGAGCGCTCGCCCCCCCATGCGATGACCACGCGATGCGCCCCGATGGCGCCGATGCCCTGGGCGCGGCTGGCATGAGCGGAGGGGACGGCATGGCGCCGCGGATTCTGGTCACCGGGGCCTCGGGCTTCATCGGGGCGCATGTGGCGGCCGAGCTGGCGCGCCGCG